>NZ_CP150300.1:4800000-5118127 GCF_037991315.1 Paenibacillus sp. FSL H8-0079
GAATGAGATCGCATGCAGCGTCGGATACAAAGACCCCTTTCAGTTCTCTCGTATGTTCAAAAAAGTAATGGGCGCAGCTCCACGAGACTATCGCAACGAAAAGAAGGAGTAGCCTGTCCGAATTGGTCCGTACGATTCTCCCCACCGCAACTCGAAAAGCCCGCACCATATGGCGCGGGCTTTTTTCGCATATGTTCATTCACATCAAACTTTTACGATGCTGTGCTTTATTCAGCAATCATCTTAGGAAACTCATCCAGCAGCATGTCGCTCGTCAGCATATCTTCATAATTCCATTTGGACTCGATGAAAGTGACTTTTCCGCTTTGCACAGCGGGGAGTTTTTTCCAAAGTGGCGTTTCCAGCAGTTCCTTAAAGGATGATTCGGCTTCATCATTCTCAGGGTACAATACGAACAGATGGTCACCTACAAGCATCTCATGCATCAGCTCAGGCGAGATCTCAATGAACGGGGAGCCTGCGGCTGGCTCAATGCCTTTCACCTTCTCAGACATCTGGTAGCCTTGCGGCTGGTACAACAGTTCAGGCACGCCGCCTGTTTTCATCAGATACATCGTCCGATCCCAATAATACATCAGCACCACAGCCGTTTCGCCTTCAGCGACTTGACCTTGATCCCGTACCTCGCTCCACATCTTCTCTGCCTTGACATTATAATCAGCCAGCAATTGCTTGGCCTCATCCTGTCTGCCTACAATCTCCCCGATCACCGGAAGACGTTCGTTCAATGGTAAATTCTGATCAAAGACAACGGTCGGTGATATTTTGGATATTTCATCATACTGCTTATCCAGTACATAACCCAGCATGGTCAGATCTGGTTCCAGGGACAGGATTTTCTCAAAACTCGTGGGAAAACCGATATCCTCTGCGGGCGTGATCTCTTTATCCTCATATGCCGAATTGGTAATAAATCTACGGTCAACCCCAACAGGCTGTACACCCAGCGCAAGCAGATCTCCAATCGAATTGCCCTGAAGCACAACACGTTGCGGCTTCTCCGGTATACTGACTTCATGTCCCTGATTGTCCGTGTATAGCCTTTCGGAAGGCGTTGTGCTGGCCTGTTGACTCGTTTGCGTTTCTACAGTTGATGTAGATGTTGTGCTTGTATTCCCCCCGGCAGGTGCACAAGCGCTGACCATAATGGTCAGGCATAACAGCATGACAGCCCCCAATGATACTTTAGTATTTCTGTACATCGATAAATCGTTCCTCTCCATATGTTGATAATGATTATCATATTCATTACCAATATAACCTTGTCCTCTGCGTTCTGCATTAGACAATCTAAGCCTGGTTATAGGACGATCCATTCTTTTGGTTTGATCACGAGCTTCTGACCTATAATTACCGGGTGTCACTCCCACCGTCTTTTTGAAAATGCGGATAAAGTAAGATAAATCCGTGTAACCCACGCCCGACGCCACTTCCTGTAAAGAAGCCTCTGTTTGTTCCAGCAATTCACAGGCCATTTCCATTCGAACTTGAATCAGATAATCAATGAGACTATTTCCGGTCTTATTTTTGAACTGTTTTGCCACATAAGGAGCACTATAATTAAGCCGCTCAGCAACCGTGGATAACGTAATTGATTCCCTGTAATGTTCGCGGATGTATTGAGTAGCTTGCTCAACTAGATCAGGTTTAACATTAGCTTCCGTATGTATCTTCCATTGTCTCTCAACTTCGTACGCAAACTGATACAACTGCGATTTCACCTGCAATCGTTCGAGTGAGTTAGGCTTCAGCCATATGTGAAGCATTTTCTTCAGTTGAAGCAGTAATTCAACCGGATCATTGGGAGCAAAAGCATATTGCCTTTGAAATGGATTGCTGCTCTTATATTGTCTCTGGACAGATGGTAGAGCCGTGTTGGAGAGAGAAGTTTTATATAACACCAGATAGTATTCCATTCTCTCTCTAACCGGACCGATGTCCAGACGACCTCCCTTCCCACTATGGATGATATAAAAACGTTCAACATCATGCGTCACACCATCGAGCCGAAAACAAGCGGTACCACGAGCAATATATAGATATCCAGATGTAGGAAAACGATAGGAACTCAACGCTTCCCCTGGATTCAGAAACTTATAGCGAATATCCATGAGTTGAATATTGGTATAATCCCATAACATTAAATCATCGTCGTTCAAAATAATGCCCCCTTTCCTATGGGAAGTATAATTGATAACAATTATCATTTACAACAAATTTTTAACTGCTACATCCTTCGTTTAGTTCAAAACGAAAGATTTTCGATTTCATAGATATATCGACATTCAACATATCTTCATTCAAGCTTCATTCTTTCCCTTCACTTCTATAGTACGATTATGTAGACTTTCCAATGAAGTACAGACACTGCAATTCCACAAGGAGGATTTCCATATGAAAAGTTATCTCGTGTTCGGTGCAAGCAAAGGATTAGGAGATGCCTTCGTCAGAGGTGTGCCCGAACAAGGCGATAAAGTCTGGGTCGTTTCTCGAAGCAGACCGGAAAGCCTGGATTTGAGTGATGGTGTACAGCGGAGATGGATACAGGCAGATCTTTCTGAGCTGAATGCCGCCACCATTGTCACGGACCAGTTGAAGAATGAACCTTTGGATGTACTCATATACAATGTAGGCATTTGGGAGAAAGAAGGCTTCGAGGATCACTATACGTTCGATAAAGACGAGCCTGCGGACATCAGTCATCTGATCCATGTTAATATCACTTCAACCATCGTATGTATTCAAGCATTATTGCCTCATCTACGACAATCTGCAGCGGGAAAAATCATTCTCATTGGTTCAACAGCCGGTCTGAATAATGCCAATAGTACACAAGTTTCTTTTGTCGCCTCCAAGTTTGCCATTCGCGGAATCACAGAGGCTCTGAGAGAACATACCCGACATGACGGCATTGCCGTTACATGTATTAACCCCGGAGAGCTGGCAGCGGAGATCCCTTATGAAGAAGGACCGGATCGAGCTCTTGCTGAGTATGACGGGACACGTATTCCACTTCAGGACATGGTTTCTATCGTTCGTTGTATCGTGAATTTATCCAAAGCAGCTTGTGTAAAAGAGATCAACATGCCAGCACTAACGGATATGAACACCTAGCTAGAATAAGAATATTCCAATACTTAACGGTACAGAAAAAAGCCCGCTTCTCTTAAATGAGGGCGGGCTTTTGGCACAGTTTAACGGGCAATGCATTTAAATGTTAAACCCTTTTACAATGTCGTTAAGACGTAATGCACTTTCCTTCACTTGATCCGACTGACTCGTTACTTGCAGTGATTGCTCAGTAGAGGACACCATATGTTCAGCAATATGCTGACTCGACGCAGCGGATTGCTCACTGGCCGTCGCGATCTCATGAATGGCTCTCACCAAAGTTTCAACGGTTTCATTCACCTGTCGCGCCGTCGTGTGGAGGTCATTCACCGTGTTGGCTTGTTCAACTGCATGGGTGTAATACTCATCTGCCGTATCTTCCAACAGTTTATAGTCACTGCCCACCTGGTTGAACATAAAGGTAAGCATTTCCTTCGCGCTAGAAGACAGAAGAGCTACAGACTCTGTAACTTCACTTGTGACATGCCGGATCTCGTCTGCAGCTTGTCTGGAGCCATCTGCCAATTTTCGGATCTCCTCAGCTACAACCGCAAAGCCACGTCCTGCTTCACCTGCACGAGCCGCTTCAATGGAAGCATTCAATGCGAGCAAGTTGGTCTGCGAGGTAATATCCAGAATGGACTGGGACAGAACACCGATCTGGTCCACTGCATGGGCACGCTCCAACGCATCATTCATCTTCACACTTGCACTGGTATACATATCCTGTGCTGCCTTACTAGACACACTAGCCTCCTGCTTCAGAACCTCAGCTTTGCCGCTAGTAACATTAGCAGACTCAGCCTTCTCCTTGGTACGGGCGGAGATGTATTCAGCTGCTCGAAGGACCTCATTAACGGATTGATTCATATTCTCCGTATATGCAGAAGTCTCTTCCATCGTTGCTGACAACTCTTCTACCGTTGCAGATACCTCACGTATACGCTCATTGAGTTCCGACATGTTCTGATTCGTGAGGTCACTCATCTCATTGATCTGCTGAGACTCATTCACCACACTTGTAATTACATTCGAAGTGGAACCCGTCATTTTATGAATGGCACGAGCAATGACACTAATTTCATTCTGACCTTGAAGCAACTGGGGAGCAATGGTAGCTGACAGGTTGCCCTGCGTAATCTCTTCACAGTAACTATTGATTGCACGCATCCGAGAGCGAATATTTCGAATCGTCAGATAAGACACAACGACCAGAATGAACAGTGAAGTGAGAAGCACAATGCCAAGAAACAGCGCTGTATCTCGAATGGTGTCTTGGGTTTGCGCATATAAATTCGCAGATTCTTCTTCATTATATGTACTTAACTTCGTAACCGTTTCCACAATAGCTGTACTGCTTTTGTTAATTCGGTCTCTCTCTTCATCATCATAAGTACCCGTTGTTTTCTTGACGTTCATGATCTGTTCAATGTCCTGGTCGTAAACTTCCAGCTTCGCCTTGAGATCATTAAAGATTTCTTGTTCTGTTGTATCAAGAGTTCTTGCGGAAAACTCGTCCATCCCACCCATAACCTTTTTCTTGTTCTTCTGAACTTGCTCATACTGCTTGTCCGTATATTCTTGCTTATCGAGAAGCTTGGTATAGTTGGCACGCATATTATAGAAGTCAGCCTTAATCTCCAAAATATTAGTCTGATGCAAGAATCGATCTGTATATAACGCGCCCTGTGCCAGTCTTACATCATTCATGCCAAATATGCCGAATAGAAATAATACAACGAGTCCAATCAAACTAACGGCAATCATTAATATCAAGGTTGTCGTTATCTTCAGCTGTTGAATCCCTCTCCCCCTTAATTTATTACTCTCTGATTTCTTAGCCATTCATGCTCCTCCGGTTCTCCATAGGTCTATATTTCACAACGTGATACTTATAGTATCGGTGTGTAGTGGTCTCAATTGTTAGCTGCATGTAAAGTTCTGTATCGTTCTGTCCCCACTATGATGTCACTTCCATACCTTCTCGATCCGATCTTATTCCCATTTCTGTTGATTTTTTTCGTTTAGCCTACAGGAATCTACATAATTATATATATTATTCCGACATATAATTAGAAGCTTTTAGCTTAATACACATCTGGGGAGATGGAACATGTCAAACATTTTAAGGAATCGGGTATTAAAGAAAACACGAACATCCAGCATCGCGAACACATTATCCATTGTGCTATTGGTCATTATCGTGGTCGTCTTTGCCGTTCTGGGGACGTTCATGTATTCAAGCACACAAAACATTTTGGTCAAACAACAGGAGTCTATGCTTCAGACCAAGACACAAGCGATTGTAAGTGAGTTCGATGCATTATTCAAAGAAAAAGGTTCACTGGTCAAGCAAATGTCTACCAATAAGTTATTTCGACAATACATAGAAACGACCGAATCGGCAGAGGTTGCAGCCAGTTCCACATACGCAGCGGAAACTCAGGAAACACTCGCAGCCATCGTTAAGGAAGAGCCTTCGTTCGCCGATGCCTGGATCGCAGGTTTAGGAGGTAAAGGCTTCTGGCTGCAAAATGATGGTGCGGCTTCCGCCCCGGATTTTGATATCCAAACACGCCCATACTATAATCCGGCTGTAGCCGCAGACGGGTTATATTTCTCTGATCCGTACATTGATCTTGCAACAGGCAGTGTGCTCATGGGCATATTCTATCCAATCAAAGATGACAATGGTCAGCTTATTGGATTTGCCGCGGCTGATATTGCATTCAAGGATATCCCGGCCATTATGGAGAGCTACTCACTGGGAAGCACGGGTTACTCCATTCTACTTTCCAAGTCCGGAGATATTCTCTACCATCCGGATCAGGAGAAAGTTTTGAAAGAAAAGATTACGGACACGACTGGCGGTATTGGGGACATCGGCAAAAAGATGATCGCTGGGGAATCCGGTGTGCAGTTGATTAATGACAATGGGGAAAGTCGTTATATCGGCTACGCAACCAGTAAAGATACAGGGTGGTCAGTAGGTCTAACCATATCCGAGAAAGAAGTTCTCGCGGAATTAAAAACATTTACATGGATTACGCTTGGCGGATTTGCCGCTGCTACCATTCTGCTCGTGATCATCAGTTACATTACACTTCGTTACCTCTTGAGATCGATTCCACAGCTGCTTACCAAGATCAAGTTGATTGAACAAGGCGATCTGACAGTTCAGCTGGATGCGAATTCCAATAATGAGATCGGACAGATTGCTCAGGGATTGAATTCCATGGTGCAGAAGATTCAAGGCATGTTACAGATGGTCGGCAGCTCGGCGCATGTCCTGAATCAGTCGTCTAATGATCTGCAATCCATATCTTCAAGAACAGCAGGGACCATGAACGACACGTCTACAGCCATCAATGAAATTGCTAATGCAACCAATTATCAATCGATTGAGACAGAAAATATTTTACGCAAAACAGGTTCATTATCGAATCAAATCGATGAAATCGCGACGGATGCTCAAGCGATCGAGACGATGGTGCAGACATCTGTTGATCAGAGCGGCCAAGGACTCTTAGTCGTTGAACAACTCTCCAAATGGGCTGAGGAGAACCACAATTCTACACAGGCGATGTCCTCCATTATTCAGGAGATTGATCTGAGTCGTAATGAAATATCCAGTTTTGTGGATACCGTAAAACAAATTGCTTCACAAACCAACCTGCTGGCACTCAATGCATCGATTGAAGCTGCACGTGCTGGGGAACAGGGCAGAGGTTTTGCTGTCGTGGCCGAAGAAGTGCGCAAGCTTGCAGAACAAACTGCGATGGCGACAGAAGAAATCAACAAGAAGGTACGTGTGATTGAAGAGAAAACCAACATCTCGGTTGAACATACCGTGCGCGGCATGAAAATTGCGGATGAAAATGCCAAATCCGTAGAGGACACGAAACAAGTCTTCTTCAGTATTAACAAGGACCTGGAAGATTTGAAATTACGCATGGTCCAGATTACTGGCAATACAACCAATGTTCATAAGCACAAAGATGAGATTTTCCAGGCGCTGGAGATTATCTCCTCGACAACAGAAGAGAACTCTGCTTCAACAGAAGAAGTTAGCGCCAGCACACAAGAACAATTGGATAGTATTGAACAGGTGGCTGATCTTTCGAAGCAGTTGAATCAGTTATCCAATAAATTGCAAGACGAATTGAGCCAGTTCAAGGTTGAATAGCATAAGTGACTATCTCCCTCCTCTTCTCATTTGCGCCTGATCCATTTATTATAAATAGATATGTGTGTACGAAGAGGATTGGAGGAATACATCATCATGAACTTTGCTAAACGTATGGAGCACTTCAGTGAAGGGATCTTCACCCGGTTGCTGGAGATCAAACGCCAGCGCCTGGAGAATGGGCAACCTGTCATCGATCTCAGTGTAGGTACACCAAATATTCCACCTGCGCAGCATATCATCACTGCACTATGTGAAGCTGCTGCTGACCCGTTGAACTATATATACGCGGTGAATGACCAGAGTGAGCTGCTGCAAGCTACAAGTGAGTGGTACAAGCAGCGCTATCAGGTCGAATTGGACCCGAAGACACAGGTCTGCTCCTTACTCGGTTCACAAGAGGGACTGGCGCATATCTCCCTCTCCATCGTGGACGAAGGAGATCTCGTTCTGGTACCTGATCCCTGCTATCCTGTCTTCGCCGATGGACCTTTATTGGCCGGAGCAGAGCTGTATTATATGCCGCAAAAAGAAGAAAACGGATATGTTATTCAGCTTGAGGATATTCCGGAAGATATCGCTCATCGAGCGAAATTCATGCTGGTCTCCTATCCCAACAATCCGACAACAGCGATGGCACCGGATCAGTTCTATCTTGATCTGATTGCCTTTGCCAAGAAGTATGATATTATCGTGCTCCACGATAACGCGTACAGTGAACTTGTATTTGACGGAAAGTCATGTGGAAGCTTCCTCGCGTTTCCTGGCGCTATGGACGTCGGTGTGGAATTCAATTCCTTATCCAAAACCTATGGCCTGGCCGGAGCCCGAATTGGCTTCTGTGTGGGCAATGCAGCTATGGTCGCCATGATGAAAAAGCTAAAATCCAATATGGATTACGGCATGTTCCTACCGATCCAAAAAGCAGCGATTGCTGCCATAACCGGAGATCAATCCGAGGTTGAACGGGTCAGAGCGATCTATGAACAGCGCAGAGACATCCTCTGTGAGGGCTTCAGCAATCTCGGTTGGCCGATTGCCAAACCTGAAGCGACCATGTTCATCTGGAGCCGGATTCCGGCGCACTACGACAGCTCGGAGCAATTCGCCATGGATCTGGTTACACATACGGGAGTCATCGCAACGCCAGGAAGTGCCTTTGGCCCTTCAGGTGAAGGTTATGTGCGATTCGCCCTCGTTCAAGATCATGAGATATTACAGCAAGCCGTACAGTCAGTCGATGACAGCGGGATTCTGAAATCCAGCTAACGACAGCACGATTCACATGTGCTCAACCCAAAATCCCCTCAAGGTACACAGGGAGTAAGAGCTTCACGCTTAATAACGTGACTCTCTATTCCCTGTAGACCTGAGGGGATTTTTTCATCTCCGGAGGACTAGACATTCTTTAGGTGATGCTTTGTGTGTTGTGCCAGCTAGGGGGACACAAACCATTGTCTGTACACACGGGTTTAACGAGATCATAAGATCGTGAGATGAATGGTACCACGCGACAGCAAAAAGCCTGCTCCGAGAGCAGGCTTTTGGTTTTAACTATTTATACAGACTTGCGCCAGTTGGAACGATACATCAGATACAGGAAGTACGGCGTTCCGATAATCGCAATGAGTATGCCTGATGGAATCTCTGTTGGCGCCATGACGGTTCTGCCGATCGTATCGGCCAGCACCAACATGACTGCACCGGCTAATGCGGATAAAAACATCGAACGTCTTAACTTATTCCCCGTCAGTAACCGAACCATATGTGGTGCAATCAGACCGATAAAACCAACAGTTCCTACACAAGCAACAGCACCTGCTGCAAGTAATACACCCACGGTCATGGCCAGTAATCGTGTACGGCGTACACCCAGTCCAAGTCCAGATGCACTATTGTCGTCGAATACCAACAGTTCGAATCTACGCGCCAGCCACCAGGCCACAGGTACCAGAATAACTAAAAATAATCCGATAACCTTCACCTGTTCCCAGGTACGAGCATAGGTGCTTCCCGTCAGCCAGATATACCCGCTGCTACCGTATACGGCACCACGGACAATCAGAATCTGAATCCCTGCTCCAGCAATGGCAGACATCGCAATTCCCAGCAACACAACCGCCGAAGGGTTCAGTCCTTTCTTCCAGGCGAGGGAGAACACAACCACTGCAGCAATGGCTGCACCGATGATTGCCGCAATTGGCAGCAAGTATATCGGAAGACCCGGCCATAAGATGATGACCATCATCGCTCCAAGCCCTGCACCTGAGGATACACCGACAATTGAAGCATCTGCCAGCGGGTTACGTACCGCCATCTGAATGAGCACACCACTGATTGCCAGTGCTGCTCCTGCACCTGCGGCAACAAGGGTACGCGGAATTCGAAGCTGAATCAGCGCAGAGAACAGTCCATCCGATTGGAATAGACTCGGTAACCAATCGGCCAGAGGAATTCGCATACCGCCAAACATCGTACTGAGCAAGATTAGCGCGACGGTAATGACTGAAAATAATACAGCCATTGGGCCAAATGCAAAGCGACGCGCAGCTCCTCCTGTACTCATTGAAGTGGACATGCCTGAGCCGTTCGCTGCCTTCATGCGAGTAAGGACAAGCCAGATGAGCCACGGTGCACCAATGATCGCCATAACAGCACCTGTCGGCAGCTCCATGCTGGAGTTATGCACCATTTTGGCAAGCACATCCGCCCCAACCAGGAGCGCTGCTCCCCATATGAACACACCTGGTAACAGCAATCGGTTGGAACGTACGCCACTCAATCGAACCAGATGTGGCGCAACCAGCCCCACGAAGCCAATCGGCCCAATTACACTGACGATGACTGCAGCCAGCAGTACCGCGAGAATTAAACCACCCGCACGAGCCAATCCAACCTTTTGCCCCAATGAAGAAGCCGTTGATTCATCCAGCTCTAGCATATCCCACTGTCTGGACAGGATTAACGCGAGAAGCGTAATACCAATCACCCAAGGCCAAGCATAGGACACACCACTCCAGTCATTCTGGACAAGTGTTCCCGAGCCCCAAAGGAACAACCCTTGCGTCTCCATGGAGAAAAAAATATGTAATGCGCTTGTAAATGAACCGAGCACCATCGATACAATCATACCGGACAACGCAAGCCGAACCGGGCTTGATGTTCGTCCGCCGCCCATGAAATAAGCCGCAAAGGCTGCCAGCAGACCACCAAGAGCTGCGAAGAGAAAAGGCGACTGACTTAACAGTCCTGGAAAAGCAATAACTCCCAGCACCACCACAAAGTACGCTCCTGCATTAATGCCCAGCGTATCTGAAGCAGCCAATGGATTACGAGTAATCGTTTGCAGCAAAGCACCCGCAACAGCCAGTGCGCCACCCGCAAGAATACCAATCACTGTGCGTGGCATTCGCAAATCCCAGACCATATTGTGCTCTAATGTATCCTGTCTGCCTGTAAGTGCGTCCCAAACGACATGCAAAGGAATGGATGCCTCTCCATAACACAGACTTACAAAAAAAAGCACGATGAGAGCGGTTAGACCGCCCCCATATATGCTTATTGTGCGCCAATTCATAGTTGGCTTAGATCCTTGAACCGAACTCATTTGGTAATCGCCTCTACTACGCCATCAACCAATACTTTGGAGGAGATCGGTCCACCAAATGTCCATGTTGTGCTATCCAGTTGATAAGTGCGTTTGTCCTTCACGAAGTTCAGTCCATTCCATACAGAGTTATCTTTCATGGCTGTGCCAAAGACATCATCGTCTGGTTGGGTGATGTAAATGAAGTTACTGTCCTTTACAGCAGTCAAAGACTCAATGCCTACTGTGGAGAAGCCATAGTTTTCAACTTTGTCCGGCTTCCAATCGTTAACCAGTCCGATTTTATCCAATGTACCAATCACAACGGAATTATCGGTAAACATACGCAGGCTAACTGCATTTTGATAAGTGAACGCTTGTGTCAGTGCAAAGTTGAAGTTTTCTTTACCCGCAGCAGCCAATTTTTCTTTGGCTTCTACATAGTGCTGATCGAGATCACTCAGAACTTCTTTTGCTTTGTCTTCTTTACCCAGAGCAGTTGCAATGTTATTAAAGATCTCTGTCATTTTGTCATAATCATAGCCGTTACCATCGTACGGATCATATTCAATCGTTGGTGCAATCGCGTTCAGTTGATCATAGACCGCCGTATTATTATCTGCATTAGCAATGATGAGATCTGGCTTCAAAGCAGCAATAGCCTCCAGATTCGGTTCACTGCGTGTTCCGATATCCGTTACACTGTCATCCAGTGCTGCTTCGGATGTTACCCATACTTTATAGTTAGCGTTATCTGCATTACCTACTGGTTGAACACCCAGGGCAACGACATCTTCCGTATATGTCCATTCAAGTGTAACGACACGCTCTGCTGGCTTGTCCAGCTTAAGCTCTCCACGTTTATGCTTCACGGTAACAGGACCTGCTGTCTCTTCAGCTGGAGCACTACCCGAATCAGTACCTTGACTTGTATCTGTTGTAGTCGTGGTTTTACCACAACCTGCCAAAACCAGCACAAAGGCCAGCATAATCAACAGTCCGTTTAACCCTTTTTTCATATCTTTATCTCCCCTGTTTATATGTATTTATATGATAACAATTATCATTATCACTATTGGATTATGCCGTAGGAATGGATTTTTGTCAATGCAAAGTACCATGTAATTCAGATTCTCCGAATAAAAGGAACAGGGACTGCCACTAGGCAATCCCTATCGCACAGGTAGATCAAATGGATGTTTAACTCAGCTGCATCGTTGTGATACACGTATCATCGTTGTCATATGTAGACAGTTGAGTCTCAGCAATTTTTCCATCATGAAGTATACGAATAAGATATGTTCTATCTCGGGGTACCCATAGATCCATAAATCCGTTTGCACCAGACTTCACCATGGTATCCTTCATCAAGGTGTTGCCCTCGGAATCGTGAATGGTTACATTGAACTCCTCGTTGCTCAGTTCCCCCTGACAGCCGGTCAAGCTATGAATTGCACAGGGATGGGTCTGGTCCACGTAGGGCGCAATGGAAAGGAAAAATTCATTTTCAGGCAAATCGTATGTAGTGGTCTTTTTATCTTGATCGGTGACAATTAACTGTTTGGCATTAATGGAGGCAGATTCCGGTGTCTCTTTACCTGTGCTGATATCTTCCACCAATTTTCTGATGTTGGGCGCACTGGCTGTACCCGCCTCATCCTTGCCCGTATTGCTTGCAAACAGATAGGTTCCGATCACAATTACAACTGCAACACTTGCAATGATCCACATTTGTTTTTTCATCTGGAGTCCATCTCCTCGTCCGTTTTGGTTTATTATAAGGTAGAACACAGTGAGACGGACAGATTACGACACCAAAGTCACCATATATTCACATTTTTGTATTGTAGTAAGATTAATCTACTGCCTGTGCACTGTATCATTGATAAGTAAGGGAGGTTGTGTATATGTTTAAGTCTCCATCTGTATCTGACACTGATCGAAGAGTACACAAATCCAAACTGGCTCTGAAGACAGCCCTTCTGGAATGGATGTCCCGTAAACCATTGGCCAGTATAACCATCACCGATATTGTCAAATCCGCCGATTTGAACCGCAGCACATTTTACAAGCATTATGTATACAAAGAAGACCTGTTTGATGAATTGTTACATGACGTGATTGACGATCTCAAATTAGCCTATCGAGCACCCTATCAGCATTTCCGTGATTTCGATATGAAGGACCTTAACGCCTCAGCAATTCAAATTTTCGACCATGTACTGGCTCATGCCTCCTTCTATACATTGCTGGTTCATTCTAACGTGCTACTGGATTTCAGGGATACACTCTATATAACACTTAAGAACTTGTATCTGGAGGATGTGACCGATCTGTCACCTGATCCACGGTTGGATAAGGAACTTCTCGCCTGTTATCAGGCTAATGCCGTTCTTGGTTTAATTACGGGTTGGGTGCAAAGCAACTTCAAATACAGTGCCTCCTATATGGCGGAACAACTGTTGGAATTCACACGCATGAACCGATCCCAAGAGATTTATCGGTCTAATCTCCATTCTGCAACGAGTCCACCAAGATAAAGTTACGCCATAACTCTGTAGTGGAATCTACTCTTAAAAAGAGGTACTGTCTCCCCTGAAGCTTGAGATACAGTACCTCTTTATTATGTCGAAACATTTATTTTAATTAGTTGCTGATCCAGCCACCATCTACAGGCAACTCAACACCTGTAATGAATTTGGATTCATCAGATGCCAAAAACAGGTAGGCGTAAGCGATATCCATAGATTCACCAGCATGTGGAGGCAGTGGAGCAAGATTTTTGTAATGCTCCCCCATCTCCACCTGGGATTTGATGCCTGCTTTCTCCACCATCCCCGTAAACACAGCACCCGGATGTACGGAGTTCACACGAATATTGTCTTTGGCAAACCACTGTGCCCCGTGTTTGGTCAATGAACGTACAGATCCCTTGGAAGCACTATAAGCCGCGCCCTGGGCATCCGCGATTCCACCAATGATCGCTGCAATGGAAGAGGTATTAACGATGGAACCTTGTCCATTCTTCTGCATATAAGGAATGACTGCCTTCATGCCGAGCCATACACCTGTGCCATTAATGGACATAACCTTGTCCCAATCCTCTAACTCAGCTTCCAAAATACCTTTGGCCATATGAATTCCCGCATTGTTGATCAGAATATCTATTTTACCGTATTTCGATACGGTTTCTTCCACAACAGCATTCCATGACTCTGGACTGGACACATCCAGCTTCAACGCAATGGCTTCCCCGCCATCAGCTACGATCAGTTTAACCTGTTCCTCCAAAGCATCGATTGCCACATCGGTAGCCACTACCTTGGCTCCTTCTCTTGCAAATAATTGAATACCTGCCAATCCCATTCCACTTGCGGCACCGGTTATAATTGCAACTTTTCCAGTTAATCTGCCCATTTCATATCATCCTTTCCTATTAAGATGAATACCTCATTATGACATCCAACCTGCTAACACCTTTAGTATACGGATGAAATGAAAGCTCTTTCAATCAGCAAATAGACAGGCTTTTGTGGGATAACCGATAGTGTCTGCCTCCTTTTGTCTGTTATGTCAAAGTTAATCCACAAATCTAAACCAATCTGTTGTTTTCACTCTCATACTGTATTCCATCTCAACGTGCCATAATCCGCTCTGCCATTTCCTCGGCTTGCAGCACGGCAGACAACGGGTCGGAGAGAAAATATCTATTCCAATCAAGGTTAATAATCCGGCAATGATCTGTCTCGATGGATTTCTGCCATGGTTTGCCTGAAGCTTGATCAACCCCAGGTCTTGGACCATTATCCAACACCAACAGGTAGTCCTCCACGTACCCTCCTACCGCACTCCGCGCAATATCTAGGTACTCCAAGCCCGGCTCCAACAGTTCCTGACGAACCTTGCCTGCCGGCTTCAAGTTCAGTAAGCCATAGGCTGCCTTCCCCCCACGAGTTCCCGTATTTCCCACAAGAGTAATATGTTCTCCCCAATTCGGATCAATAACAGTAAATGTCTTCTCTGCGGAGACTTTGCCTGTGATCGTTTGCTGCAAAGTATGTACTCTCCGCATGTATTCCTTAATCCATGTTTCGGCCTCTGTCCGGCGATTCAGAATACGTCCCATCTCTCGAATCTCCTCCGCGACAGAGCTGTAACCATTCCCTCCATAGACCACCGTAGGTGCAATCCGGGCATAGGAAGCGTAGGCGGCAGGATTCCAGGTGATGATCAGATCTGGCTCCAGTTCAAGCACTCTTTCAATGGAGATAAAATTATGATTCCCGATATCCTGTACTTGGTCATAGATATAAGGCTCCAGCATTTGGTTGCTTTCAATGAGTGAATGTGGCGCTCCAAGAGGTGTTACCCCCAATGCTAGCACTTCTCCCAAATTCCAGTCCACAACAACACGGCTAGGCTTGTTCGGTACCGTAATCTCGCCCATGCTTGTGGCAAGCAACCGAGTTCTGGCTCTTGGCAACGCGGCCGCCGAGGATTTCCACACTTGGACTCCTTTCAAATCTATAGTCTCCTGTTCTGGCTGGGGCTGGTCAGCTTCAACTATGGATACTGTTCTTACGCTCCAGCCGGAATAGTGACTTTCCAAAGCGGCGTGTGGTTGGAAAGTTTTCGGGGCTACATCTGGAATACTGCTCTCTCGACGCTTTCTGTAGAACTCCGGAGAAACCCCATAATGTTTTTTGAAATAACGACTTAGTGTATAGCCATTCTCATAGCCTACTCTTTCCGCGATTTCCTGTAAGGTCCCTTTCGTACTCACCAGTAGTTTCAGCGCCTGTTCCATCCGAATCTGTAACAGCACACGACTGGGACTCGTGTTCAATTGAAGCTGAAACAATTGGTTCAGATACCTCGGACTGCAATCCAGCATTTCAGCAACCTGTTCCATCTTGAGTGATTCCGCGTAGTGACGTTTCAGATAACGGACTGCCTGATCTACCCGATCCAGCTTCGTACGGTTCTTCCTCTTCTCTTGCATTTGTTTCAGCATCTCGGCGAGCCATTGATAGAACAACGCCTTGGTTTGAATCCGGCCTGCTGACTGTAGTTCATTCCACTGTCTGTATATCAACTGCATAATTTCAATTAATGGCAAAGGGTACGTTGGTTCAAAACCAAAACTGACTTGCAGAGACTCCGCCCCAGTATATGTTTGGGATTCTTCAGCATTTGGCTTCTCTGACTCTGGTGACGAATACGACAACACATGTAATTCCATTCGCTTCTTAGCCAGACAATCCAGACGCATTCCTTTGGAGGCATGCAGAATATATGTCCCTTTAATGTGATGCATCGCCTGACCGAGCCAGATCTTCCCCTTGCCATTCGTAATTAATAAAAAAGCATTCGAGGGAAGCGTCCACGTATTAGGATCTTCACTGATGTTAATGGTAATGATTCGAATATCCAGTAATCGGATCGTTATATGCTCCCATAATGCGCCGTATTCTTCTATGTTCATCATCAAGGACCTTTCTTTATTTCCTCGTTACCACACCCAAAGCTTTGCCTCATCATATATGATAACCATTCTCAGTTCAACCTGTCGATCTGTTCTGAAATGGTTATGCTGCCGCTTCCGAATCGGTTATTGTGCAATTGCAAGTTTCCCTCTAGAGTTATATAAATGAAAATCATTATCAATTAGAAAGAGGGTTCGTCATGTTGTTCAAGAAAGCTTGGTATCGAATGGCCCTGCCGGTTTTGCTGATCATGGCTGTATTCATTAGTGGTTGTACCCAAAAAGAGACGGTGGAATCCGTCACGACAGAAACAGAAAACGCCGCACCACAGACAAGAACACTCTCAACGATGATGGGAGACGTCACCGTACCCCTTAACCCGGAGCGGGTTGTCGTTGACTGGAATATAGGACATGTTCTGGCTGTCGGCGTAACACCCGTTGGTGTGCCGGGTAGCCTGCTGGATTACGGAATGTTCCTGCGTGACAAACTTACAGATAGCGCAGATTTGGGTAACCACAGTGAGGTTTCGCTTGAGAAAATGGTAGAGCTGGAACCGGACCTGATTATCACATGGGACCAAGAGAAATTTCAGACCTATTCCAAAATCGCTCCGACTGTCGTATTCGTACCAGATCAGTATGATTCCATGGAAGCCGAAGTAACAGCCATGGGCGAGATTCTGAATCGTCCGACAGAGGCCATAGCGTGGAACGAATCATTTAAACAACGGATCGCAGCTGCTCAGGCCAAAATCAAAGATGTGATTCCGGACGGCGCCACCTTTACCGTTGCCGATTTTAACTTTTTGAAGAATCCCGCCATTATCGGCAACAGCGCCAATCGTGGCGGGAGAGCAGCCTATGAATTGCTAGGACTGACTCCAGCACCCAAGGTGAAGTCGGATCTTCTGGACCAAGATAAAGAAAACCTGGAAGCTAGCGCGGAGGTATTCGGAGAGTACGTGGGTGATTACCTGCTGATGATGGTTACAGAAGGCACGAAGGATCACTCCCTGTTGCCGAACGTCTGGGACAATCTGCCTGCGGTGCAGAACAACCATATCTTCAAACTGGATATCCATAAATATTTCACCGCTGATCCCTACACCTCCATTCTACAAGCCGAAGAGATCGCAGATCGACTCGCAAGTGGACAGACTGAGCTGAATTAGCGCGAGTTTTCAAATCTAGTGAGACCCGAAACCGAACCTACAGTCTGGGATTCAAGATTTTTATCCAGCTCAAAAAAGATTACACAAACAGCGCCCACCAGAACGATTCAGGTGGCGCTGTTTTATTTGGTTTGAATATGTCGCTGTTACCGAAACATTATATCTATATAAGTTGAACTAATCATTTACACGATAACGGAGAGGACAGAAAAAACCTGAAAAAGCGAAGCGTTCGCCTTTATCCCCGGATTTTCCCCTTCGGAAAAGGGGATCAAAAAAATTCTGGGGATAACAGCGATTGGAAGGTTATTCTGTCATCGTAGTGTCAGTGTAAATAATCTTTAGTTCAACTTATATAGTTACACAAATAAGTGTTCATACTTTCGAATCTGAGATCTTAAAATTTGAGCAACTCTCCCAAGATCTTGATCATGTTGTTCAATGAATTGAATAACTGAAGATCGATCGAATCGAAGATTTGTTTCCAGCGCACGTGCTTGTTTTGAAAAATCACTGCTAAATGGCTTCGCCTTAATCTTACGCAATGCAATACTTGTTGGCATGCTTAGCGGATAGTCTGTTGTATCTGACAAAAGTCTTACGAGAATCCTTGCTCACCTGCAAAACGGGGATGGACATCAGCACAAGACAACTCCTCATTAGAAAATCGAATCCAGACATAATCATCATATAACACACCATGGGTTTGTTTTACGATCTCCGAAGCTACATAATCATTCAGACCCAATGATTGCAAAATTTTATCGGCATGGTGTCTGGTGCGAGGGAAGCATCTGGATTCGAAGTAATCCAATACATCTCCTACGGTTACCTTGGACTTGCTTGGAAAAGGGAGAAAAACAGGAGATACACTTTTATCTTGCCATACATCAACCGTTTGATTGCTATAATCCAACTTCACTTTGGCAATCACCTGGTCATGCTCCAAGACCTCAAATTCAAGAGGAGAAGATATAAATTTGTTTATTTTTTTCATCTGCTACCTCCCATAGTGATCTTTCATATTTCTTTGTTATGATTATATCATTTCTTCAACTTGTATTTCATTTCCTTACTGCACCATTCTATTAAAAAAAGCCCGACGCAAGTTCGAGGAAATCTCGACGTTGTTCGGGCTTCTTTAGATTGCCTTCCATCCGTACAAACCTATCTACGTATTGGAGAGCGCTTTGTTTTTCTCATAGAACCGGGCATTGTGAGAAGATACACCCGCCATATCGGAAGCAGAAGGTTCCAGATATGTCTTGGCACTGTTGACTGCGAGCACCGCATCGTTAAAAGCACCTGCGATCAGCCTGACTTTGCTTCCATAAGTGATGAAATCACCTGCTCCGAATATGCCTGGAATGTTGGTACGCATGCGCTGATCAACGGATACGCCGTAATCTTCCCGCGCCAGTCCCCATTGCACGAGGTTACCAAAATCACGATCATACCCATGGCTTACGACGACTTCATCCACCTCAACTTGTGTGATTTCACCGGTTTCTACATGGGCCAACTCGACACGATCTATTTGGTCACCTGTACCGTATAAGCGTGAGATACTATATGGCGTCATGACGTTCGCTTGAGCTTTCATCTGGGCAACAGGCGACTCATGTCCGGTAAATTCATGACGCCTGTGGGCTACCGTAACTTCACTTGCTATTTTGCCCATTTCATTCGCCCAGTCGACTGCGGAGTCACCACCACCCGAGATCAGAACACGCTTCCCGGCAAATCGGGATAGATCAGTTACGGTATAGTGCAGATTCGTCAGCTCATACCGATTGGCACCCTCGACATCCAACTTTTGCACCTGAGTCATGCCTCTGCCCGCACATAACAGGATGGTACGTGTGTAATGACGCTCGCCTGTTTTGGAAATCAGTACAAATACACCATCCTCACGTCGTTCAAGCTCGGCAATTTCCTGCCCAAACACAATCGTTGGATCGAACGTTCTCGCCTGTCTCTCCAGTGATTCAATCAGTTTCTCACAGCGAATCGGATCAATCCCACCTACATCCCAGATCAGCTTCTCCGGGTATGTCCGCATGAATCCACCCAGTTCCTGTTTGGCTTCAATGATCTTGGTGCGCATCGCTCTCATACCACTATAAAATGAGGCATACATGCCAGCAGGCCCACCACCAACGATGGTAATATCGTAGATATCCAATTGTGTCTCCATCGTCATTTAAGGCACCAACTTTTCAACAACGTAGTCCATCAATTTTACAGAACCAATCGGACCCACACCGGATACGAATTGGCTTGTCTTCAACGGGAAGACATGATCATTCTTCACAGCCTCCAGATTCGCCCACACCTGGCTTGCTTTCAGATCTTCCATAGATTTCTTCGTGTCATAACCTACGAGGGTTCTGTCTTCCAGGAAAATATAATCCGGATTCATCTCAGGCAAGAATTCCAGGGAGAACTGGCTAAACCAATCTGTAGAGTCTTTGATCGCTTCAGGACTATTCAGGCCCAGGATATCATAGAAGAAGACACTGCTGCTTCCTCCTTTGGGACCCATGAAACGGTAACGATTGTGCTCTACCCGGAGAACCAATACCGTCTTGTCTCCAAGGGCTGCCGCAATTTTCTCTTTCGCTTGTGAAGCTTTCTCGTCGAATTCGGCCAGTACTTTGGCAGATTCTTCGGTCTTATCGAATATGGCACCCAGCTTCGGCATAGCACGCTTCATTTCACTGTTGGCATCCACAGCCACCGTTGGAGCGATTTTGGACAACTCGTCATATACGCCCTGCTCCATACCTTCTCCAGCGGTAAGGATCATATCCGGTGACAAGGCAAGCAACTGCTCATAGTTATATTGATATTGCTCAACTTCAATGATCTGAACTCCGTGTTCTTTCAAATAATCAGGGCGGTATTCCGCTTCAACCTCCGGAGTTAACAAGACGATTTGGGGTGTGATACCCATCTCAATCAAATACTCCGCATAGATCGAATCGAACACAAGCAGATTTTGAGGATGGGTCGGAATCGTTACTTCTCCGAACTGATCCTGCACCACCTTAGTCGCACTTTCATTCGCTGCTTCTTCCGTTGTACTTGCTTCTCCTTCAGTCTGGGTACTTGATGTTCCAGCTGTAGTGTTCTCTTCAGTAGTTCCACCGGAACATGCCGCCAGCATAATACTGATCACCAACAGCATAATGCCCAACCCTTTAAATCTTCGTGACATGATATACTTCGCCCCTTATATATGTTGATAATGATAATTATTATCAAATAGTATCAAATAAGAAGTGTTGCTTCCATAGCATATCGTGCGCATTCAGTTGGATTATTGTGCTATCTCATGAAGAGGTTCCGTAAGATTGCGAATGATCTGATTGAGAATCAGGGCATGTCCCGTAATTCCGTGGCCGTCTACCCACAGATGGGTATCTACGTAAAATACCCGATTATTTTTTACAGCCTTCAACTCGTTCCATTGTGGACTCTCCCATAGTTTCCTCATATTCTCTTCAGCACTGAAGTGCTGCATGATGCGCTTCTCCACAAAAAGATAATCGGGATTGGCTTGTGTCAGCAGATCAAGCGAACACGGGTTAAACCAGGCTGTACCTGGTTGCAGTACTTGCGGCAGTGCTAATCCAAGCTGTTCATATAACAATTGTGATACCCCGTGTGAATGCCCCCCCAGATATCGATAACCAAATGCTTCTACCCTCAGCAGCATGACTGTGGATGCGGATTGAATGATCGGTTGCAACTGTTGCTTCGCTACACTGACTTCGTGTTTCATCTGCTGATGCAGTCTATGAGCCTCTTCTTCTTTATAAAACCAGGCTGCCATTTGATTGAGCATTGGTTCTACATCTTGATGAAGTCCGGTTAGAATCGGTGCAATTGTGCGCAACTCCCTTTTGACCTCTTCCGTCAATACGTTTCCTATCAACATCTCCGGTTGAACTTGTCGAACAAGTTCTATCTCCACCTCATACTGTGTAACCTCCAGCATCTGCACTCCGTGCGCTATAAATTGTTCATGGTGATGTGGGGACAGCAGGATTGGGGTGACCACTACGGCATGGGGGATGACACCCAGATGAATCATAATTTCTGCACAGATTGGAGAAAGTGATACGATCTTTCGCTGCGTCATCGTCTGCCTATATATCTTAGGTGATACGCCAGTCAGTTGTTTGAAGCGTCGGCTAAAATAATGAGCATCTTCAAATCCAGATTTTTTGGCAATATCCTGTGAGGTTGCATCTGTTAATAACAGTTCTTCCTGCGCACGGTAGATCCGGTAGTGTGCCAGATAATCCAGAGGTGGCTTACCATATCGTTCACTAAATTTGCGGGAATAATGCCATGGACTAATACCGGCGATCTGAGCTAACTGTGTACGTGTTATGACCTGATCATAATGCTGCTGCATGTAGTCAATGGAGCGAAGTATACCGTGTTCTGGCTTCAACTCGTCATCCGGCTGTTTCCGATATAGATTACTTAACAACTCATATAACAAATGCTGATTGCCAACCCTTTCTGCACTCTGATCCTGTGAATGCACTTCACTCCAATGCTGAATGATACTTGCCAAACCTCCACCGGACAGTTGCACTTTCTGATACGCCTCTCCTGACGGTAACCGCCATTCGAACTTCTCAGCTTCCCGTCGCTCATGCAGCACCAAATATGTATCGAACTGAACATGCCAGCCTGCCAAATCCAGATTACCACCTTCAATGACCTCCATTACGGAGTTCTCTTCGAGCGCAATTAATTCTCCAAAGGAGACATGAACTCGGTGTCCATTTATATTCCAGACCGCTTTTCCATCAATAATAAATATCAAGGTGTGACTGAAAAAGTGGTGCAGTTCGCCTTTTGTTATCCATGCATTGGTTAATGCCTTCGTCGACTTCCACTGAGCGATCCATTCCATGTTGTCAGACATATCGTTATCCTTTCAAGGGGAATAATCATCCCGATTTATACATTTCACTATATCAAAATATATGACAACTCCATAACCAACAAGCTATGGCTTGAATAAAATGGAGGACAGCTATTATACATTTCATACTTGTATTCTTCAGATAAAAAACAAAAAAAGCCCGTACCATCAGGTACAAGCTCTTTCTTACAACTTTAATACTACTTTTTCAAAAGTACGTTCTACGTATTACTCGATGCTAGCTTTCGGTGCTGCCTGTCCCGATTTCTGTCCTTTTCCTGCCATCCAATACGTCAGTCCACCAGAGACAACGAAAGCAATAACCACACCAATACAGGTGTGTAACAGATTCAGGCTCCCCTCTTCGATGAAGAGCGGGAGGCTGACCAAGCTCGGATTGCCAACGATAGCGAAAGCCTTGACAGATAACAACCCGAAGTACAGTCCACCCGCTGCTCCACCCAGCAGTGCCGAGTAGAAAGAGGATCTCTTTCTCATGTTGACCGCATACAATGCAGGCTCTACGACTCCCAGGAGTGCTGTTCCAGTAGCCCAGAAAGCCAGTCTTCTGGATGTTGGCTCTTTCGAGCGCAGACCGTTTGCGAGCGAGGCCCCTGCTTGTCCAATAATCGCCACCATCATAGCAGCAATCACCATGGAACCACCATCCATAACCATTTCATTAATTATGATGGCAAGTACCCAGTAGTGTAATCCCATAACTAACATCAGCGAGAAGACCGCTCCCAATAACATTATCGTCACCACTGGAGCGTTAGCTAACAGTGAATCCAATGCCTCTGGCAGATATTCATCGACCCAGGTGCCGACTGGACCGAGGATCATTAAGACCAGTGGGACAAGAATCAATAACGTCAGGAATGGTGCAACCATCCCTTTGGAGAATTTTGGACTTATTCGTTGAACGGCTTTTTCCAGATAGGCCGCTGCACAGATCGTTAGAATGACCCAGATGGCAGTAGTGTAAAAAGCCGGCTGGGACACGAGTGGCAAGCCCAGTAAATGGACGTCTTGTTCACCTGACATCATCATGGTCATCTCCGGATGGAACATCAATCCGCCAATAGATGCTGCAACATAGATATTGCTTTTCAACCGATACGCTGTGCTGATTGCTACCAGTACAGGCAGTAGATAAATCACACTATTTCCAATGATCCTGAATATCGTAAAGGTCTGACTGTCCATCAGTGCAGAAGAATCGGCTGAACCGTAAGTATCCATTAACGTAATTATAGCGAGTAAAATCTTAATTACGGCGGCTCCGAGAATCGCAGGCATCAAGGGCCGAAACACATCGGATACAAAATGTAAGATCGAGAACCTGTTCTTCTTCGCGTGTCCTGCTTCCTGCAATGCTGTTCCTTCCGCTGCCCCCACGCCCTGAAGCGCATTGTAGATCCGGGAAGATTCATCTCTTATTGCCAGATGACACTGCTCACCTGTTACCCGAATATCTGCCACAACATCTGTGGAGGCAAGAACCGACATGTTCAATTGGGTACTGTCCTTCAGTACCAACGTCGTTGTACCCTTATTGTGTTCTACGAGCTTGATGTTCTCCTTGCCACCTGCGAGTTTCAACCAATCTTCAATCTGTGTGTCATGCATTATGTACAATCTCCTCATGTTACGGTAAACCCGTGTTTTGTGATGTGATACGTTCTAATATGCCTCTATCTATATAGACATTTCCACGAAAAAACTTCAATAGGATAATAAAACTAATTTTCCTTACATTTCATGTTTATTTATACAAGGTATATGGACCTACTAAGGTCGAAAAGCAAAAAAGCCTACTCGTATGTAGGCTCTTCTCCATCTTTATTTATAAGTCATACTCGCCGTATTCACAGCCGACATTCGCGGTCATCAGATGATCGATAAGTATCACCCTGCCCTGCTGCTTTTTATACAATTTGATCTCTCCCCGCCCGGTTCCACCATTCCACAGCCGATTGTGAAGTTTCTTCCCGTTCGGAGCTTCGTAATTCACCAGCAGCATCTCGTTCTTCGGACATGAAATATCAATCTGAATGGCGTATCCGCTATTTTGCGAGGACACGTTCCAGACAATCTCATCATCGGTTTCATGGCAGTCGAACTTTGTGCGGGTAAACGTCCAGAATTTGGAGAAATTGAATTCATAGCTCTGACCCTCATAATAAAAATCAATCAACAACTTGCGATCCAATGGAACGCCAAACACTTTGGGTTTACCTCCTCCTACATCAAAAACGGAGTTTTCCAGCCGTCTGCCACTGATCTTGCTTATCAGATTACAGCTACTGAGCCAGACCCAAGGGCTTGTAAAATCCCCACCCCAGTTTTTATCCGCATATCCATATGAAGTTTTAGGGGAAATAGTATAGGTCACACCATCCAGTATGACGGTTCCCTCATATTCCGTCTTCATTCCTTCCGCGTGCCAGAACATCTCAAAGGCATTCATCGCCCGAAACATACTCGCGGCACCATATCCAACATGGAATGCAACCTGCTTGTCGATCTTAAGATCCCAGCTCATCTGCCCACTATCGCTCATATACTCCGGGTGCTTCTCACCTTCTTCCTTCGATAGGGCTACCGAGCCCTTCATGCTTGTTTCGGATAACGTACAATCTCCTACAACCAAATCAAGCTGGTCCGAACGCATCTTCATATGATCGATACCATAGAATCGGTGGATTTGTTTCGCATTTTCGCCCCAATGCCCCGCCTTGATCATGACATACGAAGGCTTGTTCGTTGTGCCCGGCAGCTGTCCAAATACGGGGTGTTCTCCACCCAACGCAGGGTTAATAATAAAATACTCAATAAAAAATGATTTTTCTTCCCCTGTCTGTTCATTCTTGCCTGTAAAAGAGTGCCACCACCAATCATAACCTCTAGATGCCAGAGGTCCTTTCTCCAACATGTATCGATTTCTGCGCTTGTCCTGTTTATTCATATGGGATGACCGCCTTACGGAGGGATTGATTTCGTTTTACAATGTACTAGTGATGTATACCGCTGTTGATCCCATCCTAACTGAAGAACTTATCATGTGCAATAATACGCTCCATGTTGTATCCTCATAGCAAAGAAGTCGTGCTACGCACGACTCCCTATATACTTTACTGTATCCTTTTCCCCTTATGACAGTGCCAACATCGCGTTCATATCTTCTTCTGCCGTTGTAATTAACTTCAGACCAAACATATCCACGAGCACATCCAAGACACCTTCCGATATGAACTCAGGTGGTTTCGGTCCAATCCGAATGTCCTGAATGCCGAGGCTGAACAGGCCGAGCAGGATCGCAACTGCTTTTTGCTCAAACCATGACAGTACGATGCTGACAGGTAATTCATTCACAGTACAGCCAAAAGCATCCGCCAAAGCCATGGCAATCTTCACCGTGGAACCGGAATTATTGCATTGACCCAGGTCGATATAACGCGGTATGCCGGTGTCTCCAACCGTACCATAATCCACATCGTTGAAGCGGAACTTACCACAGGATGTCGTCAGAATAACGGTGTCATTCGGCAACGATGTAGCCAATTCACGATAGTAGTTGCCACCTTTGCCTGGTGCATCACAGCCTGCAATAACGAAGAATCGACGGATATGACCGTCTTTCACCGCCTGAATAATCTCGGGCGCAAGTCCGATCACCGTCTCGTGATGGTATCCTGTCGTTAAGACTTGCTCGGACTGTACATTAGCCGCTGGTAGTGACAATGCACGTTCAATCAGAGGTGAGAAGTCATCCTCTGTAATTTTGGCAACGCCCTCCAGACCCGCCACTTCGTATGAGAAAAAGCGGTCAGCATATGTGCCTTTGATCGGCATGACACAGTTGGTCGTTGCGAGAATAGCACCCGGGAATTGTTCAAACAGTCTACGCTGATCGTACCAGGCTTTACCGATATTACCCTTGAGATGGGCATATTTCTTCAGCGCCGGATAACCGTGCGCAGGCAACATTTCCGAGTGGGTATAGATGTTGATTCCTTTCCCTTCGGTTTGACGAAGCAACTCCTCCAATGCATACAGATTATGCCCTGTCACCACGATACATTGTCCTTCGATCTGGTTCTGACTAACCGTAATCGGTTGCGGTACACCAAAGCGGTCCGTGTGCGCACGATCCAGCACGTCCATAATGCGGATTGCTGCATTACCAACCTTCATCGTCATCTCCAGATGTTCTTGTACATTAAAATTCGAGTTCGTTAATGTCATATATAATGCCTCATGTGTAATCCGATCCACCTCAGGATCAGAATATCCCAACTGGCGTGCGTGTGTTGCATAAGCAGCGATGCCTTTTAACGCAAAGATCATCGTATCCTGCAAACTTGCGATCGTTTCATTTTTGCCGCATACCCCAACGACGGTACACCCGCCACTCGGCGTCTGTTCGCACTGATAACAAAACATAATGGGTTCCCCTCCAAACATAGATTAAACACGCTTCGTTATGAAATAGCGTAACAGACCCCGATAGGAGCGAGTGTGATGGTGCACACAGTTTCCGATCCAACATCTATATTTGGTTCTCTGACTGTGTATAGTCAAGAGAATTTCAGAGGATTACGAAGAGTATACCGTGGTAACTTGGGTATTGCCGATGTCGATTCTGTCCTAACCGGAATTGAGAGCCTGCGATTCTTCTCGACGAATCCGAACGCCACACTTGTGCTGTTTGATCGGTCACGCTTTCGTGACAATTTCTATATATTGCGGGGAAATCGCAGCATTCGCGAACTGGATGATATCCTCAGAAGAGGTGACGTGGAGTCATTAATCGCTACGAATCAGCGGTTAACAGCCGCTCAGGTTCGCCGAATCCAGCGTACAGGAAACCTGCCTCCAGGTTATCGTCTGATCTAAACTTTTCCCATTGTTATAACCAGTTCTAAGTTCCATTCCAGTGATGTCTGTTATGTCTGTGCATCACTGGAAATAATAACATTGGAAAAGAAGCATATCTCGGCTCATTCTGAAAAATACTGTGTACATAAAAAATATGGAAATGAAACGATTCTAGATTTTGCCCGTAAGGGTAATACACAGAGAGAAATCTAATATTCAAGGAGCTGGTCAATTGCAACATTACAGACACAGTGCAGAGGAAACCCTTCAGGATGTGCAGAGTTCCTCCAAGGGACTCACGACCTCCGAAGCTGCTAAGAGACTTGAAACGGCAGGATATAACGAGTTAAAAGGCAAAGATGCAACGCCTGTCTGGAAACTGTTCCTCGAAAATTTCAAAGATCCGATGGTCATCGTGCTGCTGATTGCAGCCGCTGTACAGGTTGTACTTGGACATCTGATTGAATCATTGATCATATTCCTGGTTATTTTGCTCAACGCGGTAATCAGTGTTGTGCAGACCAAAAAAGCGGAGAGCTCACTCGACGCGTTGAAACAAATGTCTGCACCCGAAGCCAAGGTCATCCGTGACGGCCAGAAAAAGACCATTCCAGCAAGGGAGCTCGTTCCCGGTGATATTGTTATGCTGGACGCAGGCGATTATGTCCCGGCTGACGGGCGTATTCTGGAATCAGGCAGTCTGAAAATCAACGAAGGTATGCTGACCGGAGAATCGGAAGCTGCGGAAAAACACGCGGATGCTATCCCGGATGAAGCGCCCATTGGAGATCGTCGCAATATGGCCTTCAGTGGTTCACTGGTTGTATATGGACGCGGCATGCTTGTCATTACAGGTACGGCACTCAAAACCGAAATCGGCAAAATCGCCGAACTAATTGAAAATGCCGAAGCCAAGAACACACCACTACAACGCAAGTTGGAATCATTCAGCAAAAAACTGGGCTTTTTCATCCTTGGCTTGTCGATTCTCATCTTTGCCATTGAAGCTGGTCGTGTGTGGTTGACCGAAGGTACGGAAAATATCGGACCATCCATCGTGAATGCACTGATGTTTGCTGTAGCTGTTGCGGTTGCTGCCATTCCTGAGGCGCTATCCTCCATTGTGACCATTGTATTGTCACTCGGTACGAACAAGATGGCCAAACAACATGCGATCATTCGCAGACTGCCTGCCGTTGAGGCGCTCGGTTCTGCCAGTATCATCTGTACGGATAAAACAGGAACACTAACTCAGAATAAGATGACTGTCGTTGATTATTACATTCCCCATGGCACCAAAGACGAATTCCCCGATGATCCCGATCAGTGGTCGGAAGAGGAACGACGTTTGTTACATATTGCAGTGCTCTGCAATGATTCGAATATTAACCAGGAAGGCAAGGAACTGGGTGACCCCACCGAAGTGGCCCTCATTGCCTTCAGCAACCGGGTGAACAAGGATTACAATGAAATCCGTGACCAGTTCCCACGTGAAGCCGAGCTGCCTTTTGACTCGGATCGAAAGCTCATGAGTACGGTTCATACGTTTGAAGGACAGACGGCTTTGCTGACCAAAGGTGGACCAGATGTGCTGTTCAGTCGCTGTAGTCATGTGTTTATTAACGGTGAAGTTCAGCCCCTCACGCCCGAGATTCGCACACAGTTTGAAGAAAAAAATGAAGCCTTCTCCAAACGTGCCTTCCGTGTGCTGGCCTATGCGTATAAAAAATTCGATGATAAAAACCAAGTCACCATTGATGACGAGCATGATCTGACACTGGTTGGCCTGACAGCGATGATTGACCCACCGCGTGAAGCGGTATATGGCTCTATTGAAGAGTCCAAAAAAGCGGGCATTCGCACCATCATGATCACTGGAGATCACAAAACGACGGCTCAGGCCATCGGTGTGGATATCGGACTTGCCGAACCGGACGATCTCGCCATTACCGGCGCCGAGCTGGACAAAATGTCCGATGAAGAGCTGGATCAACAACTCGAACACATCTCGGTTTACGCAAGGGTATCTCCTGAAAACAAAATCCGGATTGTTCGTGCATGGCAACGCAAAGGCAAAGTTGCAGCCATGACCGGAGATGGAGTTAATGACGCGCCTGCGCTGAAACAAGCCGATATCGGCGTAGCGATGGGTAGCGGAACAGATGTCGCCAAGGATGCGGCTGCCATGATTCTGACGGATGATAACTTTGTCTCCATCGTGAATGCGGTAAGTGTCGGGCGGATGGTATTTGATAATATCAAAAAAGCCATCGCATACCTGTTCGCCGGTAACCTCGGCGCGATTATCGCCATTTTGTTTGCCTTGATCGTCGGCTGGGTTAATCCTTTTACGGCGCTTCAGCTGCTGTTCATCAATCTGGTGAACGACTCCCTGCCTGCTATTGCCTTGGGTACCGAAAAGCCCGAGCCAGATGTCATGCGACGCAAACCGCGTGATATCAACGAAGGCATCTTCGCAGGCGGAACCCTGCAAGCTGTAATTACGCGTGGTGTCCTGATTGGTGCGGCTGTTATTGTGTCCCAATATATCGGACTTGGCATCTCGGAGGAAATCAGTGTGGCTATGGCATTCACAACCCTGATTCTGGCACGCAGTCTGCAAACATTTGCAGCACGTTCCAACACACAGACGATCTTCCAGGTGGGCTTCACGACTAACAAACTCGTGCTCGGTTCCATCCTGGTGTGTCTCTGTCTCTATGCAATCACACTGATTCCAGGTGTACGCGGCGTCTTCGCCATCCCGGATACGTTCGGCTGGAATGAGTTCCTCATCGCAGGCGGACTCGCTCTTGCTGCCGTCATTCTGATGGATGTCATCAAGTGGATTCGCAATCGAGGCAAACAAGTTACTGCGGCATAAAAGTCATAAGTATACATGATGCACAAACAGGCGCCCGTGATCGGTGCGCCTGTTTGTGTATCTAATTATCCCTGTTTGATGCCAAAAGCGATCCATCGTCCATCGATATCCTCGATCACAAACTCCTTGTTATTATAGTCTGTATGATTGAGGACTCGTACGATTTTCACATCTGCGTTGATCAATTCCTGTTGAAGCTCTTCCTGATTCTGGGTAATAAAATATGCATCATATCCATAGCCATATAATTCTCTGTTGGGTACAACTTTCTGTCCATTGCTTTGGGTTAAAATAATCTCGGTTAGATCACGATACAGGCAGATATGAGGTTCCGTGGCATCGAGATATTCGACCACCCGAAAGCCCATCTTTTCTTCATAAAACTGTGCGGTTCGCTTCATATCAAGCGTCGGAAATACGCTGTGGGACATTAATAATGTATGAGTCATCGGTATAATCCCCTTCATTTTCAGTATGCTATTATGTGTTGCTGTTTCTAATGCTGTTATGTATGTTCAATGATCATTTTAGTTAAATACAGGAAATTCGTCTATTGTTTATTATTAATATCTTTCTATGCTCATCACATCCGAACGAATTAGTATGACATTATTGCCATATGATAAATTTGGGTGTAAAATGATATATTGCTTTTCATCACATTTTCATCAAGGCTCAATCCGAATTCATATTCATACCCAAGACAGGAATGGTACCGTGAAAGATAAAATCGTCATGCCACTCTGGACATGTTGCCTGTTCATCGTTGTGATGAACACCACCATGTTCAATGTTTCTTTGCCAGTCATTATTCAAGATCTACATATTACCTCCGACCTGGGGTCTTGGGTTATCTCAAGCTATTCGATTGGTTACGCTTTGTCGACGGTGATCTACAGTCGATTGTCAGACCGCATCCCGGTACGCAAACTGCTAACGGTTGGACTCCTGATCCTGGGATTATCTTCGTTGCTCGGATTGTTCGCGCATAGCTTCGCGATTCTGTTGCTGACACGTATTTTGCAATCTGCGGGTGCAGGAGTTATGGCCGGTCTGGGCCTCGTCATTGCGAGTCGTTATATCCCAGTGGAACGGCGCGGAGCTGCCATCGCACTGATCTCATCAGGCAGCGCCATGGCTTTTGGACTTGGCCCTATTGTCGGCGGACTCATTAGTGAGTATTGGGGCTGGAACGGACTTTTTGCCATAACGGTAATTGTCCTGCTCGCCCTGCCTGTACTGCTCTATTTCCTTCCACGGGAAACGGTCAAAACAGATCAGCCGTTCGATGTTATTGGCGCCATATTAACCGTCATTAACGCAACTACACTTCTCGTCGCGATCACCCAGCAATCCTGGTTCTGGTTTGCCATCGGCGTTATCTCTCTTATTGCACACCTCTTGTATATTCGTAAAGCGAATCTGCCGTTTGTGAATCCACAAGTGTTCCGAACGCCAGGATACACCCGATTAATCCTGATCGGATTCTGTGTGCTGGTCGTGAATCTGGGCAATCTGTTTTTGATGCCACTTGTGCTCGCTGATCTGTATGGACGCTCTTCGCTCGCCATTGGTTTGCTGATTGCTCCTGGAGCCATCGTTGCGGCATTCTGTACCCGTTTCGTCGGACGCTGGATCGACCGTTATGGCAATATGCGATTTATGATCATCGGACACATTCTGCTCGCAGCTGTCCTTGCCTTATTCATGCTCGAACTTGATCAGTCCGCCTTGATCATTACCAGTGGTTATCTCTTTTTCTCACCGGCACTCTCAGCCTCCATGGCATCATTGAATAATGAAGCGTCACGTGTACTGCCCAAAGCGCAAATTGGTTCTGGTATGGGCATGTTACAAATGATTCAATTCTTCGGTGGTTCGGTGTCTGTAGCCGTGTGTGGGCTGCTGCTGCACAGCATTCCGGGAGTCTCGGTCGAGCAAGCTTATCATGTGGTGTATGGTTGTCTGTTGCTCGTCTGCGTTGTTTCACTCGGATTGACCGTCTGGCACAACAGAGCTTCACGCTCAGGCATTAAACCTGTCACATTGGACAGTTAATCATTAAGTTCAAAACAAAAAGGCCCGCGCCAAGCGCGAGCCTTTTTTAGTTTGGAACAGAAATTCCGTTTTTTTTAGAAGTAGATCACTCCATGAACTTACCCGTTACTTTCCTTATTCCATCCCAAAGCACCATGCCAACTATTTACCGTCCAGTGCGGACTTCCAAGCTTCCAAGATGTGAATAGGTGATTTACTGCTGCTCTCGCCGCCACCTTCCTGCGTCCAAAGTGGTGGATAATACGCAAACACTTGTCCTGTCTGGAGCTGAGACATATCCTCTTGCCAGCCTTTCCAGCGAAAGGTCTGATAGAACTTCTCCAGATCCCCATTCGCCAGCCAGTTGATGAAACCTGAATATGTCAGTTCTGTCGATTCCCATTCAAGTGTATCCGGTGCAAAATAATAGACTTGTCCCGTACGACCATACTTGCCTGTATCCAGTCCGAAGAAACCTCCTGCCGCATCATATGCGACGACCATCATGCCTTCCAGTACATCTACCCAAGGTTGCTCACTCACACCATTCCAACTGGTTAGACTTCCCGATGTACTGTCACCACCCGCACCAAGCAGCATGATCCAGCCATGGTCAAGTACAATGCCTTCTGTCTCATAAGCAACAGCTCCCAAATAGGATTTGGTGCTTATGAGACAGACGATAGAGAGTATCCTCTCCAACCTCCTGCTTTGCTGGAACATACACATATGTATTTTGCCCGCTGTCCAGGAGTTCCTTGAGTTCTTCCCATGCGTGATTCTCCCGATCCACTAATTCAGCTATAGTTAATGTATTCATGAGCACTCTCCTCGCTGATTTTATAAGAGCATATCATGGCTTATTAACCCGTTCAAATCTGCTATAATCTATCTTCAAAGCTAAATGCAAGGGGGAAGCGATTTGACTCGCTTAGTTATACTTATAATTCCGATTCTGATGCTGCTCGTATCCGGTTGTCAGGATCATACATCTTCCATGAAGGAACCTGTTTCTGTTCAAAAGTCCGATCCTCAGGTCATCCGTTACATATCACCCCAAGGAAACGACTCGAATAAAGGAACCATTCAATCTCCATGGAAAACATTACAGCACGCTGCCGACCATGCTTCGCCAGGAAGCACGATCTATTTGCGTGAAGGGGTCTATCATCAGAAAGTCAAAATCACCCGGAGCGGTCATTCCTCAGGTAATCCCACCCTGTTTTCCAGCTATCCTCAGGAGAAGGTTATCATTGATGGGGAAGATCTATCCGTTCGAGGGATCGAAGGGTTGATTGAAATTGAAAATGCCAGTTATATCACGATTCAGAATCTCGAAATTCGTAACTTTACAACCACACTTCGGGGGCAGGTTCCAACTGGGATCTATGTCCACGGAGCAGGAGAGCATATTCAGCTGTTGGGCAACACCATACACGCGATCGCTAATCACGCACCTCCTGAAGGTCCGGATTTGCGAGGCAGAGATGCACACGGTATTGCCATATATGGCACAGAGCACCCACAAGCTTTACGCGATATCATCGTCAAGGATAATGAATTGTATGATCTGATACTTGGTTCGAGCGAGTCACTCGCAGTTAACGGCAATGTCGATACCTTCGCCATTTTGGACAATACCATCCATGATTCCGACAACATTGGTATTGATCTGATCGGGTACGAGGGTACGTCTGAGGACGACACGTACGATCAGGCACGGAACGGTATCGTGCGCGGGAATGAAGTATACGATATTACGTCCAACGACAACCCCTCCTACGGAACAGATCTGCCCAATGATACCAACTCGGCGGGCGGTATCTATGTAGATGGCGGGAAAGATCATATCATCGACCAGAACCGGTTATATCGGAGCGATATCGGAATTGAGATTGCCTCGGAGCATGCCGGACGTTCGACAAGCAAAATTACGGTAAGGGATAACCTAATTTATGCCAACCGACTGACGGGCATTGCGATGGGAGGTTATGACGAGGAACGGGGAGCTACCGAGGATAGCAAGATTATGTACAATACGCTGGTCGGGAATGATACGCTGAATGCAGGCAATGGACAGTTATTCATGCAATCAAGGACGAAGAACAATACGTTTATGCATAACATTCTCGTATCGGGCAGCTCGGAAGTACTAATATACAACGAATATACTAGCAATACCGGCAATGTGTTTGACCACAATGTCTATTACTCACCAGGTGAGCAGGAAGATGCTCTGTGGGTTTGGAAAAATAAAGCCTACTCCGGCATCGCCGCTTACATCAAGGGATCTGGCAATGATACACACTCCATATATGTGAACCCGGCATTTATGGATGTGTCCAACGAAGATTTCCGTCTTCAGGCGAATTCTCCGGCGAAAGCGTATGGCTACCTTGCTCCACGGTAAAATAACCCTGAGGAACCCATGTTCGATTAGAGGTGTCTCAAAACTCGCTGAAGTGCACTTTCGGAATTTTCAGACACGCCCTAGTTCATTCTATTTCACACAAATAAAATAAAAGGAGCCTGTGCATGTGGGATCATCTCCCTCATATTGCACAAGCTCCTTCTCGTTTTTTAATCCAATCCAACCCTTAACTTCTTACCATCTGGGCTGCATGTGTCACCCGGTTTCGTCCTCCTGTTTTGGAGGCATACAGGGCGTTGTCCGCTTTTTGGAACAAGGTCTGTTCCGTATCTTCCTCGACTACAGTGGCCGCACCGATACTCACGGTAATGTTATATTCGCCCCAATCGGCTGAAGCAACCTGTGACCGATATCGCTCTGCGATTCCGCTCGCCTGCTCCTCTTCACAATCCGAAAGAATGATGACAAATTCCTCTCCGCCGTAACGCGCCACCACATCCGTACTGCGCGACACCGATTGCAGCAGCCCCGCCAGATTGCCGAGTACCAGATCTCCGATCGGATGTCCGTACGTATCATTAATACTTTTGAAATGATCAATGTCGACAACGAGAAGAGAGAAATAACGTTCTTTCTCCTGGAACAACAGCAAGCTTTCAACCATTTTTTCCTGGAAAAACCTGCGGTTCTTCAGTCCTGTCAGCAAGTCTGTGGAGGCCAGTGTCTCCAACTGATCATTCACTTTAATGAGCGCCTGCTCTTTGATCTTATATTCCTCGTGTAATCGTTCAAGCTCCTTGTTCGCTTCTTGGGTCGCTTGATACAGCTCCTGTAGCTTCGTTTTGGTATGCAAAATATCCTTCTCATGTTCGATTCGCTTACGCATGACTACAACGACACAATCTACCACGCTTTCCCCGTTACGGGTCTGACGAATACCGTTAAGCAGCACGGGAACAGGCTGCTGATCACGAGTACGAAACGTGAAGTACATCTCGTCCACATGTCCATATAACTGGATGTAGGGATAGAAATACGTATGGAAAAACACCTTGTTGCTCACCGACATGGTGGACTCAATATGTTGCCCCACAAGCTCATCGCGTTCATATCCAAGCATCGCAAGCAAGGTTTGATTAATCGATTGTACGATGCCCGAATCTGAGATAGAGAAGTATCCACAGGGAGCCAGATCTAATTGTATATCCATGGAATAACGCCTTTCTACCGAGTTCTATGCGCTCGTCAAATAATCTTTAATCATTCGGATCGTTTCTTCCGGTTGACTTAGATGCGGATAATGTCCCTTGGCCGTCATCTGTTGCAATCGGCTATTCTTCAGATGAGCATGTAAGTAATCCCCTACTTCAACCGGAGCAATGCTGTCTTCGGAGCACTGAAGAATGAGTGTCGGCACAGTAGCCTGATCCAGATCAATACGACAATCAGATAAAAACGTCACTTCGGCAAATTGTCTCGCAATATGCGGATCTCTGGAGCAGAAGCTTTTCTCCAATTCTTCCGTCAGATCTTTCCGTTCCGGATTGTTCATCACAATGGGTGCCAGATAACTCGCCCATCCAATAAAATTCATCTGCATCATCTCAAGTAATTCATCGATATCATTCCGATCAAAACCTCCATAATAATTCGGAAGATCATTCACGTAACGCGGGGAAGGCCCCAGCATAACAATTTGTTTGAAATACTTGGGGTTATGAATCGATGCCAGCATGCCAATCATGCTGCTGACGGAATGCCCGACAAATATGGTGTCCTGTAGTTCAAGTACTTCCATAATTTCCAGCACATCCTGGGCGTATCCTTGGAGGTTGCTATATTTGCCAGCATCATAATAGTTAATTTGAGATTCACCAGATCCAACATAATCAAACAAAACCACACGGTAGTTCTCCGTAAAACTTGGAACAATGTAACGCCACATATCCTGATCGCATCCAAAACCATGAGCAAATACAATCGTTTGGCTACCTGAACCAAGAACTTTAACATTATTTCTTACAAGCACATCAATCGTCATTTCATATCACCTCTCTGAGGTAGTACTCACTTAAGTCAATCTATCTGATTATTATATCGGAAAATGTTGGGATATGGATTAAAAATTATTAATCACTTCTTTCATCTACAAAAAACTCATTAATCCATGCTCTGGATACGCACTTTACAATCTGACTATCGTCAGGTAAAATCAGTTCAACATGTCGCGCGACAGAGATTACATTTACGGAGGAATACCATGATTACTTCAACACACAGCCCGACTCCTCAGCAACTCTGGGGAAGATCATTCATTTTTATCATGTTAGCCAACGCATTATTGTTCATGGCCTTTGAAATGTTGCTTCCCACCTTACCTTTATTCGTTTCAAGTTTGGGTGGAGAAGCTTCCCAGATTGGGCTTGTTACTGGCATATTTATGTTCTCTGCCATCTTGATTCGGCCCTTCACATCTGTTTTGGCAGCTCGAATAGATAAAAAATATCTCTTGATTATTGGCATCACCATCTGTGCATTAATGACTGGCGCATACTACCTATCGTCAGGTATCTGGATGATCCTCGTGTTCCGGGTAATTCATGGATTTGGATTTGGTTTGGCAACGACATATTTTGCGACGATAGCTACAGAAAACATACCCAGGGATCGCCGGGGAGAAGGTATGGGGTACTTTGGGGTAGGGGAAACCGTCGCTATATCCATTGGTCCGCTGATCGGCACCAGCCTGTTGTTTCAATACGATTATCAGAGCCTGTTTATGGGAGGCATGTGCATTTTGCTGTTAGCACTTCTGATGGCCGTGTTTGTATCCAGAAAGCCCAGACCGTTATCTGGTAGCGAAAGCTCTGACCTTCCTGCTGCGACCGTCAAGTTGATTGAAAAGAAAGTACTGTTCCCTTCGTTGTTGATCATGCTGGTTGGCATTGCGGCCGGCTCAATCATGTCCTTTGTAGCTTTATTTGCTGCGGAAAGAGGGTTCAACAATGTCGCCTGGTTTTTCTTTATCGTCGCCATCGCCAGCTTCGCCGTCCGACTGTTCTCTGGTAAAATGTTTGATCGATGGGGACCAGGCTCCGTGTTATTGCCTTCTGCGGTGTTTGCAATCGCAGGACTACTGGTTCTGATTATCGCCCAGAGTGATGTTCAATTCCTGATCGCTGGCGCGTTATACGGCTTTGGCTTTGGTGCCATATTCCCGGCTATTCAGACCTGGTGTGTGAATCTTGTAGAAGAACATGAGCATGAAAATGCGATGGCTTCCTTCTTTAATTTTTTTGACCTCGGGATTGGCGGTGGCTCGTTGATCCTGGGTGTGGTGGCTTCTGCATTTTCCTATACGGTGGTGTATGCTATCTCTATAGGCATTTTTGTGGTATATATCTTGTTATATTTGGTATACTCCCAAAAACAGCAGAGGTATACAGCTCGCCAACTGGAGGTAGACATTGAGTAAAAAACGAATCAAAGAAATTGCCATTCAACATTTTAATCGTCTGGGTTACGAGGGGACCAAGATGGCGCAGATTGCCGAAGAGGCAGGCATTCGCAAGCAATCCCTGGCTTATCATTATTCATCCAAAAAAGCGTTATTGCTGGAGTTATATGAGGAAGTCGTGCAGGAGGAACAACAGTTTGTACGCCAATTCTTCAGCGAGTCTGTTACCCAAACTCTGGAACAGCAGTTATATGCCTTTTTGCATGAACACAAAAATCGCTTTTTGACTCACCCGAACGTCGCTTTTATGTATATCCTTTCCTTTATCACACCGCTGGAGGTGCATGATTTTGTGCTGGCCCAATATCGAACGTACCTCGGGACACTGAAGGAAGAGCTGGCAGCCGTATTTACCAGACATCCTGATATACGCCTGAGTCCGGAAGAAGCCACCGTAGCCTTTGTCACCGTGATGGATGGATTGGATGTACAGCTCGTGTATGAGACACGGCAATCCTATGAACAAGCTTTGGCAATCACCTGGAATGTCTTCTGGTCGGGCATCCAACGCTAACGAATCGATTTCGATTAGACTGCACAAATAAGAGGGGCGTCCCGCCAGCCATGTTGATGACTTTTGGGACAGCCCCTCTATTTCTTTATTTCACGGTTAGGATCACACGTTGATAATGCTTCAACTGATGCTCTCCATCATCCTGTACTTCGGCAACGATATGAATGGTATCGCCTGATTTGGCATCGTCAGGAACGGTGAATGTCACCGCTTCGGTGTCACTGCCCTGCAATTTTATCGTATCCACCTGCTCATCCTTGGCAAGGTCACGATGCAATCCAAGCAACAGGTCGCCCGCCATTTCTGGCTGAACTTTATTCTGTTCTACTTTGGAATCCTCATATGTGTCCGCTTCGAAATATCTCCACCACGTATAGGTCAGTTGATCTCCATCCGGGTCTGTGCCCTCCGCGTGAAGAGTAACTTCCTCCCCAGGACTAACACTCAGATCCAGCCCTTCCTTAATCGTTAATGACGGATTATGGTTGGCACCTTCGTAAGTGTCTGTAACTGCCCAGTCTGCACGTGCTGCAAAATCATCCTGCACATCGTCAAACCATCTCATCAGAGAGTATTCGGCTTCATAGCGTTTGGTGTAGGGATCGTAATCAAGCACATTATTTCTAAACAGCTTATCGTTCACAACGCCAAAGCGTCCACCCCAACCGCCGTAAGAAGGGTCTTCCATACTGCGTAGCCCATTATCGATCAGATAGAAGAAGGATGGAGAATCCCCCTCAGATATAAAATCGTATTTGTCATATTGCGGATTGTTCTTGAGATATTCAGCACTTCCACGTTGTTCTTCGGCCAGTTCGCCTTCGATCATCTTGCCGTCACCCATTGACGCATACATATCCATCAGCTTGCCATGTCCGTCCAGAATGTTCTTGACCATCCAGTCGCCATGAAGCTTACTGTTCACTTCTTCGGCATGCATCTTCCATGCATAGGCAAAATGCCAGAAGTTGGATTGGTCGTTGAGAATGCGGATATCCGGCCAATTCTTCGCAATGTATTCGTTGTAGCTATCATCCTGATCAAGAATGATATACAGGACCAGTTTGTCGCTCACTTTTTTGCGAATCGTATCCCACTCAGCCGTGTCTTTGTATTGTTCCTCAATCGATTTCAGCGCTCTGGCTGTGGTATTAGTGCCACCCCATGTCTGAACAATCAGATCTCGGGAATCATCGTCGAGGAAAAGAGTTTCGAGGAATTCGGAACCTTCCGTTTCCTTCTCCATCTCCCCTTTATCGGAAATATTACCGATCTTTGTCATCGCTCGAATCTGTTCCGGCTCCGGATAGCCCTCCGCATGTTTGGACAAGTTCGGATAGATCTCGCCATAGGCATCGATCATGTCATACACCCATTGTGTGCCTGTCCAGCGGAACGGTTTTATCCCCGCTTCCTCATCTCCAGCATAATGATACACGGAGCTGGTCAGTACAATTCCGGCGAGGTCCATCTCATTCGAGTACAGCAAGAAACGAATGACCGAGTTCATATCATCCACTTCACCGTCGGTTGTAATCACCGTTCTGCCTTTGGCAGCTTGGTTGGTTGCAGGTTCCTGGGTTTCATTTCCCGTCTGCTCTGTTGCCTGATTCGGTGTGTCACTCGCGGTTTGCGGTGCTTTGGATGCGCATCCACTAATCACCAGAATTATACTGAGACAACCTGCGGCAAAACCGTTTAACCATTTTCTCTTGTTCATAATGCTCCCCTTTCTTGTGTACAGCGTGATGTTGGTGTCGGGATAAGTACGTCCTCTGTTTTCTATCCTTAATATGGACCGTAGAATGCAAAAAAACCCGAACATCAATACGAATGGCACAAAGTCCACGCATAGTGTGTTCAGGTTTTGCCTGCCCGAAGCAGTAACAATCCTTATTTGAATGAAATTATATCATGTTCACGAAATAATGTAAACGTATTCAAAAGTTTTTTCGAATTTATCTTTGATATAGTATAATGCGTATAGCCAAGAATCAACTGGATCGGCGTAGTACTAAACCAATTTACCAGGAGGAATCAGACACCATGCAACAACTGGATGCGGCCTTGAGCCGTTTTGTGGAACAGCAGGATTTATATAATGAAGCTTATGGACTTTTCCAAAATCATGATCTGCGTCCTCGCGAACAACATCACCAACCAGAAGTCGATCCGCGAGTACCTCTTTCTCCAGAACTTCAGTATCTGTACAGTCATTATGAAATGATGGATGCGGAAGCTGAAGGTACACTCAAAATGAAAAATGCCGCCGTCGAGATCGGTGATGCCGCACTGATCTCCTTCGTTGCACCTGAACATCTGCACCGTCAGCAACTAGGTTACCGCTGGATTGGCATGAATGAACCTTATGAGGAGGCCTCCACTTGGCCAAAAAATCACGTCGTCATCGCAAATGTGAACGATGATCCGATTATTGTAGATGTGGAAGCACCGAACTCTCCCGTATATGCCGCTTTTACAGGTGGAGAAGCCAATCGTGTCGCTGATTCGCTGTCTGATTTTTTCAGTGCACTAGCTATCCTGATCGAAGCGGCACGGAGCTATGCCGGGGAAGTGAAAGATGAAGAAACCTATGAAACCAAGCCCGAATATCTGGAGCAAGTGGAGCCTTTATTACAGGCCCTATTGGGAGAAGAGTATACTGCACATCTTTTCGAGTATCTGTCATTTTGTTAAATCATTGTCTTAAAGGAATTGGAGGGGCATCCATATGAACTATGTAGCCTTGCTGCGGGGTATTAATGTAGGTGGTAACAATAAGATTAACATGAAGCAGCTAAAAGAAACGTTTGAACAAGCAGGCATGCTGGATGTCGTGACCTACATCAACTCTGGCAATATTATTTTTGCCGATCATCAGGAACGTGTCAATGCGAATGCGGAGATATCCCATGTGTTAGAACAGGCGATCGCGGCCGATTTCGGCTTACAGATCAGGGTAATGGTGCGGAATATGGATGAAATCCAAAGCGTTATTCAGGCACTGCCAGCGGAATGGGCTAATGATGACACCGCCAAAAGTGATGTACTGTTCCTTTGGGATGAGATCAATGAGCCCTCCGTGCTGGACAAGCTGCCAATCAAACCGGGAATCGGCACGCTAATTTATATCCCCGGAGCCATTTTATATTCGGTCAGCAGAGAAGATGCGTCCAAAAGTGGCATGAACAAGCTTGTGGGGTCCAAAGTCTATGCCTATATGACGGTTAGAAATGTGAATACCACACGTAAGATCTATGCACTAATGCAGGCAGCCGCTGCTACTTCGCATTGAATGGGACGCCGTATCCGGCTTCGCAGCACCGTACCTCTATGGCAAACATTGTAGTTTAAATCACGCTGCTAACTAATGAGATCCAGCTACCGATTGGGGCTGGTTCTTTCGCATTCCCAGCATCATAATTGCCATTAAAACAACAAGAACGGCCACGAGCATAAATGGAATATGTTTGTCCACCTGGTAAAGTGTCGTTGTAAGTATCGGAGTAATGACAGCGGATATCCCCTGAATCGCTGCTACCAATCCGGCTGCTCCTCCCTGTTGTTCTTTGCTGACCGCCAGCGAAGCACCTGCCATGAAGCCCGGCATCATCAGACCCGAACCCATACCGAACAGGAAGAATGAGAAATAGTACATGGGCAACTGGGTGGATACAAGAAACAGGACCATGCTTGCGATCAGAAAAAGGGACCCGAGCAAAATCATCGGACGTGGCTGCCATTTCAACCACTTCATCTGAATGACCTGCATGATCAACATGGCTACTCCGGAGAACATAAGTCCAAACGAAACCATTCGGGCCGTCGCCGCTGGAGATAGAGCCAGTTGATCCTGAAAATAAAATCCCCCGACAACCTGCAATGTCATGATGCCAATCATCGTAACCAAGCCGGCAGCAAGGTACATTAGTAACCCACGTTGGAATGGGTTGACTCTAGGCGGCTTTGCCTGAATGACGGGTTTGGCTGCTGGGATTAACAACAAAGCGATAATAAACGCAGCGATCGCTATAAAAATGCCAAAATAAAGCGGCCACAGCAGACCGATGATAGTAAATGCTCCTGCAATGGCGGGTCCAAATACAAGGCCGAGTCCATTGGCAGCGCTGATAATCGCCATCCCGCTTCCCCGCTCCTCCCCTTCTGTCACATCACCCATATAGGCCTGGGCAGAAGACAGCACGGCGGGAATAAACATGCCAATCAGACTACGCGTCACAATCAGAAGGGTAAGCAATAGGCCTCCTCCGATCCATGCATTTAATCCGCCGTACAATGCCAAGGCAAATAATGCGCAGCTAACAGACATTCCTATGAATCCAATCAATATGATAGGTTTTCTACCCTTCAGATCACTGAATCTTCCCCATACTGGAGCCATGACAGCCATCATAATGGACCCAAGTGAAATAATAAGACCGGAATGGCTTTCTTTCATACCCAACTCGCGAATAAGCGGCGGCATAATGGGTGCAATCAGCATCAGACCCAACATGGCTGCAAATACGCTAAAAAAAATACTTCCTCTGATTCGGTTCATGCTCATACACTCCTCTATATTTCAGTACAGTATCCACTGTACCTGGAGTATACAAGGCTGAGAGAATCCCCACTGCCTCTATACGGAACAATTCACGGCAAGCCGGATTATTAATCTTATTTTATATAAGATGAACCCTTGAAACTTTACACCAGACCACTACGATTGCAGTACCATCTTCCGATCGCTGTTATCACCTGATTTCTGTAATTCACTTCTAAGATGGGAGAAATCCGTTGATAAAGGCGAACGCTCCGCTTCTCCAGACTGGTTCTGCACTCTTCGTTCTTGTGTAATCTTTCAGTTCATCTTATTTAATAAATCTTTTTCATTTCAGAAGGCTTCACGCCGAATTTGCGATAAAATTGCTGCGAAAAGGCACTGACATTGCTGTAACCGACCGCAATGGCGGCCTCGGTGACGTTGTTATCCTGATTGCGAAGCAGCTTCATGGCGTTGTCGAGACGAACCTGACGCAAATATTCGAAGACCGTACTTCCGAAAAGCGCCTTGAACCCTTTTTTTAATTTAAAATCGTTAAGACCCACTTGTCTGGACAATGCTAGCAAAGATGGAGGATCTACCATGCAGGCCTCCATAATCTCCCGCGCCGTATGTAACTTCCGGATGTCCTCTCTGGAGAATCCCGCAGGGATTGGCGCCAGATCAAACAGTTGGATCATAAATCGATTCAAGATCTCCAAAGCTGTGGCTTCCATCATTAAGGATGATCGATAACTGTTGTTTAATTCCACAATCAGACTGTCAATCATCGTTCGTATCCGGTTATCCAGTTGAAATACAATCGGCTTAAACACCTTCTGTCCCAACACCTGATTAAACGCAATCGGCTTGAAACTGCCCAGTTGTGCCGCAGCATAATTGAACAGAGATACCGGAATCCCCAGCGAAAAGGACGTATACGGCTCCCTGGCCGGAGGATGAAACCACGCTTCGAAATCATGCATAAAAATAAGGGCCCCTTGCCCTATCGATAATGAATAATCCTGACCGGATATATCCACATGTCGCTCTCCTGATAAGGCAAATTGCAATTCCACAATGGGTGTCTCGGACGCAAAATACGTAGGATAAGGCTGATGATATTCAACCTGGGAATATAAAATCTCAATGCCACTGTATGTTGTCACTCTTTTGACCTTACCGCTACCCGCCTTGGGAGAGAGCAGATACGTATGTTCATCTTGCTGACTGTAAGGCTCCTGGGTCAGGTAATGTTGGTATACTACGCCTAATGCATCATCCGTGCGCATAGGTATTCACCTCGCCTATATCTTGATCAGACTCGTCAATAAAGAAAGCCTGAATTAATTGATAATGATTCTCAATTAATTCTACCGCAATTTCTTCTTTTCGGCTAGTTGGAAAGACAACATGTTTTACATAACTTGCTGACTCCTCATATTTCTTTTTAACATTTCATCCCCATACTAAAACAATTGTACATGCCATCACACACGAAACGATAAAGGGGATCTGGAACATTGAAAAAGAGAAATCAATGGCTTGCCGTTCTGTCGATGACTGCCATTCTTACCGCAGGAGCCACTAGCTACACATCCATGATCCATGCCGCTGACGCAACTAAACCTGCCAATGATCATATCGTCCTGCGTACAGCCATCCAAAACATGCAGGGTACGGTCACATGGAACGGAAGCAGCCGCAGTGTCGATATCCAGATCGCAGATACTAAAGTACAACTTCCTGTAGGAACGTCCTCAGCCACCATCAACGGTGTGAAAATTCCTCTGGATAGTAAAAGCTATATCACCAATGGGACAACCTATGTATCTCCCCAAACGCTAAAATTAATCACGGATCAATTGATCCTGAAACAAAATAAAACCGGTTTTGAACGGACCGCATCCTTCCAGATGCCTGGTGGCAAAGCAGAAATATCAGCCTCTACACCAGATGGACAGCGCCTGCTCGTAACCGAGGCGGACAATGGCAGTATTTCCGTGCTGGACATTGCTGACTTGAAAAACATCAATGTATTGAAAACCGTCAGCTTCCATGACCTCTCTGCCAAAGCTGAAGTCACGAGCGTAACCGTGTCCAAAGATGGCAAATACGGTCTGGCTGTTATTCGTACAGGTGATACGGACAGTGAAGCAAACAAAGGATTGCTTGCCATTGTAGATCTGACAACCTACAAAACCGTCAAAACGTATGAACTCGGTATTGGTCCTGACTCCATTGCACTGTCACCTGACGGTCTACATGCGGTGATCGCGATAGAGGATGAAGAGCTGAATAAAGTTGCCGATGAAATTGACTATGCCAACACCAAACGTCCGGGTAGCATTATGGTTGTATCTTTTGCTGGCGGGAACGTACTGGAGGGTGAAATCACCAACTTGCCGGTATCTCTGGACAATGTAGAAGGCGCCATCTATCCGCATGATCCACAACCGGAGTATGTTGCCATTAGTCCGGATAGCAAGACAGCAGCCATCACGTTACAGGAGAACAATGTCGTGGCCATCGTAGATCTGGAGACGAAAAAGATCAGCTCCATCTTCGCGCTTGGTACCACTTCACATCAGGCCGACCTGAAAGATGACGGTATCGTTCAGTTTAAAGAGACATTGACCGCTCGTTATGAACCGGATGGTATTGCTTTCTCGGCAGATGGTAAATACCTGCTGACAGCCAATGAAGGGGACCTGGGCAAGAATGAATTTGAGGATGGTGTAAAAGCAGGCGGACGTAATATTGCTGTCTGGGATCTGCAAGGCCAGCGGATGTACGATAGCCAGAACCTCATTGACGAGGCAACCGCCATGGTTGGCTTGTACCCGGATGATCGCAGTCCCAACAAGGGAAGTGAAGTGGAGAATCTAACCGTTGCTACTGTAGATGGTGCAACATATGCCGCGGTAGCTTCCGAACGGGCAGATGCCATTTTGTTCTTCGATCTTGCTGATCCGGTCAATCCGGACTATCTGGGTCTGATCCCTACAGCCGGAGAGTCGCCGGAGGGAATCCATCGGGTAAATGGACGTAACCTGTTTGTGAGTGCTGATGAAAGCACAGGAACACTTAGTTTTTTTGCCAAGAAATAGATCAAGTGTCCTTAGTATGCAAAGGCTGAATTGAACGTTTTCACGCTGTATTGAGTAGGAGGGGGCGAAGAGCCCCTATCCTCTCATACTGTTGTACACGCCACACTATTTCACATTTCCACAACTAGTGCTTCGAACAGTTAACGAGACTTTATATTTTCCAATTCCCGCCTGTTCCTATCCACTTCCTCTTGTAATACTCGCACTTCCATCCTTAATGCGGATACTTCCTCTTTGACGCCAGACCTCTTCATCACAAGATAGAAAACCAGATATAATACAAGACCAATCATAATAAAGAAAATTAATAGCGTTATAATACCTGCAATACCAAAATTACTAACTCCATCCATAATGTACGTTTTCCCCTTTCCTATATCTTATTAATTTATATTTACAACAATACCATATTTAAGTATAACGAACAGTACAAAAAGCCAAGAGAGCATGCTCCCTTGGCTTTCAATTTATCTATATATACCTTCCTATCCGGTGATCCTTATTCCCAGAAGAAACGACCTGCGAACACTTTTTCCGTCAACAGTTTGTATGTTTCTTCTGGCAATTCTTTTTTCATCTTCGCCATAACGGCTTCTTTGTCTTGATTATATTGTGTGGACATGCCAATCTCTGCCATTGTATTGCTTGCATCCAGACGCATGATTGGGGCTTGGGCATCTTTCGTCCAAGGTGTCCATGCCGCCAGATCAGGGGACCCACCCTTACTTGGATTGCCTGTGTACAGGAACTGCTTCAGGTATGCTGCCATCGCGGTGGACAACTGATCACGTCCTGGTTTGTTCGTATCGCTAAAGTACCCCTCAGGGAAATAGGCAGCAATACCGTCTGCGTGCCCTGTATAGAAGTCCATGTCTGCACCATGTGGTGCGCCCAGTAATGTAAGCAAACGCTCAGAGATGACTCCAGGTTGTGTACCCCATGCAAAACGATACGCATATACCGGTGGCTGACCTGCTTCACTCGTCAATTGCTCCGCTACACGCTCTGCATTAAAGCCTGCATAAGCTTCGCTACCGTATTTCAACGCAGCAGCATATTGCTCCGCCTTGGTTTTATCGGTAAACAGAGTCTCATCGGCGATGGATGGAGCGAAGTTCGGATCACCAAAGGCAAAGCCAGAGAACTCCGTTTCCAAGCTGCCGAGCAATACAGGAACTTTCGTATAATTGCCGCTATTGATCGCGTCAAATCCTTCTTTTGGAATCACAGTACCATCTCGGAACAGATGCGGGAATGGTTCCATACGGATTGCGGTTGCACCAAACGCTGTGACCAGCTTGTCCGCAGGCAGTGCACGCAGGTAGCTCTCCAGCTGTGCCTGAGATTGCTTGCCAATCCATGCTTTTGCTTCTTCTGCGTTAGCCGCTTTCCCCTCTTGTACGAGCAGCTTCACGAGTACATCTTCGGATTTTTGCTCGCCTTCTTCCGGTGATGCTGTCGTCAATCCTCCGCTGAAAGCAACTGCTTTTTGATACAGTCCTTTGCTAAGTGGAGAGATCAGAGTTGCCAGCACATCACGTGCACCCGCAGATTGTCCGGCTAATGTCACATTGCCTGTATCTCCGCCAAAACCTTCGATATTATCCTGTACCCACTCTAGTGCACGGAATGCATCGAGCAGACCGTAGTTACCGGATTCATCCAGGGCATTGCCTGTTTTCAGCGCTGCATTCTCGAAGAATCCAAGGGCTCCCAAACGATAGTTCACCGAGATAATGATGCTGTTGGTACTCCGTGCAAGCTGTTCACCCTGAAAATCTTTACCTGATCCGGTCATATTCCCGCCGCCGTGCAGGAATACCATCACCGGAAGTTTCGAACTCGTTGTGTCGGGACGCCAGATATTAAGATACAGCGAATCCTCGCTGCCTACAGTATTTTTACCAGAAATCTGCAAGCTGTTCGCTGCAAATTCCTTAGCCGATCTCGTTCCTGTCCATGCTTCCGGTTCTTGTGGAGCTTTCCAACGCAGTTCACCTACCGGAGGTGCCGCGTAAGGAACACCGAGCCAGCCGAGCGTGCCATATTGCTCATAGGTTTTGCCATCAATCGCACCATATTTGGTCTGTTGCACCGTTTGAGGTTGGAACGCCCCAGCCTCTTTATGTTTCAACCAGCTCTGCTCCAAGGTTCCACTACCATTCTTGAGCTGCGTCTGCAAAGCCTGTGCGGTGGCCTCTGCCATCAGGCGATTGGTAAGTTGACTCGCTCCCTGCCCTTGAAGCGCCTTAATTCCTTTACCTGCCGCATAGGTGGAAGCTGCTCCTTGCTCATAATCCGTACCCGCTTCATATCCGAGCACCTTCAGTAACATTTCGGCATAACCTTCTGCTGTAAGGGGTGCGTTAGGATCAAACTTCTCCGTTCCTGTTACGATCTCAGCTACATACGGATGCTGCTTCAAGTATCCAACGACCGGTTGCAATACTTTGCCTGCCTGAGCCGCATCGTCATACGTTTCCGTTCCCTGATAAGCGAGTGCTTCTTTCTCCAATCCGGACAAACGCAAGTAAAGCACTGCGGCCTGAATGCGTGTAGCCTTTTTGTTCAGATAAGCCGCATTAACGCCTTGACCGCTGCCGCGAATAAGCTCGGATTGGATCAGTTTGTCCATCGCTGCTGAAGAAGAGGATGCTGTATTGCCTGCTGCATATGCCGGTAGAGCGGATACACATAACCCCAGAATTGTTGCTACGGCAATCGAACGTTTAATGGTTTTCATGTCATAAATCTCCTCGCTGTCGAATAGTGTGTGATGGGATAATTTCATTGGAAATGTTCAGTTGAAATGCGTATCTAAGAATCAGTATTCCAATGTCTGGATGAGCCTATATCTCTATTTAGGAAAAATTAAATTTGCTGCGCTCCTTTCTTCTCAAAATATCTGCTACGGCGCTTGCGATCATGCCATCAGGCATTTTTTTATATAAAAAAACCTGAACCGAAGGCAAACAGACATCGCTTTAGCGTGGTCTACTGCCCTCAATTCAGGTTTTGCCTGCAATCAGTAACAACCCTGAGGAATGAGGCTCATTCCATATGATAATGTAAACGCAATCAATCGTTTGATGATGAAAGAACCAACGAATGAACTGACACAGGTATTGCCCTAAACACGGTTACAATCCTGTTGTTATGGTGATGTTAGCACAGAATGAAAGCGTTCGCAATATCTTTTTTTAATCATCTTCATATGATCTCTGTCAGGGATAACACCAAAAACCCGCATTCTCATGCGGGTCTGAACTTATCTTACATCATGATGATCTGGACTGCTAACTCTCAATCCATGGATATCTGCTGCCCTATCAACCTGTCGTTTACAGTGTACGTGCCAACTTTTCCAGCAGTTCTACCGCAAGGGCCAATACCGCTTCATCAATATCAAATTCGGGATGATGATGCGGAGCAGGCAACTCGCTCCCAACAATCATATACGTAGCTTTGCCACCTTGCTCCTGCACTCGCCGGATCATATAACTGGCATCCTCGCTGCCGAGAGCAGCACTATCTGATATGGCCTCTGCATGGGTGAACCCAGCGATGCCTTCTGCTTGCTGAACCGCAAGTTCTGCAAGTTCCATATCACATCGAATCGGAATAGCACTTCCGACCACCTCAACTGTAGCGGTCAGTTCATGCATGGCTGCGCTATGCTCAATGATGTGCCGCACGCGACGTTCCAGCTCCCAATTTGTTTCTTCACTCGTCGATCGCGTCTCAATAACCATACGAGCATGCTCAGCAATAATATTGGCCCCTGTTCCACCTTCCAAAATACCTACATTGATCCGGGTATCTGCCGAGCTGAACCGGGGAAGTGCATGAATATTGAGCATGGCGGTCGCTGCGCCCAGCAGTGCGTTCCGTCCTTCCTCCGGTGAAGCCCCTGCATGGGAAGATACCCCGGTGAAGTGCGCTTCCAGCTTGGTCGTTGCCAGGAATCCGGCAGACGCACCTCTGATATGACCGGATGGCACACCGGTACCCAAGTGAATACAGAACAGGCGATCCACCTGTTCCAGCATTCCTTTTTCGACCATGGCATATGCTCCGCGCACACCTTCTTCGGCAGGCTGGAACAACAGCCGGATCTTGCCGGCAAACTTCCGGTTACTCAACCGTTCTGCAAGTGCTAGTCCAATCGTTGTATGTCCATCGTGTGCACAGGCGTGCATAATGCCCTCATGATTGGAACGAAATTGTGCCGCTTGCGGCGCATGTTGTTCCAACTTGCTCTCACGGATCGGCAGTGCATCCATATCGAAGCGGAACGCCGTCGATGGTCCCTCCTGCTCCCCTTGAAGTTCAGCGACAACGGCGGTGAATCCACCTCGCATCTGCTCCACGATTACGGGATCTGCACCTTCCCGGAGGGCACGCTGATATGCATCTTCCAACACTTCCGGTTTGGGCAGCCCCCGCCGTGATGTGTCGTCAATGGCATCTTTTCCATAAGTGACGCTATACCCCAGTTCCGTCAGCATCTGCACCACTTTGGTCGCGGTACGAAATTCCGTAAATCCCAGTTCAGGATGTGCGTGCAGATCCCGGCGAAGCGCAATCATATCCATCATGTGTCATTCCCCTCTCCAACCTCTATCTATTTGATCATGCATACCGTTCCACACTACTCATTCAACGTTATGAGTCACTAAGCCTGCTCCTGATGATCTCCTACAATCTTGCGTTTACTCCCTGTTCCGTGGGTTATAAGCTTTAATTATATATAGAACCGCCGATATAACAAAACAGGCCATAGGTGAATTCACCTATGACCTGCTCTAATATGACGTGATTTGGCGTCACACTTATAGAATGACATCATCACTATTCCTGAAGCTTGCTCACTTGCTCAATCAGGCTATCCAGTCCCTTGTCGACCAGATACGGTCCATAATTCCAATAGTTGCGAGATACATTAATGATCCGATGATTTTTAATTGCAGGAATACTCTGATACACCGGCTCCTTGAATAGTTCCATCATCTGCTCCATCTCTTCATCGTCCATCTGGGTGAAGAAGTAGTCTGCAGGTTTATCCGCCAGCTTCTCCAATGAGAGCACGGTTCCACCATCTGCATAGGCTTTGTACTGTTCAGGCATATCAAATCCGAAATCCTGGTATATCAGCTTGCCCAATGTGCCGCCTTCTCCCCCAAGTAATACCTCCTTATTGTAGATGACGAAGGACATGGCCGTGGTTCCCGGTTCAATGTTGATGTTCAGTTCATCCCGAATCCCCTTCAACTTATCTTCAAAGGTAGCAATCCATTTCTCCGCTTCCTCTTTCCGATCCATAATCTCGCCCATCGTTCTCAGCGTGTTGATGACATCCGGGTCACCACCCCAGGCTACTGTAATCGTCGGCGCAATTTTCTCATAGGTACCGATCACTTCCGTGCTTGTATAATCCGGTACGATAATCAGATCTGGCTCCAGATCCGATACCACTTCTACGTTCCCCGTTCCTGATCCGATATCCGGCACATTAGCCATCTCTTCCGGGTACAGATCAAGCGTTTCCTTATTCGCACCCGCCGGCTTCATTCCAAGTGGCAGCAAATACCCACCATATGTGATTACAACCGGTTTGGTAGACTGAGCTGGAATCTCAACCGTTCTCCCCGATGCGTCGGTATACATTTTGGTTGCAGGCAATGAAGCATCTTCATTTGCTGTTGACTGTGGATCAGCCCCTCCCCCGCAAGCTGCTAATAGCAGGGATAAACTAAATAATAAACTGACCGCCAACGTAGGCTTAAAACGAACATTCAAGTCATTCACGCTCCAAGTGTTGTATTGATAATGATTATCGTTATTATCAATATAGCGTTGTCCGAGCTCTCCAGCAATGAACGATTCCGACTTCTTGTTGGTACGATTTGAACCTTTAGGAAGATGACTATGCATTTTATATTGAGCAGGGGTTTCTCCCATCATTCGTTTGAAGATTCGGCTAAAGTAGTACAGATCTTTATATCCGACGCTCTCAGCCACATCACGAATCTGAACATCTGTCTCTGTTAACAATACTTTGGCTCGGTTCATCCGGGTTTGGATGACGTAATCCATGGGGCTGCACCCGAATTTGCGCTTGAATACCCGTGCCAGATAGTGACTGCTGTAATGAAATTGGGCCGCCATATCCTCCATAGACACGGGATGCGCGTAGTGCTCCTGAATGTACGCTGCAATCTGCTCGGCCAATTCCGGAGGTTCAATCACCTGCTCAGCCGCCAGCTTCCATTGACGAAACTGTTCGTATACAAACTGATACAACAGTCCTGTGACCTGCAGCCTGTGCAATTCTTCGCCGCTTGCCCAGCATTCATGCATTCTCTCCATTATGGGAATTAGCGATAGTGGATAGGTTGCTGCAAAATGATACTGCTGCGGAGAAAATGCGTACTCCCGTTGTACGTTTTCCGCTCTCGATGGGTCGGTACTTGCGAAGCTTGGCTGAGGTTTATATAGAATTAGATAATATTCCAAAGGCATATCCAGACAATGGATATGTATAGTTGTGCCTTTGTCACCATGTAGAACCTGTGTCTGGTTGGACCTGAGCTTTTCTTTGCCCAAATGAATATTGGCTTCCCCTCTGACCATCAGCAAAAAAGCATGGGCTGGCAGAACATACGGCTTGAGCACCTGTCCCGGCTTCAAGACCAGATGACGAATGTCCATGAGCTTCACCTGATTTTTATTCCACCACTGAATGGCTTCTGACCATTCTTTCATTACATACCACCTCAAAGCCGATCATTAGACGAGGGTCTTTCCCAAGCCCGATTTTCTCCTTAACATACAAGAGTGATCCTCATTTTGTCCAGTTTACCTGAATTCCACCACCCTTTATTAATCGTAAATTTTACATATAGTTAATCCATTTCATACATTGGTTTAGCAATTGTTGTATACACTGGGTTCTGGAGACAAAAAAACTATACATATATTCTAGGAGGATGCATTCATGTTAAACCGGTTTAATGTCCGTGCAGCCAAAATGATGCTCGCGGTGACAACGATTGTTACGGCTACACTCGGAGGAAGCAGTGCAGCGTGGGCTGTCGAAGACACGACCTCAACGACATCTGCATCACCGATTAAAAATGTCATTATACTCATTCCTGACGGCATGGCTAACGATGCGACTGCTTTGGCTCGTTGGTACAAAGGCTCGTCCCTAACACTGGACTCCATGGCAAGCGGCATGGTTCGTACACACTCCGCTGATGCGCCGATTGCGGACTCGGCTCCTGCCGGAACAGCTTTTGCAACAGGTTATAAATCGCATACCGGATTTGTCGGTGTACTGCCGGATAAGGCTACGATGCCTGGACAGAAAGCAATTGCACCTGGAGATGCAAGAAAGCCTGTTGCTTCCGTGCTGGAAGCATCCAAACTGGCCGGTAAAGCAACCGGGATTATAGCCACATCCGAGATTATGCACGCTACACCAGCAGACTTCTCTGCCCACTATCCGGATCGCAAAAACTACGATGCACTCAGCAAACAACAAGTCTACAATGGCATCGATGTTGTGTTGGGTGGAGGTAGCAAATACCTTGAGCCAGCTGGACGTAAAGACGGCGAGAATCTGGTTTCTTCCATTAAAGCACTGGGTTACGATTACGTCACTACACCGGAGGCAATGAAAGCATCCGATTCAAATAAATTATGGGGCATGTTCGCACCCGCAGGCATGGCTTACAATATAGACCGTGATCCTGCCAAGCAGCCAAGCCTTGCTGAGATGACATCCAAAGCCATTGAAGTTCTGTCCAAAGACGAAGACGGCTTCTTTCTAATGGTTGAAGGCAGTAAAGTGGACTGGGCAGCTCACGCCAATGATCCGATTGGTATTATCAGTGACGTGCTGGCATTTGACGATGCCGTAAAAGTAGCCATAGATTTTGCCAAAGCGGATGGAGAGACTGCCGTTGTGGCTGTTACGGACCATGGTAATGGTGGACTCACCATTGGTAACAACGCAACAAGCGGCACATACGATAAAGAGCCGTTGTCCACATTTATCGGACCTTTGAAAAAGGCCAAGCTAACAGGCGAGGGCGTTGAAGCGAAGCTGAATGCCAAGCGCACGAACATCAAAGCAGTGATGAAACAATACTATGGCATTACCGATCTGACTTCCGAAGAGATTGCCACCATTAAAGCAGCTGAACCAGGCAGCCTTAACTATGCAATCGGTCCAATGATCAGCAAACGTGCAGGGATTGGCTGGACAACTGGTGGTCATACAGGTGGAGATGTTGTGCTGTACACGTATGCTCCGAACAATGATCGTCCATTCGGTGTGATTGACAACACGGATGTCGCTAAATATATGGCACGTGTACTGGATCTGGATCTCGACAGCGTGAGTAAACAATTGTTTGTACCTGCCAAACAGGCATTTACAGCCAAAGGCGCGACCTACAAGCTGGATCTGACGGACGCCAAAAATCCAAAGATCCTCGTTACAAAAGGTAACACCAAGCTGGAACTTCAAATCTACAAAAATATCGCACTGGTGAACGGCAAAAAGACAGCGTTGGAAGGTGTCATTGTCTATAACGGTGTAGAAGCCTTTGTTCCACAGACGGCCGTTGATCTGATTCAATAATTCGTTAGAACTACTGGAACTACTGGAGATTACACCATTTGGCTGCCGAATACTTCGGCAGCTATTTTATTGTTTGCTGATAAGGAGTAGGTGCTTGTCCCCGCTTAACGTATAATGGACGTAATATTGATACAAAAAAGGAGAGATTCACCCATGTTGATCAAATTAAACTGGATCACGCTGAGGGTCAGTAATTTGGAAGCTTCGCTCGGGTTCTATCACGACATGCTCGGACTTCCCATTCAGCGCAGATTCGAAAGCCGTGGACGGCAGATTGCCATGCTGGGCATGGAGAATGCAGCCAAGCTGGAACTGATTGAGGGTAGTGAATCCATTCTTAAACGTGAGGCTGGCGTGTCAATCGGTTATGAGGTAAGCTCGCTGGATGAAGCCATGGAACGACTGACAGAGCTGAATGTCCCGATTTTACGTGGCCCCATCCAGCCCAATCCGCAGCTGCGGTTTATTTACATTACAGATCCAGATGGTTTCGAGGTACAACTCGCAGAGCATACCTAATAGCCGAGTGTAACTAAGCATTAAGTGTACTTATCAGGATGACCGGTGGGGTATCGGTAAGCTTTATGTCTGTTTACAGCTTCATGCGGCGCATCAGCGGCACACCTACGCGATTCAACAACCGATCAAGCAGTAGCCAGCACCAGCGTCTGCCCCAAGGAAGATGGCGCTCATATACAGCGGAATACTCGAAATCCGCCACAGCACCGCGATTGCGCTTGAACTGCGCAGCCCCGGCGCTCTCATGCAACAGATGGCCGTTCTCGCGAGACTGTCCGATCAGACAGGCCGATAACATGCGGTATAGTCCAACAGACTGGGGCACCGCTGTGTCGTAACCGAACAGCGGCGTTGTCATAACTCCATTGCGGCAGAAATAACCCATGACCGCGTCCAGGCGCCCCTCTTTTCGCAGTCCATAGAGCCTGAGTGTTCCTGAAGCCATCGCAGCAGCAATGAACCGCTCGGTGAATTGCGGATTGTGATAGGAGTATTTTTCAAGGTATAACAGCTTGTACAACTCCACGATTCGCGGAATATCTGCATCTGTCATATCTGTTACGGATACGAGTTCGTATCCATGCTTGGCCAATAATTCGTAATCCCGCTTTAGCAACCAGCGCGACTTCGAGTTGCCAAAATTCGGATCATACGCTCGGTACAGATAGATTTGTCGGCTTGGGATCAATCGACACCCCGCTTCTGTTAGCCTCGCCGTCAGATCGGAATGAAGTCCCGGACACAAGGAGCGAAACACAATGACATGCTCAGGGTATCGCTCTTGTACCGCTGCAAGCAAACAAGCCGCCTGATCACCAGACATGGCTGGATACAGATTGGTGGACAACAACCAGTTGTTCACATGCACGACTTTGTTGATCTGTGATCGCTTCATTCCCCAACCGATTAGACTGAGCAGCGCAGAAAGACCTTTTTCCAACATGGGCTTCTGCAACATGGTCAATTCCTGCTTGGCGTAACTCACGTAATGCGTGTATGGCGAACAGACATAAGCATTATCATACTCTGTATCGTTCATTGTCACCGGAATAACGAGATCATCGATCCGGGCGAGCAGCAATGTCGTTTCCACGTTGGACATAAAGCTTTGGGGCCCTTGCTGCATCATAGGTTCCAAATAAGCCCTGGCATATCTGCCGTCCTCTGTATTAGGCCAGTCCATGTCTTTGAACAAATGTTGATCATATAGACGCACGCGTTCAGCGCCGTTATCATTCCTAATCTCATATGTACGGTCATCGCAGGCCGAGCTGTCTTTCATTCCTTTATTCTTCAACCTTCTACTCCCCCATGAGGTAACATCTTCTCTTTAACTATCAAGTTCAGTTCAATGGCTACCCTATCCGGATAATTGCTCTGCAAGCTGACGATACGCCGGTCCGTCCTCTCTCTCGCTGACCTCATCTTCATCCATCTCCAGCCAGTAGTCCGCATCCAGCAGTTCTGCCATATCCAGCCGCGTAATCTCTGCACATTCAGGATGTTCACATACTGCAATCATCGGCTCAGGACTGTCGTCCCAGTTGTATCCGTTCACAATGGCATGCAGGAGTACAGCTGAATCCAGTGCACGGATTTGGGCAGTTGCCTTGTCTGAAGACTCCTCGTACAAAATTTCATCTACAATGCTTTGCTCCGCCTGGGTCAGCTTGAGTCTAACCGCACCTTTGGTATCCAGTAACATATCCGCTATGTCCGGATTACGTCTCGCTACGTTCCAGGCACTGGCCTGAATTCCAAGGGGAGCGTCCAGTTTGACTCCATGTTCAATCAATAGCTGAATGGCTTCAATTTGCTTGAACTTCACAGCTTTTTTCAGGGCGGTATCCCCAAGCTTGTCCTCCACTTCCAAGTTCGGGCCGAATTCCAGAAGACACCGGATCGCTTCAGTCGGCATACGATTTGTCAAAAAGAGCATCAGCGGTGTACGCCCACGATCATCCTGTTCGTTGATATCCAATACACCGACGGCTGGTCTGACTTGTTCCACATCTTTGGATTTGCTAATCTCCAACCAATTCATGGTTCGTTCTCCTCCATCCTCTTCATACTCTACACAACACTGTATAGGAAAAAAATGCATGCATCAAGTTGTACTCTAGACGAAAAAAAGCCCGTCCAGTACGCTAAATACGCACCGACAGGCTCTGCACTGGATTGCTCCGTTACACTCGAAATCTCGGAAACCTCATTCTTTACAAACAAAAAGGCCTGTCTTATACGTTATGGCGTACAGAACAGGCCTTTTTGGTCATGATATGGATGGGCAGAAACTCTTATTTTCCGAATACAAGTGTGGTATTGGATGATCCTGCATACTTGGTGACGAACTCACGCGCGTAGCTGGCACTCTCTACCTGATAACTATAGTTGGAGCTTGGTCTCCAGTTCGTTTTAGGAGAAGTCGGGCTATTCAGAGCCGGCGTACTGCCCGTATCCGTAAACTCACCTTTTCCTTTGTCATCCAGGATGCCACCCTTTTCAGCGCCAGCACCAAAGTAGTTGTTTTCAGAATAAATCCGTGCTTTTTCACCAATTGTGATGGCCTGATTAAAGTTGTTGGCATAGTTGTTTTTGAGATGGAAGTAACCATATCTTAAAAGTCCAGGACCACGTACATTTAAATTTTCGAAGTAATTATTAGACATCGTCACATGAGGTACGCCATTGTAACTGCTGTTACCATCATTCGGATGACCGAGGATAACGCCATACTTATGGTTCGCAAATTTGGAATTGCTAATCGTAATGAAGTCAGCGCGATCACCGATATACAGAAGCTTGTCCAGATCACTTCCGCCAGAGCTATAGCTGTGGCCAGCGAACGTCACATGATCGATCCAGTAATTGGAGCCAGAAGTGATGTACACCTGGATATCATCATTGCCGTTGATATTCGCTGAATGTTGAAAGGTCAGGTTCTGAAAAATCACATTGCTTGAACTGCTTGTAGATCTGAAATGAATATTCGTTAATGTATGTTTGTCAAAAGAACCTACCAGTGTCTTGTTCGCTCCAAATTCAACCTTTTGCAGAGAGGAAGAAGAAATATTCTGTTCAACAACGACAATTTTGGCTGTAGAGCCCGCCATATGTGTTCTCAGGTCATTAAGATTACTAACGTAAACCACCTGACCGTTCTTGCCACCTGTCGTAGCTGCCTTGGATACACCATTTTCATTCTTGGCACTGCCTGCAAAACCGGTTAATCCGTTCGTACCTGTGTTTGGATAACTGGCCGCGCCATATGTAGACGGAGCCGTTGAGATCGTTAACAACAATAGAGTTACTGCGAGTAAAAGCAACGAAAACTTTTTCAAAATTTCACCATCCTTTATAATATTATCCTCGAAGACAACTCGATTATATCGTGTAACTTCGACTGTGACAATACAATGATTGCAAAAAGACAACAATTATCACTTTTATGCAACAGCAGATCAGATATAGTGAAAAACGTAAAACCAGGTGCAACAATCAACGTGTTTTATTTATCTGATTGTTCCTCTATTAGGTAATGTAGAAAAGTCTCCTTCAACTAATCTGCTCGTTAGTGTAAAAAAGCAGCAAATCAAAAAGATGCACCTCCATTGTTAGTCATGACTAACAATGGGATGCATTTCACACGTTGATCGACTGCTTTTATTTGGTTTTAGTTAATTAAATTTAGCTGTTCAATGCTGGTTAACTCAGTCCAGATCTTCACCATTGTTCTCAATCACCTTTTGGTACCAATAAAATGAATCTTTAGGTATCCGTTTTAGGTCTCCATTACCTTCATCATCTTTATTAACATAAATAAATCCATATCTTTTTCTCATTGTACCACCTGACAGACTTACAAGGTCCAGAGCACTCCACGGCGTGTACGCAACGACATCTACTCCATCATTAATTGATTCACCAATTTGTTCGATATGTTGACGTAAATAATCAATTCGGTAATCATCATGTATTCTTCCATCTTGAACTATATCAGCAGTACCCATACCATTTTCGACAATCATAATAGGAATTTGATAACGATCATAAACGTGATTTAACACCCATCTCAATCCAATTGGATCTATTTGCCATCCCCATTCTGTTGCTTCAAGATAAGGATTTTTCATACCATAGATCAGATTTCCTGCGGTAAGTTCCTTGCTTTTATCGTTTCCAATACAATTGGTCATATAATAACTCATAGAATAAAAGTCTACTGTTCCATCTTTTAAAGTCTCTTCATCTCCAGGAAGCATCTCAATATGAATGTCTTTTTGTTTGAAATATCTTTCCGCAAATACGGGATATGAACCTCTAATCATGACGTCCCCGCATAACATATTTTTGATCTGATCTTCTTGTTGTGCAAGACGAATATCTTCTGGGTGACAGGTTAGTGGATAATTACACATATATGCAATCATACATCCAATCTTATTATTATTGTCAATGCGATGGCCTAATGCAACGGCTTTTGCGCTTGCTACGAACTGGTGATGAAGAGCTTGGACGCGGAGCTGTTCCGTATTATCCTGGGACTTATAGGACATATTCATCGCACCAGCAGTAATAACGCCAAAGGGAACAAGTAGACAGTTAATTTCATTAAACGTGATCCAATACTTCACTTTTCCCTTATAGCGGTTAAACAAAACTTCACAGTAATTGATGTAGAAATCAATCATCTTACGATTAGACCAACCACCGTAGTGATCCGCTAGATGCAAAGGTGCATCATAGTGAAGAATGGTTACAATGGGTTCAATATTATACTTTGACAGTTCCTCGAACACATCATCATAAAATTTCAAACCCTCTTCGTTTGGAACGGTTTCATCCCCTTTAGGAAACACACGGCTCCAAGAAATTGACATTCTATACGATTTAAGTCCCATCTGCCCCATCAAAGCAATATCTTCTTTAAAATTATGGTAGAAGTCGCTCGCAACATGACCTGGATAGTACACATCCGGCATAACTTTCTCGGTTTGGTGCCGATGTACACTACCGTCCACACTTCCGCCTAATATGTCCATTATACTTGCGCCTCTCCCGCCTTCGTTCCACCCTCCTTCAACTTGTGCTGCAGATGTTGCTGCTCCCCACATGAAATTCTTTGGAAAATTGTGTTTCATCTCTATCTCTCCTATCCATAATTAATTAAGTGTTCAGCACATGATCTCCATAGGTTACGTTTCCAGTCTTGTGTTGAATGTTAGGGTAACGATCTGAATTGGTCACCACAATCGAAGTTGTCAGATCATAACCAAGATTTTTAATCTCTTCTTTGTCAAATAACATTAGGGTATCGCCTTTTTGAACTTGATCTCCTGTCTGAACTTCTAGATTGAAATGATTACCTTTCAGTTTGACCGTATCGATCCCAACATGAATCAGTAGCTCCATTCCGTTATCGCTAACCAAAGCAACCGCATGCTTGGTTTTGCTTATGACAACAACTGTCCCATCGAATGGGGCAACTACTCTCCCCTCAGAAGGAATAATTGCAAACCCTTTCCCCATAGACTCCGTCGCGAATGCTTCGTCATTGACTTGGGAGAGTCGTATTGCTTCCCCCTTTAGTGGACTTCCAACATGCTCTTCAACAACATTCTCAACTGGAGAATCATTCACATCTTTGCCCTCAAGCGTATTCGTTACCGTTGGATTACTTTCTTTTTCCTCATCTACAGGATCTTTAAATCCAATTAGCCAGACAGCGATAAATGTTAGTACGAAGGAAGTTATAACGGTTAAAATTACCCATACTAGCGATATAAAACCTTCGTCGCCAATAAAGATCGGAAGCGAAATGATGCTCGGACCTACAAAGGAATATGCAGTCACTCCTGTTATACCAGCTACTGCCCCAGCCAGAGTAGAGCCGATTAGAACTGCAATAAATGGACGCTTGAGTCTTAGATTCACCCCATATAGTGCTGGCTCGGTAATACCAAATAAGGAGGCTACACCTGCCGAAAGTCCAATACCTCTCATTTGGTTATTCTTCGTTTTCAGAGCAACAGCAAAGGCAGCTCCTGCTTGTGCGATATTTACCACTAATCCACTAACGATTAATACAGGGTCAAACCCTTTGGTAGCAAACATCGTAATGATCAAAGGAATAAGCGCATTATGTGTACCCGTTATAACAAGAAATGGGAAAATTAAAGCGTTAATACTTACGGCAATCCAACCCCATGTGTTCATAACATCAACAAATTTACCAAAGTAACCGCCCAAGAAATCTCCAAAAGGCCCAAATACGATTAACATGACAGGTGCAACAATTAAAATGGTAAGCATAGGTCTTAGAAAAACCTTGACCATTGCAGGACTTAAACGATCTGCAATAGGATTGACATAAGACATCAGCCATACCGCCAAAATAATAGGTACAGCTTGCGAGCTATAACTTAGCAATTGTAATGGAATACCAATAAAGCTAGTAGAAGTAGCCCCCTCTGCGGACATGGCCATCAGATTAGGATGTAGTAAAATAGCTGCCATGACCATAGCTGCAAAGTGATCTGTATTAAATTTCTTCGCAGCAGTAAAGGCTACAAAAAACGGCAAGAAATAGAATACGCCATCACCCATAAGATTCAATATCTGCAGCGTAGAACTCTCATTCGTCAACACTCCTGCGCTGACCAATATCGTACAAAGGACTTTAATCATCCCTGAACCTGCAATTATAGGAATAATAGGAATGAAGCAGCTCATCAACACATCAAGCATCCGACTGAATACATTTTTCTTCTTAGGTGTTTCAGCGGGATTTGAGTTCCTCGAACTCACCGGCTTTTCTTTAGAAACTGCCATTTCAAATTCTTTATACACTTGTTCAACTTTCGGTCCAATGACGATTTGATACTGTCCTCCCTGGTTTACGGTACCGTTTACATCTTTCAAGGTTTTAATTGCTTGATCGTTTACCTTGGACATATCTTTTATAGAAAGCCTTAGGCGGGTAACACAATGGGAAGCGGATTCAACATTTTCATTTCCTCCCAAATGTTTAAGTATTTCTTCAGCTGTTTTCTTGTGATCCACCAGCATCATCTCCTATATTGTTCTACACTCCATTTAGACATTACTTATGTTAACGCTTTATTTTCTGTTGTTATACAAGCTAAATATCCTTTTATATATGTCTTTTTTAATCCCTTCTCAGTTTAAATGAATTGACATTAATTATTCACATTCATTTATTATTCTTTTCTCAAAAAAAGAGGATGTACACTGTTGGAAGCGCACATCCTCTTTTAATATTGATAAATTAGTCGAATGCTTTTGATTTCATTCCTACTTAATTCTGTATTGAACTCAAGTGTTTCATTGTTGACTTCGATTTGGTAAATTCTCATTTGAGGAACAGTAATCTGTTTCAGATAGTCAATTTCACTATTACTAAGGTCCTGACCCATATTAAGATTAATCCACTCTTGCTGAACATTTCCATGCTCTTCATTCACCGAACGAACTTTGATTTTATACATTCCGTTTTTTACATTATCTATCTTAAATCGTAGTGTCATTGAGTCTTCTTTCTCAAATATTTCCCTGTACATTAAAGGATCGTTGGATGACATCTGTTCCGTATAGTATTTGTAATTTAGCGACCCACAGTTATGACAGATGATAAAGTAATTATCTGTGCCATCCGTTGTCATAAGACTATGGGGATTTTTACCGAGAAAGTATTTTCCTTTTCCAATGTTTAAAAAATGATAAGCATAGTACGAAGGTTTTTTAAGCCCCTGTGTACTTAGAAGCCCTGGGCCTCCAAACAATAAGTTTGGTGTATCTGCCAGTTCAGATAGTGAATCTAGAGCATACCAGTACCCCATGGCTTGAAGCAGACCATAACTATCTATAATATTCTTCACCAGATAAGCAGCTTTATAACAACTGTCATTCAACATAGTATGATGAGACATATTAAAGTCCCAGTTGGACAATTCAATATCATTTAGTTCATAACCTGTATCGTTAATTATTCTTTTGACCATCAGTACCTGATTTTGGATATATTGTGCATCCATTATCTTACGCAACTCTCTTTCTCCTTCCATACTCGAACCTGGCTGAAGATCAGAATGTAAGGTTATGAAGTCAGGTTGATACGGATTAACAAACCATTTTGTCAAAAATTCTTTAATCCTTCCAGCGCTAAGATGGATAGGTAACCCTGGACCACCTACCTTAAATTCCACAGAAAAGGAGTAGAGCACTTCTTTTATTGAGTTAAATAGCTGAAAGAAAAATGATTCGTTACACTTTTTGTTTTCTACATTAAAGACCACTTCGAAATACCATTCTTTAACTTGTGATTTTCCGTATCGATTACTGACATGAGAAATAAATGATCTGAAGACTTCCATAAATCTCACAATTACTTCACTGTCGGAATCACCTTCAATGCCTAGTTGATGAAGATCTTCTAGCGGATTCAAAACAATGTATGGCTTTATCTGGTGATCCATCAAAAAATCAAATACACGTTCTAAGTTAAAGAAATTTAGTTTTGTACTCTTAGAGGGAGTCAATAGCTTCATATCTTTACTAAAAACATTCCATATTCTTCCGTATTCAAAACCTAAATCTTGTTTTAGTTTTGTAATCTGTTCTTGGGGAGAAAAATTACTAAGCATTGCAGCTTCGTTCAAATTAATAACTTTCGTCCAGTATCGGAAGAACGGAGTTTTATCATTTCCGGATACTTCTAAAATGCTTAGTTGATTGGATACCATGGATAACTCACGATCGGCAGGTACTTCAAATATATCCTTTAAATTTTCACGCCAATTCGAGGGCATCTCTAATGTATCTTTACGCTGTTCCTTCGCACTATTTATACGATAATCGTGAGGAGTATCGCTATACTCTTCTTTAAACAATTTGTTGAAAGCATTCACATTTGGAAAACCATTATTCATTGCAATTGAAGTGATGGAATGGCTTGTACCCAACAATTCATTAACTGCATGGAATAAACGCACCTGATTTAAATACCTATTAAAATTCATACCAAATTGTTCCTTGAAATATTTAGAAACATATGGAGGAGAAAGAAACAGGAACTCCGCTAGGTCTTTCAAACTGATGCTTTTAAAATAATTGACTTCAATATAGTTTTCAATCTCATTTCTCCGTTCTACTCCTCTATATGCCCCATCCATACTCCCCTTGTTATATATGACAGAAAAATGACTAATAAAGTGGTCGAGGAGCTGGTAATACAAACTATTTAAGTTAATTTGGTTGGGATCTTGGTTTTCGTAGTGAACTTTGAGAATGCTTGTTAAATATTTGCGAATTTGTACATAGTCTTCTTTCTTCCCTAAGGATGAATTGCATAAAAAGAATGCTTTACTTGCATGTAAAAGTTCTAAAATTTTGTAATAATTAAAATGAAAGATAACATACGTTACGTTATGTTCTGCAAGAATTTTATGTTTGAATGTTGAATTAACAATGATGATATCTTGTTCTTCTAAAGTAAACTCCTCTTCCTCAATTCTAATTTTGAGTGAGCCCTTTAGTAAAAATAACAATTCAACATTTCGATGCTGATGAGTATCTATTCGTTGTTGAGTACTTAATTTGTAACTGATTAATTGATCCTGTTTTAAATAAGCATTGTCCATAAGTAATTCCTCTTCCTTCAATCACAATATTCTCACTTACATTATGTCCATTTTAAAAATAAAGATTTTAACGTTTCATGATTACAACATATTATATAACAGATTCAATTTTTGTTTTTGTGCGTGTAGAACCGATTATATCGGGTTCATTCAATCTTGGCCTTTTACACACAAAATAGAGCCGCTAATTAGCGGCTCTATAAACGAGTTGCAGTTAATAATATGTCACGACTTCTGATAGTTGCGGCGGAAGGCGCCAGGTGTGATTCGTTCCAGCTTCTTGAAGATGGCTCCATAATAGCTGGTAGATTCGAAACCGACTTGACGAGCGATATCCTCCATCCCGCGCTGCACATTGCCAAGCAGCAGTTCCTTGCTCTTGTTGACCCTTACCTGGTTAACATAGCTGATGGGACGAATGCCTGTCGTCTTCTTGAACAAATGACAGAAATATTCCGGTGTGACACAGATCAATCCAGCCAGCGTTGGCAAAGTAATCTCTTCAGCATAATGCTGTTCAATATAGTCCAGAACCGGCTTTAATCGCTCATACTGCTGCCCGACGGTATCGTTACCCTCGACAGATACGCGTTGAATGATCTCTGTCAATAAGGTATAGAGGACGGCGGAGCAGGCGTAATTGCTTAATGTCTGCTCTTGTGGTGTTAAGGCAGCTTGCAGCAACTCCCGCATGCGGGATCGAAGGTATTCAGGTGATGCAAGCGTATATACGCTTGTGTCGACAATGCCCACGGTTTCAAACAAGCTTGCTGACCCGCTGCCATCGAAAATGATCCAGTCGACTTCCCAGCTCTCGGATAACGCATAGTATTCATGCTTCTGTCCAGGGAACAACAGCATGCCCATACCTGGCTTGACGATATGTTCCGTTTCACTTAGCTTGAGCTTGCCCACACCACTGCGGCATTGTATCCACTGATAATCCTGAATGCCTTGGTCTCGGCGTATGTGCTCCTGTTCATGATGCAGACCGATGCCAAGCAGATAAAAAGGGAGTAGCTTGTCTCTGGCGGATAATACCGGGAAATTGCGATTGGGAAGAGGCATACGACTAACTCTCCTGTTATCTTAATATTGTTATATCATATTAATTATTTAAGATATTCACTCCAATTAATATAGCATATAATCGCAATATATTGATAACTAAAGGAGATTACAGGATGACAATTAAGATAGGAATTGATTATTATCCAGAGCAATGGACCCCGGAGTTATGGGAGAAAGATGCCGTACTTATGCAAGAGACGGGGGTTGCTGTTGTGCGAATGGCGGAGTTCGCCTGGAGCCGAATGGAACCGACCGAGGGTACTTATCAGTTTGAATGGCTGGATGCGGCTATAGAAGTATTCGCTTCGCGTGGTATGGAAATTGTGTTATGCACCCCAACCAATACCCCGCCGAACTGGATGACAACCCGTTATCCGGATGTGCTGCCCATGGATGAGCAACGCCACATCATCCGGCCAGGTGTGCGTGGACATCGTTGCAACAACAGCCCTTCCTTGAGAATGCTGGGCTCTAGATTTGTGGAAGCGATATCACAGCGCTACGGTAAGCATCCCGCCGTCATCGGCTGGCAAATTGATAACGAGATGCACTACCAGGAGTGCCATTGTGATACATGCAATCGTGCATTTGTCGCTTGGCTGCAAAAGCGTTATTCCAATCTGGAGGAGTTGAACCGGGAGTGGGGTACGGTCGTCTGGAGTGGGGAGTACAGCAGCTGGGCTGAGGTAACAACGCCGCTCGGCGTCAGCAAACCGATGAATCCTTCCTATCTTCTGGAGTACAAGCGATTTTGTTCTGACAGCGTAGGCTATCTGCTGGGATGGCAGCTTGAGATTTTACGCCGTAACTGTCCAGGCCAATTTGTGACGCATAACATGTGGCAATATCCGAATAGCCTGGACTATTATGATATGCACAACGAATTGGACTTTGTCTCTGTTGATTATTATCCGAATGAGCTGTATCGCGATTATGGCGATCGGTTTCCGAGGAACGGAGCGCTTACGCTGGACTTGGTTCGCGGCATCAAACGCCGGAATTTCTGGGTAATGGAACAGCTCAGCGGAGCACAGGGCGCCTGGATGCCGATTCAGCGCACCCCGTATCCTGGACTGATCCGAGCTCGCTCTTGGCAGACAATCGCTCGCGGTGCGGATATGGTCGTCCATTTCCGATGGCGGAGTGCTACCGTCGGAGCCGAACAATTCTGGCACGGGCTGATCGACCACAGCAATGTTCCTGGACGCAGGTTCAGGGAATTCGCGGAGCTTACTCGCGAGGTGAACCAGTTAGGAGAAATACTCGCCGACTCAACCATTGTTACCCAGGTTGCGATCCTGCATTCGCATGATCAGCATACGGCGCTTTCCCTTCAGCCGCAGGCGGAAGGGGGAATGCACTATATAGACAACTTGTCCTCTATGCATAATGCATTTTTGAAAATGGGCGTCGGTACAGACGTTATCAACTGGACTGAGGAGCTCGACGGGTACAAGCTGGTCATTGTCCCTTCCCTCTTCCTGTTAAGTGAAGAAGTAGCACAGCGACTGGAGAGTTTCGCAGCCAAGGGTGGCACGGTTGTTCTCACCAATCGGACTGGTGTGAAGAACATGAGGAATGTATGTGAGATGTTGCCTCTGCCGGGGCTACTGGCGGAAGCGGCGGGTGTTGTCGTAAGTGAATATGATGCCATCGGCAACAGTGAGCATCGCATACGGAACGCGGAGGGCAAGACATTCGCTGCGAAGCAATGGTGTGATCTACTGGAACTGCGAGGTGCAGAGCCGATCGCCTGGTATGACAACGACTTTTACGAGGGTGTACCGGCGGTTACTGTCAATAAGCTTGGTGAAGGTGAAGTGTATTATGTCGGCACTTGGCCGGAGCCATCGTATTTCTATCAGCTGTTTGAAGACATATTGAAGGAAAAGGAATTGGCGCCCAAAATCCAGTTGCCGGAAGGTGTCGAGCTATCGATTCGAACGAAGGGGGAGCAAAACTTCCTCTTCCTGATCAATCTGACGAATGAGCAACGAGAGATTACGCTGGACGTTCCTTATCTCAGCTTGTTGACTAGCGAGAGATTGGATCAGAATTTGACTCTTCCAGCTCTGGGAGTAGATATTATAACTGTATAAGATCAGTATTTTTTCATAATTAAGAAGGGATGTCTCACAAGGCTTACGACCTTGAGGGCCATCCCTTCTCTCACTAATCTCGAGCCTTCTTGTTACTACGTAGAAGTTTAATAGGTTCTAATAAACCGTAGGGAGTGCCTTGGTATTCTAATGTATAATCTTCATCTTCGGGATGGAATGACCACCAGTCAAGCCAGTTTGGATGGGCCTCCTGTTGATGAAGTGGACCGAACAGATTTCTTGGACTTCCAACAACTTCAACCACGACTTTATTCTTTTGCTCCGTCAGGAGGGTGGGATCTATGTCAAACCATGCCTCGCATTTCCACGGAATGGTCTTACCTGTTGTGCCGTCCAACTGGATATCAAGGAGAACAGCCGCATATTTACCAAACTCCAATCTGTATCCGTTAACTGATTCGATACCCTTTTCAATCTCAAAATCATAGTTCATACTGCCACAATAGTAAGGATAGCCTTGTATACGCCAGTCTCCGTAAGTTAGATTGTCAGGCTCACTCACTATTTTACGATTAGGGTCGACAGCAAAATCTCCAATAATATATGCATTCTCCAATTCCATATCGCTACAATACGAGATCAGAACAATTAACGTATTGATGCCCTCATGCAATCCTGATAATTTAATTTTTTGCATACGCCGATCCAAATAATATCCTTCTGGCTCTTGATCCAAGCGGGTGCCATTAAGCTCAAAATCGAAACGATCTGCATCTTCAAATACCACAAATACATCATTCGCTGGCACATCGGCAACCACAAATGTAAACCTGAGTTCCAGCGGGGCTTCATTGCCCGGATGATCCTCATGAATCCAGAAGTACCTCTGCAGGTTTCCGTTGTGGAATACCTGACGCATACCCAGTCGTTCACGAATCATACGTTGGGCCCTCCACACCTCCATGGGCTCGGACCATGGTTCCTTCCCCAGGCGAAACTGGCATTGATCAAGAATAAGCGCATTAGGCTCAGTTCTTTCAAACGAGACAGGTTGTAGCTCTGAAATGTACTCATTGCTTATCTCAAACATGGTATGATCTTGATCCGACACCTGATTCACGTCAGGCATTTCATCGTTGATAACGGTTGCAATTGTCTCTTGATGGGTTGAAATGGGTGACACAATATACAGCCTGGACTGTGCTGGTCCGAATGTATCGCTGAAGCGTATCTTGCCATCTTTCTTATGAACTGGACGTGGAATCATTTCTCCCGACCAAGCGTCCCATTCTTCCAGGTGTTGCCCTTCTGAGATACAGATTTCCACTTGATGGGTGTTATTCCGATCGTTGTTTACAATAAAAACAGTCGAGCCATGTTGCACCTGCCGGTGCATGTGCAGAAAATGCTTTGCTTCCATGCCATCCTTATCCTGAATGCTTACCGCACGTGATGTTTTCTCGTCCAACAGAGGCATCAGTTCAGCAGAATCTTTGAATTGAATATAGTGGCTATGCTTATATAGCTCATCCAAACGATGCAAATTTTCTGACCTGCCATCTACTAAGTACGGCACTTCCCCAAATGCAGCAACAATACCCCCACTATCCATAAATGAAAGCAATACCTCAAGTGTTGAGGACGTTACGTTGTGCACAGAAGGTAGAACAACAAGTGAATATTCTGCTTCACCCACGTATAGCTGGCCTTTCTCAGCTCTGGCGAACTCTTTCATTATAAGCTCATCACCCAGATCATAATCAACATGCCATTCAACCATGCGGTTGACGAATTCGTTGAACGATTTATCATAGTCTGTCAGCATCGATTCATTACCGGCTGTATTCTTCCATGAGGATATGTTCACATTTTGTCCCAGATGTGACCACACCGATGAGGCTGGATGAATCACGAGCACATTCCGAGTTAATTTCCCCTCACTTAAGACCGATCCGAGTCTTGCATAATAATCCTCCATGCGCCGATTATGATTCCACCAGTTCATATGATAATTGAAGGATGGCGGATAATCCCGCTTACGACATCCTCTGAGTGAGTACCAGGATAGATGATGAGTCAATAGATTAATACCTAGAGCAAATTGCCAATCCCCGATCCATCTTCGACTCTCAAAAGTTAAATCCCAGCCTGTCACACCATAAGTTTCGGTGATTACTTGTTTCTTACCAAGCTGATTCGCAACACTGGACACCTGTTTGATCGTTAAATGTTCTTTTGTCTGCTCTCCCAGTGTATCAATGCCCGGTATGTGCAAATATCGATAATGAGACATCACTGAACCGCTATGACGAGTCTGTCCGACGATGCTACCTTCGGAATGAAAATGTCCAGTGAACTGAATGCCATGTTCTTGGCACCACTCCCCGATTTGTTTCGTATACGATTCGCTGAACGTTTCGGTCACGGTCAACCAGTAGTCATATCGTATTTGTGTAGAAAGAGTGCCTTGAAAAAAGAAGTATGGAAGCAACGTCCATATGGAATACCCTCTTCTGAGTTCGAACTCGTGCGCGAACACTTCGCTCCATGCAATCCAAGTCAATTCTGGTTCATTCATACGTTCGGCAAAACCTTGGATCGTCGGCTCATCGGTAAATATCCCCGGAACCGTTTTTCCGAATTCTTCTCCAACTGCTTCCCTGTAAGGTTCATAGTTGGTCTCAATAAATAACTTTACCGTCTCAGGATTCATGAGATCCGTGTAGGTGTCCCCATGACACCAGTCGTTTTTATCAGCGATTCTCACACGGAAGATGAGATAGATCTCATCTTCCGCATGAAGAACCACTCCGACCTCATTCTCTGCCAGTTGCCTCAGCTCCGTGATGCTTCCCCCTGTTATGATAGCGTGATATATGGCAGCAATGGATGTATCTTCTCGTTTAAAGGTACGGCTCATATCTAACGTCAGTGCCTTGGCACGTACCTTATCGCCGCCTTTACTCGCAACCATTCCACCACCCATTCCTGAGGAATATCGATCTTCATCGTACAACCAGGCAGAGATGCCTGACTCCTTCGCCTTAGCGACGCTATCCTTGATCCGTTGCATAAACTCTTGGCTCAGATAAGGTGTTTCCAAGCCCTCACGCACATGCATCATAAAACCGCCCATGCCCTGTTCCTTGAAACCATCAATCTGGCGATTCAGCTCCTCCTGCTCCAACTTGTCGTTCCAAGCCCAGAATGGAACCGAACGAAACGAATGACCTGGATTTAAAAATGCACGCTTCAATATGTCCGGATTCATGTGTCACCTCACAATGTACAGATTGATTAACCGTATTATTTGTATTTCTGAACGCGTCAGCTACTCCACTTTCTATCTAATCTCTATTTTTCCAGTGTGGAATACGCTTTCATTATTTGGTGTATGTAGAGATAATATAGCACAAAGTGATATTACGGAAGACTGTTGTTGTGTTGATCATAAACAAAAAAAAGTCGCTTAATAGCGACTTTCAATGGGATTGCCCGAATTCCGTCCTGACTGCATTCAATGCAGCCGCAATCACTTGATGCATATCATAATATTGATACATTCCTAGACGTCCACCCAATATAACATGTGGTGATTGCTCTGCAAGTTTATGATATTTTCTATATTTTTCATTATTACTGTCGTCATTCAGAGGGTAATAGGGTTCGTGGTCTTTGCTCCAAGCTTGGGGATACTCTTTCGTTATAATTGTCTTGGACTGCTTGCCGAATTCAAAGTGTTTATGCTCTATAATTCGAGTGTATGGTGTTTCGGAATCGGTATAATTTACAACTGCGTTGCCTTGGAAGTTTTGCTGATCTACAGTCGTGGATTCGAATCGTAAACTTCGATATTCTAACTCACCGAATGTATAATCAAAAAATTGATCGATCATTCCTGTATACACCATTTTTGAGGAGCTTTTTAAATAGAATTCTTTGTTGGAAAAAAAGTCCTGATTTAGTTCTACCTCGATCCGTTCACTCGACAACATTTTTTCGATGATTTGGGTATACCCGCCAACAGGAATCCCCTGATATCGGTCATTAAAATAATTATTATCATACGTGAATCGGACAGGGACACGTTTAATAATAAAGGGAGGCAACTCTGTTGCTTTACGTCCCCATTGTTTTTCTGTATACCCCTTCACCAGTTTCTCATAAATATCCGTTCCAATTAATGAAATGGCTTGTTCTTCGAGATTTTTTGGATCTTTAATCTGTGTTGCCTTTATCTGTTCCGCAATCTTCAATTGGGCTTGATCAGGGGTAATCGTGCCCCATAACTGATTAAATGTATTCATATTAAAAGGTAAATTGTATATTTCACCTTTATAATTGGCGACAGGGCTGTTCGTATATCGATTGAACTCCGCAAATTGATTGATGTAGTCCCAGATTTCCTTACTATTGGTGTGGAAAATATGCGCCCCATATTTATGAACATGTATGTCCTCTATAGGTTCCGTATAGATATTACCGCCAATATGGTCTCTTTTTTCAATAACCTTTACTCGTTTTCCCCGTTTGGCTGCTTCATAAGCAAATGTACTGCCGAATAATCCGGAACCTATGACTAAATAATCGTACTGCATGTACACTCACCTTACCTTTCATTCGTGTATAAGAAAGCAATTGATATAAAATAACCTGTGGATTCTATACGTATCCACAGGTTTGAAGATGATAAACGTTGTATTATACTTTCAATTAAATCCCACAATCTTCTGTGATAATTTATAGGCAGCTACTGACATGGTGCGACCCAAATGACCCGGCATATTCATCAATCTTCCCATGGCTCCATACCGGATACTATTGTATAATTCAATATCTTTATCCTTCATGTACTTCCACAGTTCTTTTTTCGTTTTTAGATTTTCCTTCTTTCCTGAACGAATCAATAATATGGTAGAGATCACGGTTATTATTTCGAGATGGTTCAGCATATATTGACGAAGTTTCAGGCTTTTAATTTCTTCCATATTGATCTGATCGATCATGAGTTTATTTACTTTCAGCTGTTGGTCAATTCGTTCAATCATCACTTTTTCGTTGACGGATTGATCTTCTCTTCCAATGAAATAGCGGTAGAAATCGACATTTACATAATAGATGCGCTCCACTTTTTCCAGCGGTTGAAACACAAATAGATTATCCACATAAAACGTATGCTCTGGAAGTTTCAATTTGCATTCTTTCAATAGACTCGTGCGATAAATAATCGAATGCATCAAAATATACTGACCTTTGCGAAAGGGTTTAATATCATCCCATGAGAAAATGCATCCTTCAGGAAAGTTTTTTCCGTACTCCATCACCTTTTTGTACTTTTTCCCTGTTTTCTCATAGACAAAATTACTTACAACCATGTCGACTGTTTTATCTTCCGCTACCAACGTTTTTAGTGTTGCAAGTATTTCTTTGAAGGCACTCGGATCAATCCAATCATCACTGTCAACAACCTTTAAGAATAATCCAGTAGCAAAACTAATACCTGTATTGACCGCTCCACCGTGGCCTAAATTTTCTTGGTGTACGACTCTTACAATGGATGGATACTTCGCCTCATACTGATCTGCAATCCTTTGGGTACTATCGCTAGATCCATCGTTAACAATAATGACCTCAAGTTCTTCATCGTCAATTAGCAAGCTATCTATACACCGATCCATGTAATCCTGCGAGTTAAAACACGGTATTACGAAAGATAATAGTTTCATAACAAACCTCTTCTTAGTATCTTGTATTTATCCTATTGTTATCTTGTTTTTCTTCTCTTTAAATATGATTTTCAATATCGGGAAATATACCCAGAATGAAATGGCGGCATTAATAATCATGGTGATCAGATCCGCCGTTGTCTCACCAGATCTTCCAAATCGTTCGATAAAGAAGCTGTAGATCGGTTCCTTATACCACCCCTGAAGGGCTCCTGCACAAATGGTAATCAAAATATAAGCTACAAGATACCAGAACGCCGCTTTATAAATGTTCCCTTTGGATCGGAAGGTGATATTTCGTTGTGCAAAGAAATTAATGATCTGAGCAATAGCCAAGGTTAATTGGACAGCAATGAAGTAAGCTAGACCTCCACCTCCACCCGATGCAATTGAACCCGCTGGATAATTGAAAATATAGTAAACTGACCCGTCAAAATTATGACCTAGCGGAAAAAGTTGAAAAGTATAGGCTTCCATACTGCTTCCGCTAAACATGGCCTTTAACACAGGCATAAGGACCATCTGAAAAACGGTGATGCCATTACTCAAGATTAGAAACATTAAAAATTCTGCTAACTTGGGATGCCTATCTCTATAATTGTTCCAGCGCAACCTGATTGCTTGCATACCGATCACTTCCTTCTAATTTCACGTTAAAGCTTAATTGGATAGGTTCAGTCTGATTGGAGGTGATGGTCAATATTCCTTCGCCAGCTGTTCCGTGTGTCTTGATATACGTACCACACATACCACCCTCTGCGACGACACAGTCTGGTCCTACGATTTCTATCGCACCTTCCGCTTTTAGAAATAAAGGTAAATGAGAGTAGGTTGCATTATTGTTATTGGCATCTACTACTCGAATACGAACTGACGCCATATCATACGTGTCAGCTTCGACTAATTCCGCAGCACTAACGGTGGTTTCCACATGAATACTCGCGTTAGATGATTTCACAACCTCTGCGACAACCTTTCCTTTTTTCACAGCTTCAAAACGATAGACAGGCGCTGAAGCTCCCCAATTCTCGATGTACTTGAAAAACAAACGATAGAAGGTGATCGGCGATACAAGGTGACGACACATGACCCACACTGCTTTAAAAATATATTTTACAGGTAATGCAGTTCCAAAGCGCTGGATAGCTAATAGGCTCTCTTTGATGGCATCTGCTTTCTTACGGGAATACTTCTCTCCTTCTTCAATTACGTTTCCTACGGTGTCATAGAATTCGATCGGTGGATGTGGTAAATAACGATACTTTTGGTTAACCGGTTCAAACTCCCGGATCATGATCTCATTCTTATACAGCCGGACTTGGTCCGCATTCGTGAAGATGTAGTTTTCACCAACAGCGCCACCAGGGTAATCTCCGATATGCATATCTGAACCCACTTCCAGAACAGGAGCATCTTCTGAGAAACTGGCGTAGACTCTGGCAGCAAGCTTCGGGTTACGAAACATGTCCATCACGCCGTGATAACAAATGCGATCCCCAGATCCAAAATCACCATGGGTTTGATAATCAAACATACACCAGCCGAAAGAGCCTGCAATGTCTTCTCTTTTATATACTTCATTCAAGACATTGGCGTAACGCATAGCATGAGAAAGACGGCGAGAAGGCTCATCTGTTGCTTTTGTTGGAAACATATGACCATTAAATTCGGAGATCAAATACGCTTTGTTTTTACTTGGTGAAATCAACCACCTTGGTAATAGTGCACCGTTCTTTCCAGTATGAGAAAAATCATTAAACCCATAGACATCTTCTAATAGATTACTTCTCCACAGGAAGCGAACTCCACTGGTCTGTCTGCTGTGATCCAAACGGCGAGCGATTTCATTGGTCTTTGTATATAGAACGTCATCATCTTGCGACTCATTCAATCGAACCCCCCACAGAATAATGGACGGGTGATTACGATACTGCAAAATCATTTCTTCCACATTTTCACAAACGATTTGTTTCCATTCTTCATCGTCTTTGATATGTTGCCAACCTGGTGTTTCGGTAAACACGAGCAAGCCTAAACGATCACATGCATCTAGAAAATACTTGGACTGAGGGTAGTGCGAGGTGCGAACTGCATTAACATGTAGTTCTTCCTTTAATATTCGTGCATCCTCCACCTGCATTGACGCAGGCATGGCATAACCTACATACGGATAACTCTGGTGGCGATTCAGCCCGCGAATCTTATATTTTTCACCATTCAAATAAAATCCATCATAGCGAAAATCAATTTGGCGGAATCCGAAAAATACATTATATTCGTCGATTATTTCTCCATTATGCTTTTTAAGTGTTGCTATCAACGAGTAAAGATAAGGAGTCTCCGGGCTCCACACGTTGCTATCAGGAACATTAATTTTGCATTCTTTAAGTTCTGACCCTGTTACATTCAGGGTTGTATGGGCAACTATCGTTTGCTGTTGATCTAACAAGCTTAATTCCACAACGTGTGTTGAATCAGGATGACTAATGGTAACGTCGATCAGTGCTTGGTTTTTCTCCGGTGTTCGAACAAAAACATCTTCTACATAGCTTTCATTAGCAACTAACAACCATGCTTCACGATAGAGTCCACCGTAAGTCATGTAATCAATGACATGACCAAATGGCGGTACATTTGCATCTTCTCGTGTATTCAGACGAACGACAATTCTGTTCTCGGCTCCGTACACCAGTTTATCCGTTACTTCTACTCGAAAAGCAGTGTATCCGCCATTGTGAGTTGTTAGCTGCTCGCCATTGACAAATACTTCTGCTACGTGAGCGGCCCCATCAAACTGAAGAAACAAACGCTGACCTTTCAGTGAATCCGGAACCATCAGATGACGTCTATAACCACAGATCATCTGACAAGCGCTCTCTTCCATGTAGTGTACAGGGACTTCTTTACAAGTATGGGGCAGCCTTACGGCTGTCCCCTCACATGTAAAGTTGAAAAATTCATCAGTAATATTCTCTACAAAACTCCATCCATCACAGATACTAATTTTTCTCATTTATGTTTCTCCGCTTTCATTTTGAAGTATGAACCGTATGGTTTAACCCTTCGGACTTGGATTGTTTCATAAAACAAGAGATCAGTGCTGCAATGGTTCCAATCGCAAAGGCAATACCAAAGACCAGAACAGCTTGAGGATTCCCTCCAATAAAGTTAACTCCGTTCACAACATCTGATAATGTCGGGAACCCTAAATAGAAATGCATGGATAATGCCACTCCAAAAGAAACGGCTGGTAGAATAGGGGCAAAGAAATAGTTTTTAAGCAAAACCAGCAATTCTCCTAATACGCCAGCAATAATTAAACCAAAGGTGATGAAGGAAAAGGTGCGATCACCATGATTAACAATGAGAAACACAATGTTAGCTACCAGCATCAAACTTGCAGCCATAAATCCGATCCAAAAACCCAGTGTTCTGTCTTTAAATAAGACCATTTAGGTTAAACCCCCTTTATCCTTCTTGCATAGCCAGTTCTAATGAACAGGATTAAACTCAACAGCGTTAATGCACCAAGTGCATAATTTGTAACTTTCAAAAATGTTTGCCACCATGGTACAAAATCTTCTACTTCGGTTTCGGCGGATAGACCATTAATCAAAGTAGAATTAGCTAAGGAATAATAGAAGCCTTTATTCGCTCTTCTTAACTCCTGCAATACGTAACCATCCTTGTTACTTGCAAGGTATTTGTGAATTTCACTGGCACGGGCAGTATCCGCATTAAACGTATCTGTTCCAGCAACAAGTGATTCCACAGTTGGGATATTCGGGTTACCCTTAACTGAATCTGTAATCGTAACCCCTTTGAAGCCCCATTCATTTCTAAGCACTTGTGTCAGTGTTGCATGATCTGCATAGGCCAATCGTGCACCAATTCGCGAAAATGACATCATCGTACCAAGCGCTTCTCCTTTGGTGAAGGCACCCTCAAATGCTTTCAAAGGACCTTGACGATAGGATTGTTCAGTTGCAAATGTAGCTAACTCGCTTCTATTCGTCTCTTGATCATTGGCAACAAAGTGTTTAATGGCAGCGGTTAACCCCTTCGCTTGCATTGCTTCTGTCTGAACTGCACCCATGATATAGCTCAGAATGCTATCTTCAGAATAATATTCAAAGTTACGTCCACTAAACGGAGTCCGGTGTAGATTGGCTCCTGGTGACCACAGCTGTGTCGTTCCACTGAACAAGGCATCCTCTGCGATAAAATCACCACGTTCTGCTATGAGCTGTTGGTTCCATGTTGATGCTGCTACAATTTGACTAACATGTGCCGTAGACGGTTGACCATTATTAAATAAATAATTGGATTGGGCGCCTGAAGGTCCATCTGTATTTTTGTTGGCAGGTTTATTAATGGACTTCACAGCTGGTTGTCCAAAATTCTCCCCGATCGTCGCACTCAGCTCAGCAACCGTTAATTGACTCAAAAACGTATTCCATTTCTCATCGTCATCAAACGGAACGTCCTTCATATCAACCAGTTTCAGCCCTGCATCTACACCTTGGGCAAAGCTATCATATGCTGGGGCATCACTAGGCTTTTGATATTTTTCGTTATACAATACTTCTTTTAATTTATCGGTAGCCTCAACATCGGTGTATGCTTTAGGGTACGTGTCCCAGTCATTACGTGTTAAATACGTAACTGCATTTTCAGCGAAGTAATTATAATCAATATCTTCATATTGATTGGAAACCACTTCATCTGTTTGTTGAGATTTTGCGTAGGTCACGTTGTCCAAAGTTTCTAACGGTACAGAGACTGCTTTATTTGCATCTCCATCTACCACTGAACCATCAGCCAATAACAGCTTGCCTGCTACTGCTGCACCTTGCTTATTCGCCATCACATTATTGAGAGCGTCATGACTATCATTACCAATTGCAAAATAGTAGTCCCCTGGATCAAAGACATAGCTCCCCTTCTTGCTGGGATCAGCCCCATTTTCAGCGTTCTCGTCATAGGTTGCAAATAAATAGTCATCAATGGTAACAGTGACATCTTCAGATTCACCTACAGCCAGTTCACTCGTTTTCCCGAATCCAACTAACTGAATTGCCGACTTCTCTGCTTGCCCTTCTTCATATGGAAGTTGAGCATAGACCTGTACGACTGATTTGGACTTTCCTGTATATGCTGATTCCTGAGGATAGCCCTCATTCGTCACCTTAACCTGAGCCGTTACTGTTTTGGCATTTCTGTCCCATTCAACCGAAGTTAACTGCTGAGTGAAATTAGCATAGCTCGTTCCATAACCAAATGGATATACCATTTCGTCAGCATAGCTCCAGCGTTCTTGATTAACAAAAGCACCTGCGCTGCTGTCCGCATTATTCAGACCCAAGACAGCATCGTGATATCTTGTTTCGTAGTACTTGTATCCTTGATAGATTCCCTCTGCCTGGATGATATAATGACCATTATCATTTGAATATTGAAAATCGCCTGCATTTCTTACCGCTGGTGCAGACAAGGAATCTGCTGCAAAGGTATCCACGAGTCTACCTGAAGGATCAGCCGCACCTACTAATACATTAGCTACACCTGTAAAACCTTTAAGACCCGGATTTCCGATCCACAGGGCAGCGTCGACTCCGTATTCCTGTTCTTCAAGCCAACCTAGTTCCATCGCATATGCACTATTGATGAGAACAACAATCTTCGAAAATTTTCCGCTATCTTTGATCATTTTCAATAGATCTTTTTCTGTGTTATGAAGTGCCAAGTAAGACATACCGTCTCTGTCGGTTGTCGCTAAGTCTTTACCTTCCCCACCATCACGGGACAACATGACAATAGCCACATCATTGAAATTATCTTGGTATGTTGCTTGCAAGTCACTGGTATAGAAGTTTTTGTCGACTTCACCAATGAACCAATCCGGAGATGCTTTTGCTCTAGCCACATCACTGTTCTTGTAAGCATCCAACAACTTGTCATTAATGGTGAATCCAGCTTCCTTCAAAGCGTTGTATAAATTAACCTGACGTTTCTCATCCATACCGGGTCCACCAGAGTTCCCGCTAAATACCGGATCTGCCGTCGCCCGACCAAACAAGGTAACACTACGTTCTTCAGCACGTAACGGCAGAGAGGATTGGTTATTTTTTAAGAGAACCGTTCCTTCTTCCATCGTTTGCACGTCATGTTTATCTGAATCAACTAACATCTCTGCTAGACCCTGATCAGATAACTCATATTTGCTTTTATAATACATGGAGCTCTCATCAGCTTGGATCACAGGCGGAGTGATTTTAAGAAAAACATTCACTTGACCACTCCAACTCATTAGCAACTCCGTCATGAATAAACTAAAGGCTAAAAGGAATGCTGAAAGCGCGGTCAATCCGCGCCATAATTTTTTTTTGCTTTTCAATGCAGCTACCTCCTACAGAGTCCATTTATTTAACTTAATGTGTTGCTTCTTCGCTCTCTTTAAGTACCGTATAATCGAAGCTTGCTCTTGCAGGGTCAACAATGATAGAAGTTGCCGGGAATGATACAGATTCAAGGTATTGCTCTGCTGTTAAGGCTGCTCCTTCTCCACCAGCTGCTTGCCCCATTTCATCCGTCCATGCGAGTGTATTCAAATAGCCAATTGGGTTTGCACCTGCCGAGTATGAACTATTCACCATCACGGATGTGGGTTGGGATAATTCAAGTGTACGTAGCCCATCTTCGTCTTTTACAGTTACTGTCCCATAATATTTAGTGATGTCCGCTCCTCTAGGTACAACATCGTATTCGCCGCTATCTTCAAATAGTAGAGCTCCCGAAAAAGAAGTACCTGTGGATGTTAAGATGTACGTATTATCTGCAAATGTCTCAATGGATTGAACGCCGAAAGTGGCTCTTTTGAACGTATGTTCTGGGTAAGCACTTGTGAATGCAACATTAGTCGTAGACGCATAATACCCTGTAGGGTTATTGGATGCACCCGACTTTTCTCCATCTGTTCCACTTCCGCAAGCTGTTAATGCAACCAACATCATAACCATACAAATTGCTGTGAAGGCTGTTTTTGCTGTTCTTTTCCCCATGTTGCTATCCCCTTTTAATCAAGTATTTGTATACGCTTTCTCAAGCGCATATTTATTGTATGGGGTAACGCCGGTTGTTTGTGGTATTTGGCATAAACTCAAAGAATTAACGAAAATTCACGATTGGGTTTTTAGTTTGTGAGGTTTTTTTTTAGTTTGCGCTGAGTTTTAGGTTGTATTATTGACAAAGAGATGCTTGCTTTCTATAGTGAACATACATTAGAGATAAAACTGAGGGGTGAATGATGATTATCAAAATCGCTATTGTAGAGGATGATATCAATCAAGCGCGTTTGTTAGAAAGTCATCTGACGAACTATAGTGCTGAAAAAGGACTTTCCTTCAATATTGTGCATTTCTCTCAAGCTGTTGCACTATTAGAGAATTACGAGTCCAATTTTGATATCATCTTTATGGATATTCAATTACCGTATATGAACGGAATGGATGCTGCGCGTAGTATCAGATTACTTGATAAAAAAGTAATTCTTATCTTCATCACCAATCTTACCCAATATGCTATTCAAGGATATGAAGTGGAAGCGCTTGATTATATGTTAAAGCCGGTGGAGTACTTTGATTTTGCCTTGAAAATGTCACGGGCCATGCAAAGGCTTAACGATAATCCCAAAGATGAAATACTTATCCCTTCGGACAAAGGAATGCTCAAAGTTTCTCCCAAAAGCATCCGCTATGTTGAAACGGAAGGGCATCATGTCATTTATCACTCGGTAGAAAATAGCTTCCGGCAGTATGCCACGATCTCATCCATCGAAAAAAAAATGCACGGGTATGATTTCTTCAGATGCAATAATTGTTACTTGGTCAATCTGGCGTATGTGCAAAGAGTACATGGATACACTGTTACATTAGATGGAGGCGTTGAGCTGCGGATCAGTCAGCCCAGAAAAAAAGCCTTTGTTAATAAACTAATGGAATATGTGAGAGAAAAAGATGAATAGTATGATTTCTGATTTTTTGGTTGTCTACTCCAAACAGATTATCATTCGATCGGCTAGTTTGATTGAATTTGTGTTTTGTATTTTTATTTTGACGCTGCCTTATCAAAAATCAAAAGGGTTTTGGTTAAAACTATGTATCATGGCTAACTTGGCGATTCCACTTCTATTGTTGGTATCTTATATGAATTATCATTATCCCTATCTATTTCCTGGAGTCATAAGTACTGTTGTCTATCTTTTCGTTTTGAGTGCTTTATGCTTACTATTTAAGGAAAACTTTTCAGAACTATTGTTTTGTCTCTGTGGCGGAATTGCGATCCAGATGATTGTAGGTCGGTTCTATGAAATATTCATTATTGTATTCAAACAAAATCCGTATGAAACACTTTCCCCCTTCAAGGAAATGGTTCCGTTACGGGATTGGTTAGTGTACTCCTTGACACATTGTATTTTTAGTATTTCACTCGCTTTACTTTTTCGTCGAAACAAAGTCTATGAACACGATAGAAGTAACAAGGTTTTAATTGTTATTTTTTCATTGATCTTTATTTTCGTCACTGTAATCATTAACTCGTTAAGTCGCTCCTTCGAGGGTGAAAATAGTATCTTGGATTTCATCATTCGAATTTTTTCAATTCTGTATGCTTTACTTACGTTATTATTTCGCACAAGAATATTAGAAACCAGCAAACTAAAACAGGATTTATTAATCATGGATGAACTACTCTATGTGGAGAAAAAACAGTTTGATAATATGCGAAGTGAAATAGAACTGATTAATATGAAATGTCACGATCTCCGTCAACAATTGTCAAATATCAGTTATAAACTGACACATCAAGAACTCGAGTCATTGAATGCTGCTATTGAAGTCTATGATACATCGTTGAAAACCGGTAGTGATATCCTCGACGTAATTCTCTATAAAAAGCAGCTTTATTGTGAAAAAAATCAGATTCGAATGAGTTGCATGGCTGATGGCCGATGTTTATCATTTATTTCACCCACTCATCTATACTCCCTCTTAAGCAATGGAATAGAAAATGCACTGGAGGCTGTCCAATCCGTAACCCATGATAAGAAGCGAACGATCTCTATTGCAATCGGAAATGAAAGCGGTATCATATCTATTCATATCACTAACTACTTTAATAGTGACCTGATTATTAGAGATGATGTGATACAAACGAATAAGAAAAACACAGATCGTCATGGCTTTGGTATTAAGAGCATGCGTCATATTACGGAACAATACAACGGAACTTTAACGTTTCACACGGACGAAGATATTTTTTATCTTCATATTTATTTCCCTAGATACTAAACAGCAAAAAAACGATCAAGGTACCGAAAGTACTTTGATCGTTTGGCATGAAAACCTGACTAAAAACCTCGGCTAATACACCACCCAATTCGAATAAGAGTTATTCCAAGTAGTTCATCTTATTTGATTTTGATCCCCAGTTCATCATTCTTGGCTTCCTGTAAATCATCATAGACCTTATCTGGTTTGCCACGAAGTTTTAATATCATCGACTTCGGATTGTCCAACAGATTGCTGCTGAAAGAATACATCATTCCATCTCCTGTTGCGCCCCCGCTTACCATGGATAAATTGGTCTGTTTCCCGTTTTTAGTGGTTGTTACAATCTCGAGAGGCTGAACGACCTCACTGATCAACAACTTTGTTTTGTAATCGATCTCTTGCTCCGGCTCAAAAACAAATCTAACCCGAGTCACAAGCGGTGATAATTCCACTTCTGACAACATAACTTCATAACCCCCAACGGTAAAAGTACGATTAACGTTCAAGATTTCCGTTTTGGGGATAGAGAATTTGGGATCCAGTGCAAAAGAAAGATTCATTTTTTTGGAAAATTGATATTTCCGTTCCTTCTCTCCGTTTTCCGAATATTCCACCACATCCGGAACAACGGAAGAAAGCTGGAACTGAAGATTCACTTGCTCAGGCAACGGTTTGTTTCGATTTCGTTCAATTGTATTCCGACCATAGATAGTATGTTTATCATTTGAGAAATGTACCCCTCCTATATTTCCGTTATCAAGGACATAACCTGTTCTTGCATCCGTCATCTTGGTATTGACGATCGAATATATCTCTTGTGAAGCATCCGTTCTGGCGGTATACAATACGGTTATCCTGTTCTCATCTGCCATAACTGCATTCACGGTAAACTGATATATGCCCGATGTAACCGTCTGATCCACGAGTTGCACATAACCATTATTGAGCGTTGAAGTAATCGTAGCACGTTCCATATCCGAAGTTAGCCGGCCACGGAAGGGCTCTAGTACTCCCCAATGGGTTACAGGCTCAGTATATGTTGCCGTTTGTTGCCCATAGTTTCCAAGCGGGCCTATAAGAAACCAACCTGCAGCCAAGACCGTAACCAGCACTGCCGTGATCCATTTGATACGAACGGTCCTACCTGAGCGTTTTGTTCTGGCCTTTGCGAGACCACGTTGAATTGCCGCAGTCGTGTCCGCCGGATTCCAGTGCTGTTTCTCTCTTTTCACCTGATATGCATCTGCAAGAAGTGCTTTTTCCTCCGGGTTAGTGGTCATGCCAATCCCTCCTGTTCTTCATCAACTTGCGCAACTGCTGGAGCCCCTTATGCTGCCAGGTCTTGATCGTACCTTCCGGTTTGCCGAGGATGGAGGCAATATCCGTCAGTGTCATGTCGTTATAATATTTCAGCAATAATACATGGCGATATTTCGGTTTCACCTTTTGCAAAAGAGATTCCATAGCGATTCGATTATCATCAACGCTAATCATCCAAGACGCCGGAATGCTGTCCTCTATATCCTCCTTCGCCAGAGGTGTCGCCCGCTTGCGGCGCCTCTGTTCATCGATGCAGACATAGATCAGAATCCGAATGATCCAAGATTTGAACGCCTTCTCATTGTTCAGCGTACGCCGTTTGATCCAAGCCCGGCACGTCATCTCCTGTACCGCTTCCAGCGCATCTTGCCGATTACGCAGGTAACTGTAGGCGATGGAAATGAGCGTATCTTGATGTTCCATAATGGATTGCACAAATGCCGTCTCGTCTTCGGTCTGTACATATATCCTCTGGTTCATCTCTGCTTTTGTTTCCACCCCGCATCCCTCCTTCTCTCTTTCTGTGGTATAAGACGGGTGAGTGAAGCAAACGGTTTTTAATATATGTTCATCAAAAAAAGCTCCGCCATCATCATGAGGGAGCTTGATTACATAGCACTTCGGCCGCCGGTATACTGATTACCTACACGCATGAACAATCCAAGATCATCTAACTTACAGATTACCCGTTACTTCGATCCCATCAGCCAATTGCAGATGGTTTCTCACCCAAGCCGTGAACTGATTCAAAAACATCCGTAATTCTGGCTCTGCAACAATCTGTTGATCCAACTCTGATAAAATCCCCACCCACACTTCCTTTGTAATCGGATTCTCCCAGCAGGAATCAAGTGCCTTCAGCTCTTCTCCAGTTCGCGGGTCAGTTAAGGGAAAGGCGCTATCTAATGCAGGACGAATGTAGTCAAAGTCTTCATGATATATGAACAGCATGTTTTCCATCTCTACTTCGACCGATTTTTGTATGTATAAAGGGGATAAAACAAATCCCACATTCCGTTGCGGACCTTGATACTGGTATATGAGCGCAGGAATAGTCCTCTTTGATTTTTTAGCCATATAGAATCCTCCTGTTTCAGGCAAATCTCCTACCGATCAGAGTTCAAACCAGATTAAACCGCCATCAACCTGCCTGCTTTCCTGCTCCATCTGTTGCATCCAGCCCCGCGCCTCTTCACCCCAGATATGAAACAAACAGTAGATATACAACGATCCGTCCGCAATCTCTTCCACGCCTGAAGCCTCTTCGATCCACACTTCCAGTGCTCTAGGCCAGGAAGGATCTTCACGTTTTAATACAAAGCCGTTGGCTTGGGGTTCCAGACTATACATATCGGTAAACGTTAATGCACCTGCCAGACGCTTCACAACTTCAGGTAAAATTGCAGGCTGCGTTGTTCTGATCCCGTATTCCCAGCCCATATGTATAACCTCCTTCAGACTTCGTTTGCTCCAGATAGTTGCTTTTGTTCATGCATTTGATGGATTGAACGATCCAACCACAACTCATACCAGTCCAGAAAATGTAGTCGATTCGTATTGCCCCAATACTGATCAGGATAAATTCCATTTCGGTTGGCCCGGTCATCAACCCATATTTCTCCGTAGGAGGCTCCCTTAACGATAAGATTCATGGAAATAGCACAACCAAAATCACTGATGCGCAGCATGCCTGCTGACCATTTTGGATCAAGATATTCATGTTCCAGCGCCTCCCACTCTTCTTCTTCCTTGCTGTCATCGAACCAGTCATAGTTCCAGTTCCATGCTTCCGTGAATTGAAAAGGGTCCGAGATCGCATTCAGCTCATCATCATAACCCAGCACAGCGTATACGCCGTCATCCGGGTTTTCCAGACCATAATAAGGTCCTGCACCACCCGTTCCCATATGAAGAAGCCATGCCTTATACTCCTCCGGCAACTCAATTCGCCATTTCTGTTCAAATTGTGTGATATCCTCCTGCGTCCACACAGGTTCCATTTCATATTCATGGTTTTCTGCACCGAACAGGTCCAAATCCGGGTCCAGACTTCGGAGAGTGATCAACTTTTCACGCATACGTTCCAGTTGTACATTGTACATGGCCTACTTTCCTCCTTCACTACTCCATTACGTCTGTTCCACGGCGTACCCGCGTTGCTGCAACTCATCCAGTGCTGCTACCACATCTCGCTCAGGGCACAACTGCTTGATCAGACTGGCAGTCACCGGTTTTTCTTCATATACTTCAGCTACGGCTTCCAACGACAGATCCAGCAAGTCGTAGTACCCTTTTGCCCAATCAACGTAATCTTCCGAGTTCTTCTCTATATATCCAAGTAAAAATTCTGCACCACCTCTGGCGTCCGCTTTGTCTTCCTCGGTCATCGCCAGCTGAATCCAGTTACCAACCTTCCATGACAAGTCGTCCCCTTCCTGCCATAGGCAAAAGGTCACATCCTCCAGATCCAACGTTTCTTCCTGATCTCGCAGAACAGCCATCAACGTCTCCGGTACTTCATCGTACATGCCTGGGTAGATCTCACCATCCTCACGAGCATGCGGGCTCAAGGGTGACTCATGATCGAATCCTTTGATCAACGTGCCAGAGTTCGTAAACAATACATGCAGATGATCACCTGCTCCATTATCAATGCTTCCCCACGCCACACTTGGCTGAAGTTCGGCTTCATAATGATGAACACGTAGCCATTCTTTCTCCGAAAAGATGATATCCAATGCAGCAAGTATTCTCATCCGTTTACGCAAGCTATCTGCATTCATCATGGTTGTGTCGTTCCAATCCTGCATATGAAATGCCTCCTGTTCACATATGTACACTACATCCGAATTAATTCATCCAAGGTGTTATTTCCCTGTATACTTGGTGTCATGACAATCGCGATCCGACTGGCTTCTCTGGAGACGATACACGCATAATTTCCGGGCTTTAACTGAAACAGAACCCCTTCACACGACTCATCCGGCTCCAATTCACCACCGGTGACATCATCCGCCGCTCCCAGATAGACGTGCCCAGACGGAACTTGCAGATGATACACCTTTTCCCGTTCCGCTACGCAATCTGAATCTCGATCTGAGTCCTCCAAGCTCCATTCCACATCATACACTCCATCCGCACCCAGATTCAGGAACAGACAATGGCCTGCATTCACCTCAGCCAGCTCATCCTCCGGAATGGACCACCAGTCCGAAGTATCCTCTACACGGTGCCTCAACGCCGCCAGATCATACAGGCACAATGTTGCCGTGTCTGTAACCATTTGAAATGTTCCTCGCATATTCATCCGCCCCTTCTGTCTGATTCAGGTCTGAACTCAGAAATATATTCCATCATTATATCAAGCCTAGTACACGTGTAAAAGGAGCCCATGGACCATCTCTGCTTTCGCAACTCTTCATTTCTCGCTCCAAACGGTCGATATAAGCATAACTGACTTTTTTGAACCTGATGGAGGAAGCCATGTCAATTAACAATAGAAAAGAACCCTTTCGCTACACATTGAAGGAACCAATCCACTTTGAGATCTATATTCTCAGCATCAACGGGGTTAACGCACCAGCCAAACCCATTCAGGCCGAACTCTGCGATATCAGTCGATCCGGCTGTCAGCTGTCATTTCCGCTGTCTCTTCCTGTAGAGAATAACGATATTCGGATTGGAATGAATATGTTGCTCTTTGAAGACCCTCTATATATGGAAGGCACTCTCCGCTGGGGTCAAGAAAAAAACACCTCATGGCACTATGGTGTTCAACTCGAAATGCAGGATGGGAACCAGGATCGTCTCTCCCGAGAGATGCGAATGCTTGCAGGGCAAGGAAAAATTATTGTGAAATAGTCATATAGCCTGATAACAAAAAACAAAAAAACAGCCCAATCAAATTGGACTGTCGCAAGATGAAACTCTTTATGCCGCTTTACTAGCTGTCACTGGTTGTTCCATTTTGGACCAGTTCACTGTTTTTTCAAGTACTAATGATACCAGCACTCCCATCACGAGACCATTGCTTATAATGGGAATGAGATACATGGGCAACGTTTGAAAGGCTTCTGCAGGAATGTTCATTACAGCAACTCCAGTAAGTACCGGCAACGCTACACGATAGATCGTTTTCGAATTAAAAGTCGTACCTTCAAGCGTTCTTAGTGCCGTGCCGAACATCTGCAGATAGGCCACGAACAGAACAGCACTGCCAACGCTTGGTGGTATTTGTGCAAAAAAAGCTGTAACCGAAGGTGTAAGACCCATCATACATAACAAACCGGCTCCAATAATAAAGGCAGCCCGGCGCAGAATGCGAGTACTCTCTAGGAACCCGATTGAAGATGCAAATAAACCAAAGGGCAACACACCCACACAGGCTGACAACATCGTGAACAGACCCGTTAGCGCATAGGACCGCTGATATTGACGGCTTGTCGTCTCTGCCCGATATAACTTCTCGACTGTGCTTAATGTGGTGATCGAATTCGTCATATTAACCAGTCCCACAAAGAAAGCAGTAATGACGATCCCCGGTTCCCATCTGGGTACTCCCCACGGAAACAGTTCAAGACCTGCCAGGGTCTGATTCGGCTGTCCGCTATGCTGTCCAGGGAACAATAGACTATAAGCGATCCAGCCTGCCACAATCCCAATCAGGATCGCGTAGTTCCCCAGTTTCCCCCTACCCTTCAATTGAATCCATGCCACCAGAAATGCAATGACAACGGATAATGCGGCAACAGGCAGATCGAAGCGGCCAAACTCCGTATATCCAATCATACCTTTGAAAAAATTCATGGTTAATTGAATCGTCATCAGAAACAGCATGGCACTCTTCACCATAGGTGTGAACAGCTTTTGCAGCACTCGCGCTGCCCCCAGCCAGCCCAGAATCATCATTGTCAGTCCCGCTAACAGAAAACCTGCAGCCAGTCCACCGCCAATACGCTCAAGACTCATACCTGCTGATGAAGCAGATACCGTCAAGCTTAGTGTTAATCCCCACCATAATCCTGACGGACCATCCATGACCGCATATCGATGACCAAATACGGCTTGAAGGATACACACTGCTCCGGTAAGTATAAATGCGTGCTGCATCGATGCAGCGATCGCATCCGGGGACAGATGAAAATTATGTCCAATGGATAGCGGAACAACCACGGTATTGGTAAACAGGAAGAAAAACCACTGTATGCCCGCCAAAATCAGTGAAGATATGTCCTTCATATTCTTTTGTGAAAAATGCTCTAGATGTCTGTTCATTCGTTAGGAATATCCTTTCACTGTTCTGTATCATAAACGTATAAGTCGCTTCAGACTTGAATTAATAGTCGTTCCATTTCGGTATATTGATGCTTGCGCGCATGTGCAAGCGGTGTAATCCCGTCCCGATCCGCAATCTTTGGATCTGCACCATATTGTAAAAGCAAGGCAACAATCTGCTGGTGACGCGGCCCACCATCTCCCAAAATGACCGCTTCCAGCAAGGCTGTCCACCCCAGGTTGTTGATATGGTTCACATCCACATCACTGCGTGTCAGCAGAAGCTCCACAATGTCCACATGGCCCCGATCCGCTGCTGGGATAAGAGCTGTGCCGCCAAAACGATTTGTTAACCTCGTATCTGCACCTGCTGTAATCGCCAATTCGACCATGTCATACATACCCTCAGCACTCGCGTATAACAGCAGGTTGTCCAATCGTGCATCCCGAAGATTAATGTCGGCTCCGGCGTCCACTAACATCCTTGCCGTGTCTATCTTGTTACCGTGTACCGCTGCCAGCAGAGGTGTCCGCCCCAATGTATCCCGTTCGTTCAACCGGTTACCCTGTTGTGTGATAAATCGAATGACCTCATCGGTATGGCCCGCTTGAGCAGCATCATGTATTGTTCTAACCACGTTGTTTTATCCTCCAATTCAAGGTCTTTCTCATGCAGTAATATTCATATAGAAACCAAACCCTGTTAGTCAGGTATGCAAATCTAATGTATGGTAACATAAGATCGTAGTATATTAAAAATACATGTTTTGTTGGCTTTCCATACGAATTACATATACATTGTAGGCAAAGGAGACAATCACTTGGATATCAAACAATGTCGCTATTTCATTGCCATTGCCGAGGAGAAACAGATTACAGCGGCTGCTCGAAGACTGCACATGGCTCAACCACCTTTAAGCCAGCAGCTTAAGCTAATGGAGGAAGAGCTTGGCGTAATTTTGTTTGAACGCAAAGGGCGCATGATGGAACTAACGCAGGCGGGTCGCAGCTTCTATGATTATGCGGTTACCTTGACCAAATATATGGAGGAAGCTGTAATGGAGATGCAAAGTTTCCGTCACGGCATACGGGGTAAACTTACCATCGGCATCAATACCATATCGGATCGCCTGATCCCGCAAGCACTTCAGCAGTTCCGCACTACCCACCCACAGGTTACCTATAAAATTCAGCAAAATGAATCTGCGCAATTATGCCGATTACTGGAAGATGGCAAAGTTGAACTCGCCTGTGTACGCATGCCTGTCCAGACCGAACGCTATGAGGTGCTGCACCTGCCACAGGAGCCCCTTTTCTATATTTCTTCAACACCGCTGGATAGCTCGAAGAAGATGGTTCTAGGAGCGGAGTTGGGGACTTATTTTGAGCAGCTTACGGGTATTCCTCTGCTGCTTCCAAGTACAGAAGGACTCGGTATGTTCGAGCTGATTCTGGACAAGTTCCGGGAGAATCAGGTCACGCCCTCCATCATGGGCGAGTGCTCTGACATTAATATGTTGCTGGAGCTGGTCCGACTCGGCTTCGCCAGTTCAATCGTGCCTCACACGGTGCTGCAGCTATATCAAGATCATCCTTTCCACGTATACCGCATTCAGGATCAGCATTCCACGGTTGGCTCGGCGCTCGTCTGGCTGCAGAACCGTTATTTGTCCAAGCCTGCACAACACTTTGTGCAATTGGTTCAGGAGATGCTTCCCGTGGTCTAAACGTTTATAAGCAAAAAAAACAGCAGCTTTACCGGATCACATTCCGGTGAAGCTGCTGTTTCGTTCTTATGATTAAACTTTAGCTGTGAACAACAAGTCTTTTTCTTTGATCGTAGTGCGACCAGCAGACTCAATGGACTCATATTGATGCATGTTCGTAATAATGACTGGTGTAATCGTTGTGTAACCGGCTTTTTCAATCTGTTCCCGGTCGAACTCCATCAGTACATCACCTACGGCAACCTTCGCACCTGCTTGAACTTTAGGAGAGAAGAATTGACCTTTCAGCTTCACGGTATCAATCCCGATATGAATCAACATCTCTGCGCCTGTATCACTTACCAGACCAATGGCATGTCCACTCTTCGATAACGAGAACACAGTTCCGTTGATCGGAGAAACAACGCGGCCTTCAGTTGGTTGAATCGCGAATCCTTTACCCATAATCTCTTCAGAGAATGCAGGGTCTGGCACTTCGCTCAGCGGTTTAACTTCACCAGTGATCGGGCTGAATACTTGCTCATCTTGTGCTTTTACTTCTTCAGTTACAGCAGGAGCAGAAGTTGTTGCTGCTGGTGCAGATTCAACTACATCTTCGAATCCGAGAATGTATGTCAATACTGCTGAAATTACAACAGCAAGCACAATTCCGATTAAAGCATATACAAATGTGGGGCCAATAATCATCGGAATACCGGAAAGTCCTGCAAGTCCTCCAATAACATAAGCTTTAGTTTGGAAGAAGCTTATGAACGCGCCACTAATTGCCGCACCAATAAGAGCTGCAACAAAAGGCTTCTTAAATCTCATATTAACGCCATACATCGCAGGTTCTGTAATCCCCATGAGAGCTGTAACACCTGTTGATGCGGACAAAGATTTAATTTGTTTATTTTTGGATTTCAGGGATACACCAAGAGCACTACCAGCTTGTGCAAAGTTTGCGATCATCATAAGTGGAATCAGATAATCGTATCCCAGCGTAGCGATGGATCCTATCATGATTGGAACGAGAGCATAGTGCATACCTGTAATAATCAAGAGCGAGAATGCTCCCCCAACAAGTAAACCTGCAAACAAACCCGCGTTGTTGAACAACCAGTTGATTCCATCTGTTAGACCATTACCGATAATAACACCGAGCGGTCCTACAGCAATCATCATTACAGGTACAATGACTAGTAATGTAACTGTCGGAACAATGATCAGCTTCAGTGAAGCATGAGTCACTTTATCAATAGCTTTCTCCACATAAGAAGCCAGCCATATCGCAATCAGAATCGGTATAACTGATGAAGCATATGTTGCTGCTACAACTGGCAATCCGATAAATGTTACGTTTTCACCTGGTGCTAACAATGCCGTAATCGTAGGGTGCATAACGGATGCACCAATCGCCGCACCAATATACATGTTGCTGCCAAGTTTACGTGCTGTACTGATCCCCAGAATAACTGGCAAGAAGTAAAATGCACCGTCTCCAATAGCGGACAAAATAATATATGTTGAACTTGCAGCATCGATCCACCCAAAGGTAAGTAGCAAAGCCACGATTCCTTTGATCATACCTGCCCCTGTGATAGCTGGGAGAATTGGTGTGAATACGCCTGATATGAAGTCGAATACAGCACTCAACGGATTTTTCTTTTTACTGTTTGTACTCGAAGAAGCCTGACTCGCCTCTGGGGATTTGGACATGTTGCCTACAAGTGCATTGTACACGACAGGCACATCATTACCGATGATGACCTGGAACTGTCCACCGTTCTCCATGACACCCATAACGCCTGGTGTATTTTTCAGCGTCACTTTGTCCGCTTTTTTGTTGTCATTCAGGTTAAATCTGAGTCTTGTCATACAGTGTGTGACTTGATCAACGTTCTCTTCGCCACCAACAAGTTTCAAAATATCCTTGGACAATTGTTGTGTATCCATTGTGTTTTGCTCCTTTTATGTGTAATGAAGGTTTAAAAAAAACCTAAACACTGAATAATGACAAAGCAGATAAGCTTATCATTATTCAACGTTTAGGTTTTGCCTTTTTAGCAGTAACAATCCCAAATTTATTCGATTGTTTGTTCATTTCTGACAACTCGTTCAATATGAATGGTCAGATACAGTATTTCTTCCTTGGACAACACCCGATTATAGATCTTACGAGTATAATCACTGATCCTTACTGCACATGCATGTGCTTCTGGATATTGCTTGCTCACCAAGTCATGAAGCGGATTATCTTCTTCTTTATCTTCAATCGCCATTCCTTGCAACACACGTTGGGCAAAGAACTTCAGATGAGTTAAAAATCGATAATAACTCAATGAATCTTCATCAAGCTCGATTACAAAACTACGTCTTACAATGTTAAGTATGTCCTTAACGATATTCGTAATGCTGATGGTTTCCCTCATCTCGCCGTTCATCTGGGCATTAACCAGATGCATCGCAATGAATGCGCATTCGTCTTCGGGAAGCAGGACACCTAACGTTTCCTCAATAATCTGTAGCGCCTTAAGTCCAATGGCATATTCCTTCCGGTACATGCGCTTGATCTCCCAAAACAATGCGTTACGGATCTGCAATCCTTGACGATGTCGATCAATGGCAAAATGAATATGATCCGTCAGTGAAATGTAGATGCTCTCATGCAGCTTCTCACCTAACACCGTCTCGGCATAACGGATAATCTCATCCGAGCACTCGACATATTCAACCGGGATATCAGACAGAAGTGTTTTAAGTTTCTGTGATACTTCCTTACTTTCAAGCGAGAATATTTTTTCGACGAGACTCTCGTCTATTGATTCACCAGTATGCTTTTTGAAGGCAATTCCACGTCCCATAACGACCAGTTCGTTTCCTCCCGGATCAATTACGGTAACTACGTTGTTGTTCAGCACCTTCTCAATTTTCATTTCTTCACATCACCTTGCACCGTCAAAGTAGTAAAAGGCAAAACCAAAGCAGGTCACGAAATATGCCCTGCTTCTGGTTTTGCCTGATTGAACAGTAACAATCCAGTATTCATTAGCCTTAGGCCCATCTTACCATATAATTATCCATATGACAATGTTTTTGTGAAAGCGGTTAATGTGCGTTAATGTGACATAAGAAGGTACTTGTACAACTATGCTTGAAGAACTAGTATTTACTCGTTGTTGTTCTTAAGACTTGCGCCATTCGTACCAATAACTTCTTTGTACCAGTGGAATGATTTTTTCTTGTAACGATCCAGTGTTCCTGAACCATCATTGTTGCGGTCTACATAGATGAAGCCATAACGTTTCTTCATCTCTGCTGTTGAAGCACTTACCAGGTCAATACAGCCCCATGACGTATAACCCATCACTTCTACGCCATCCTCAAGAGCTTCGCCCACCTGTACCAGATGGTCATTCAAGTATTGAATACGGTAATCATCGTTCACCGTTTTATTGCCATTTTCGTCGGTAATCAGCTCATCCACTGCACCCAGACCATTTTCGACAATAAACAATGGTTTTTGATAACGGTCCCAGTATTTATTCAAGGTTACGCGCAGTCCTTGCGGATCGATCTGCCAGCCCCACTCACTCGCTTTGAGATAAGGGTTTTGTACACCTGCGAACAGGTTTCCTTTTCCTTCGATACGTTTCTCGGGATCACCTGTCTCACAGATACTTACATAGTAACTGAACGAGATAAAGTCTACGGTATGCTTCAGAATTTCAGCATCGCCATCTTCAAACTTAATATTGATATTATTTGCTTTGAAATAACGATTAATGTATTTCGGATAGTATCCACGTGCATGGATATCAGCAAAGATATCATTGCGCTGTTCAGCATGCATCGCTGCAACTACATCATCCGGATTCGGAGTCAATGGATACGTAGGCATGCTAAGTACCATACAGCCGATTTTGGCTTCAGGCATAATTTCATGTCCCAGTTTAACAGCCAGGGCACTAGCTACCAATTCATGATGGATCGCTTGGTACAGATCCTGCTTGGACAGTTCTGCTTTTGGCGTGTAGATTCCACCACTCATGAATGGCTCTTCCAGAATGGAGTTGATTTCGTTGAACGTCAGCCAGTATTTTACTTTGCCTTTGAAACGGTTGAAAAGAACTGTTACATAACGCTCGTAGAAATCGATCATTTTACGGTTAACCCAGCCATCATATGTTCTGGACAGATGCAGCGGAGTCTCATAGTGAGAAATTGTTACGAGTGGTTCAATGCCGTATTTTTTGCACTCATCGAACAGGTCATCATAGAATTGCAGACCTTTCTCATTTGGCTCCAATTCATCGCCTTTAGGGAAGATACGGGACCAAGCGATAGATGTACGGAATACTTTGAAGCCCATTTCAGCAAACAATTTAACATCCTCTTTGTAACGGTTGTAGAAATCGATACCGATCAGTTTCAGGTTATCTTCTGTAGGTGCTTCCGTTCTAGGCGTTGTAATCCCGTGTGGCATTACGTCTTGGACAGACAGGCCTTTGCCATCTGTATTATAAGCTCCTTCAAGTTGGTTGGCTGCTACAGCGCCGCCCCATAGGAAATCCTTCGGAAATGGTGTTGTCATGTCAATCATTCCTCTCTAATTAACGGTATTTTCATTCTTTGTCTAAATGTATTTCTCTATCCTTTGCTGACAGGAAAAAGCGGACAATCTCCAACTAAAAGGGCTATCAGGAATATTAGATTCCTTCCATGCCAACTTTCGCGTTAGGTTTTGCCCGCTTTTCATGCGGTAACAATCCTGGAAACGAGAGAACTACAGTTGCTCACCATTGCTGGAAATTACGTTTTTGTACCAGTCGAACGAATCTTTCTTGGAACGTTTGAGTGTTCCGTTACCTTCGTCATCCAGATCCACGTAGATGAAACCATAACGTTTGGACATTTCGGACGTAGACATACTCACAAGGTCAATCGGGCCCCATGCTGTGAATCCAATCAGATCCACACCATCTTTGATGGCTTCTTTCATTTGTTCAATGTGTTTTTTCAGGTAATCCACACGATAGGAGTCATGGATCGAACCGTCTTCTTCAACACGGTCATATGCACCCAGACCATTTTCTACGATGAACAATGGTTTCTGGTAACGATCCCAGAAGTTGTTCAAGGTTACGCGCAGACCGATCGGATCAATCTCCCAGCCCCAGTCGGACGCTTCCAGATAAGGGTTTTTCACGCCGCCAGTCAGGTTACCTGCTGTTTCTTCCTTGTCTGCGGATGCAGATTTGGTTACGGACATGTAGTAACTGAAGGAGATGAAATCAACGGTATTGTTCAGCAAGATCTCATCATCGCCTGCTTCTTTTTGAATAACGATGTCGTTTTCTTCAAAATAACGAGCCATGTAGTTCGGGTATTTACCACGAGCATGCATGTCCGTGAAGAACAGGTTAATCTGATTCTCGTGTTGAGCCAGACGAACATCTACCGGATTACATGTTGCCGCATAAGTTTCCATACGAGCAAGCATACAACCCACTTGGGAACCAGGCATAATCTCGTGAGCAAGCTTCGTTACCAATGCACTTGCTACAAATTGGTGATGCAGTGCTTGATAAGTGGTTTGCAGCTTGTTGTCCACTTTATCGATCAGAATGCCGCCGCCAGTGTACGGGCTGAACAGCATTACGTTAATTTCATTAAACGTCAGCCAGTATTTCACTTTATTTTTATAACGGTTGAACACCGTTTCTGCATATCGAACATAGTGCTGGATTACTTCACGGCCAGCCCAGCCGTTATATTTTTGCGTCAAGCCAAGCGGTGTCTCATAGTGAGACAATGTAACGAGCGGCTCGATGCCATATTTCAACAATTCGTCGAATACTTCATCGTAGAATTTCAAGCCTGCTTCATTCGGCTCTTGATCATAACCGTTCGGGAAAATACGTGCCCAGTGAATGGACAAACGGAATACTTTGAAGCCCATTTCAGCAAACAATGCAATATCTTCTCTAAAGTGATGGTAGAAATCGATACCAAAACGTTTCGGGAAACGTTCTTCGATTTTGCCGGAGAGGATCTCTTCAATTCGGGAAGAGGAAATTTCCATGGCATGTCCGCCTGTACGCTTCTCTTTTGGAACATGAGCGATCATGTCCGCTGTGGAGAGGCCTTTGCCGTCCTTATCGAATGCACCCTCCAATTGATTGGCAGCTGTAGCGCCGCCCCATAGGAAGTTTTCGGGGAATCCTTTTTTTGCCGTGGTCATGAACAACAACCTCTTTTCGAAATTTATTTTGGTTTTTCCAGGTAAAAAGCTGTAATTCAGAGCAGAAAACAAGAAAAACCTAAACTCAAGGTAAAATAGCACCAAAAAAGGGGCCTTCATTTCACCATCAGTTTAGGTTTTGCCTGTCTTCACAGTTACAATCCATCAAAAGATGTTATTGCATATTCTGTTGTGTTTGCTCTTGTAATGTAAGCGTAACATATCTATTTTGCAAAATCAACTTCACGATTAGTAGCGTCCATTGGCAGGACTTTGGTCCTCATCAAGGAATGCACCGTGAATCATCACAAAAAAGTGATTTTCAACAAATTAGGTGTGCAATCCAGCACAGAAGCTGTTTCAATTGCCAGCCGAATGTCTTATGTATAGAAGACCCCTATAGATTCCTATAGGTAGTATATGAGAACGTTTGTGCCACAATTTAGAAAGCAGGCAACATGTAGAGAGAGAAAAACACACACATTTCAGGAGGGTAATATGACAATTCCAAAAAAAGCTTCTTTATTCGCCATGCTCATCATGATTATGCTGGTTGCAGCCGCTTGCGGTGACAAAGCAGATAACACAGCCGCAACAGAAGAGCCTGCCCCGACAGAAACAACGACGGGTACTGATTCTGATACAGCGAATACAGAAGAAACAGAGAACACAGAACCAGCAAGCGAAGAGTCCAAGGAAACTGATAATTCCAAAGACGTTGAGCTGGGGACTACAGAAAAAGGTTCTTACACCAATGATTATTTTGGCGTATCGCTGAAATTCCCGGAAGCATGGGAGTTCCAGGATGCTGCAGGCATGAATGAGCTGACAAGTGCTTCATCCGAGGCGATTGCTGGTGATGATGAAACAAAGAAAAAACAAATTGAACTGTCTCAGACCAAAACATTGAATCTGCTTATGGCTTCAAAGTATCCATTAGATGCAGGCCAAGTTGGTCCTTCCGCAATTGCGGTTGCTGAGAAAGTAAGCTTGCTGCAAGGTATTCGTACAGGTAAAGACTACCTGGTAGCAACCAAAAAATTCATGGAAGATAGCCAGTTCCCTTACGATTACAAAGAAATGACAACGGAAACCATCGGTGGTAAAGAGATGGATCTCATGCAAATCACGATGGAAGCAGGTGACGGTACAACCGTTACTCAGGACTACTATAGTACGATTATTGAAGGGTATGCTTTCAACTTCATCTTCACTTACATGGATGATGAGACCAAAGCCGAGATTGATACCATCAAAAAATCGGTCCAATTCAAATAATTGCTTTCGATGACTGCTATTATACAAAACACATATAACACAACCCCGATAACGATCTATGGAGATCATCGTCGGGGTTCTTTTGTAGTTACAAAGCGCTATATTCCTTTAGCTAGATATGGCTACCCAGTGTCCTTCCGTGACTTCTACCCACTTGGAATGTTCGAGATTATAACGGTCTTCTACATCAATATTTTCTCTTGTTATTTCTTTTACAACATGTCTCTTTCTCTTCGCTTCTACCGCCGGATCAGGTACAGGAATAGCAGACAGCAACGCCTTGGTGTAGGCATGTTGCGGGTTGGAATAGAGTTCTTCACTCTCTGCCAGTTCAACAATTTTTCCGTTATACATCACAGCCACTCGATCACTGATATGTTTGACCATGGACAAGTCATGCGCGATGAATAGATACGTCAAGCCTAGTCGCTGCTGCAACTCTTCAAGCAGCTGTACGATCTGTGCTTGTATCGACACATCCAGTGCGGACAACGGTTCGTCACATACGATGAATTCCGGCTCCACAGCCAAAGCTCGCGCAATACCAATCCGCTGTCTCTGTCCACCCGAGAATTCATGCGGATAACGCTGCGCATGGGTAGGGTCGAGACCCACCATCTCCAGCAATTCCTCCACACGCTTCTCCCGCTGAGCGGCAGTGCCTGCAAGTTGATGAATATCAAGGGCTTCTCCAATGATATCCATAATTCTCATTTTGGGATTCAGAGATGCATAAGGGTCCTGGAAAATAATCTGCATATGTCTGCGCATTGTTTTCATCTCCGAAGCCGACAGACGATTAAGCGGAACTCCCTTAAACAGCACATCTCCACCCGTTGGCTCATGCAATCGCAGAATGGCACGGCCTGTAGTCGATTTTCCGCTACCAGATTCCCCTACAACGCCAAGCGTCTCTCCTTGACGAATATGAAAACTGATATCATTAACAGCCTTTAAGGTGTTACCTTTGCCCAGATTAAAATGTTGTCTGAGTGATTTCACCTCAAGCAACGGCTGATCATCCTCCAGATCTCTCGGGACCAATGATACCGGTTTTGGCTTTTTCTTCTGGTCCAGACGCGGTAATGCATTCAGCAGTCTGATGGTATACGGGTGTTTGGGATTAGCAAAAATCTCTGTCGTTGTCCCGGTTTCCACAATCTGTCCTTCCTTCATAACAACAACCCGATCGCACATGCCTGCCACTACGCCCAGATCATGCGTGATCAGAATAATCGATGTGCCCAGTTGGTCCTGCATATCTTTCATCAAATTCAGAATCTGAGCTTGAATCGTAACGTCCAGTGCGGTTGTCGGCTCATCGGCAATGAGCAATTCAGGACGGCAAGCGAGTGCGATACCAATCATGACCCGCTGACGCATGCCTCCGGAGAATTCGTGCGGATATTGGTTGTAGCGTATTTCGCTGCGAGTTATCCCCACCCGCTCCATCATGGCAATCGCCTGCTTTTTGGCTTCCCTTTTGGACACCTTCTGGTGTTTGATCAGACTCTCGGAGATCTGTTTACCTACTTTAATAGTCGGATTAAGGGAACTCATCGGGTCCTGAAAGATCATGCCAATATCACGCCCACGAATGCTCTCCATCTCTTTCTGCGTTTTATTGGCCAGGTCGACCCCTTTAAATAGAATCTCTCCATTTTTCATCTGCGAAGGCGGCGATGCAAGCAGCCTCATAATGGAGCGTGCTGTTACACTTTTTCCGCTGCCCGATTCTCCTACAATGCCCAGCGTCTCGCCTTTTCGTACTTCAAAACTCACTTCTCGCACTGCCTGAAACTCACTCTCTCCAGAGTGAAAAGAGACAGATAAATCATTAACTTTCAGTAAAGGTTCCATGCCATCACCAGCTCTCATCCATATTTCACATTTACTCATCTCATATGTATACCATTTAATTCCTTGACAATTGTTTAGACCCTAAATAATATATACTATATCAATCGGAATAATGCAATTTAAACCTGAATGAAAGGAGGCACGCTTGGTTTGAATCTTGCAAAAAGCAGCAGACTCTCGCGGTTGGTACACAATTCAAGTTTTATTTATGGCAAAATGCTGCTTCATCCTTCCTACCGATATGTTCTGTTCATTCTTGGATTACCGATCAATTTGGTCGTATTTCTAATTTGGCGTTCGAATCGAAAAAATGACGGCTGGGTAGCTGCCAGGCAGGCGGCTGAGCAAGAACTGCTCGCTTCTTCCTACAGGAACAAGCTTAAGTTGGAAGTGGAAGATCAGCTGCGTCGCAAACATCGTTTTTTCCAGCAGCAGGTCAGTGAGGTAGAATTCACACGTCAGACCGAGGAATGGTTGGAAGAAAGTGTTCAGACAGAGTTGAAGGAGCGGACGTCCCGCATACTTCTGGAACAAGGACATCAACGACTTACACTGGCCGATACGTTCCACACCCTTATCGACAAACCGTGGTTTTTCGCGATATCCATTATTCCAGGCTGTCTGATGTATAGCATTCTGTTTTTGTATGGCAATCCTTATCTAAAGTACATATTTGAAAGAATACTGATGACGGTATTCGTCATTCTGGGCGTAGCAACACTCGTATTTACGATTTTGTATCTGTCTCCGTTTAACCCGGCAGCTAACATTCTCGGAGAGACCGCAACGCAGGAACAGATTGCAGCATTCAATCAGGTGTATGGCTTGGATCAACCTTATCTTACACAGCTCTGGAACAATATTAAGGGAGTTGCTCTCTTCGATCTTGGCAAGTCTTTTGCGGGAAATGAAGATGTCACGGCTACGATCGCAAGGAAGTTTCCAATTACATTGACGCTGGCGGTCATCTCCCTGCTACTGGCACTTGTCATTGCATTGCCCATCGGTATCATCTCAGCGATTAAGCCTAATTCATGGTTCGATTATACGTTTATGTTTATCGCTCTGATTGGATTATCGATCCCGAATTTCTGGCAAGGACTTATTTTTATTCTGAACTTTTCGATCAAATTGCAGTGGCTTCCCGCCACCTTCAACCCGCAAAATTGGCTATCGATCATTATGCCAACCATTGTGCTGGGCACGGGACTCACGGCTGCGGTGGCTCGGATGACTCGATCTTCCACACTGGAAGTCATTCATGAAGATTATGTGATGACCGCCCGCGCCAAGGGGTTAAGCGAACGTCAGGTCATGCTGAAACACGCTGTACGCAATGCATTGATTCCAATCGTAACTGTGGTTGGACTTCAATTCGGTGCCATGCTGGGCGGGGCAGCAGTGACGGAGAAAGTGTTTAATATCAGCGGTCTCGGCAGCTATATTGTGGATAAGCAATTTATCCCCGATATTCCGAGTATCATGGGCGGAGTAATCTACACAGCAATTACGATCTCCATTATCAATGTAGCGGTTGATCTGCTGTACGCTTTTATTGATCCAAGAGTGCGTTCCAAGATGAAACAATATTAAAGCAGGTGTACTATGACGACAAAATCCTTAACACAAGAAATGCGTTTCCGGCTTAAGTCTTCTCGAGAATACAGTCAGGCAAGCTTTGCCTGGATCACGTCCCTTCTCTTGACTGCATTATTGCTGTTCAACAGTTATGACTGGAGCGGGCAGACGTTCAAACCATTTCTGCTAACGATACTTGGGATCTATGTATTCTTCACACTGGTCCAAAGTGTTATCACCTTTCGGATTCGAAAAGACTTGATCCGAACCGGTACGGTTTCTGCTTTGACTCTCAGGTTAGCCTGGGTTCAGCTACTTGCTATCATTTCAGGCAATATATTTATCGTAACGGCAGCCTTTCATCTGATTCGAAAATCCAGGAACGTGGAGTATACCTTTGCGGTGTACATGCTGTTAACCCAGCTGTTCGTGATCGGTGTATCCGCGTTAAATATCTTCAAACCTTATGTGGCTGACAACTTTCTGCCAGCCATGGCGGTGCTGATATTCATTCTGGTCATCGACCTGGTCGTACTGCTTATCGTATCCCGATACAATGCGACCTCTATCCTCCCTCGCTGGATGATCGGTGTCAGTGTAGTACTAATTCTTACCTCGATCACAGGTAATGTATTTGCGCTATTGCTCGGCATTTCCATTATCGGACGAATTCGCAGACAGGGGAAACAAAAATCAAACTTCTGGAACGATCTGTGGGAGCGCCTTGCTCCGAATATGACTGCCATGTCCGGTTTGTTTTTTATCATTTTTCTGTTCTCGATATCGATCTGCAGTTTCTTCACCTTTGACTACAGTATGGCTGTGGAAAATAACTACTCGGCTCTGCTTCAACCGCCTTCCCTTGCGTATCCATTGGGAACGGATGACTTCGGACGATGTTTATTTTCCCGGATTGTATTCGGTGCCCGGATCTCCTTGATCGTAGGTTGCATGTCGACCATCATTCCTGTGTTGATCGGCGGAGTCCTCGGAGCATTCTCCGGCTTCTACGGAAGGCATACGGATAACATCATCATGCGGCTGCTCGATATTCTCTATGCAATTCCGGGTATTCTGCTCGCCATTGCCATTATTGCGGCGTTCGGAGCCAATACGGTCAATCTCATTCTGGCGCTGAGTCTGGGTTCGATTCCAACGTATGCCCGTACCATGAGAGCCAGTGTACTCTATGTATCTACATTTGAATTTGTGGAAGCTGCACGTGCACTGGGGTACAACAATCGTACGATTATTTTCAAACACATTATTCCTAACTCGCTTGCGCCCATGATTATCAAATCCACACTCACGATCGGTGGAGCGGTTATCGCTACCAGCAGCTTGAGTTATCTGGGACTCGGTGTAGAGCCGCATATTCCGGAATGGGGTAACATTCTGAAGCTCGGCAGTACATACCTGGAGACCCACTCTTATCTGGCGATTTATCCAGGCTTGGCTATTATTCTACTGGTTCTTTCGTTTAACTTTCTCGGTGACGGCCTGCGTGATGCGCTTGATCCCAAGCTGGAGAAAGCATAAACGATTCGTTGAACGGATACAGAAAAAAGAATTCAAACATCACACATTCAAGATATGGAGGGTAATCCCATGAAAAAACGTACACTAATCTCATTGCTATTAATTCTCGTCATTGTGATTTCCGGCTGCAGTGTAAAAACGAAAACCGAATCCCAGGCGGAGACCGCACCAGCGGACACAACAGAAACTGCACAAAAACCGGCAGACATTGAACTGCTCGCCATGAGTTCTTCCGAAAATGATGTAAACATTGTCCGCGACCAGCTGACTAAAAATGGATTCAATGTAAAGCTGAACTTGCAGCCGGATTACGGTAGCTTCAAATCCCAGCAGGATGCAGGGAATTATGATATTGCCTTGTCCAGCTGGACAACGGTAACGGGAAATCCCGATTATGCGGTACGTTCCCTTTTCAAAACAGGTGGAGATTACAGTATCCTCGCCGATGGGGAACTTGATAAACTCATCGATCAGGCCGCTACTCAAACTCCAGATGAGTACAAAGACACGTACAAACAATTGGAAGATCGCTTGGTAACGGATCAGGCGTATATCGCACCTTTGTACATTTCCCTGAAAAGTCAGGCTGTGAACAAAGACATTCTGAATGTCGACACCGTTCGTCTCTCCAAATCCCGCGCCATGGCTTGGGAACCGATTGAGTTCAAGGACAGCTCCAAAAATGCCACAGACCCGTTGATTCTGACGCAAAGTGCATCCGTACTGACTTCCCTTGATCCCATCAAAGGAAACGACGGCTCCATCAACCAGTTGAACACCAATATGTATGTACGTCTCGTTAACTTGACAGATGACGATCAGCTGACAGCAGATGGATCACTGTCTCATAACTTCAGTATTGCTGAAGGAAATTCGGACTACTACTTCATCCTCAGAGACGATATCAACTTTGCTAAGATTGATAACAAAAAAGCTGTAGATACAGGAGAACGTGTCGGTGCAGATGATGTCATCTTCTCCCTGGATCGTGCTAAAAACAAAGATTCCGTTCCGGATCACCGGACGTACAGTTTGCATGAACACATCAAAGAAGCTGAGGTTGTAACGGATCTGAGTGCATTGCAATCTGTTAAACAATCCAGCGGTAATGGAACCATCCTGGAAGAATTGGAACAAGGCTTGGGCAGCAAAATTACAGAACTCGTGACTGACAAAACCAAAGCAGATAATAGTGCAGGGAAATATCAGGTCGTTAAACTAACAACAACTGAACCTTTCCCGCAAGTACTGAACTACCTGGCTCACCAATCTGCTGGGATCGTGTCCAAAAAACAGGTGGAGAGCATCAACACATATGATGTGGCTTCCTTTGACGTCAACAAAGATATTCCTTACGGTGACCAGAACACGGTGACTGAAGGCGCAGCATACAATAACACCCTTTACACGAGTGGCCCTTATATTTTGTCTTATAAAAATGATTATGAAGGTGTATTCTTGAAAAACCCGGCCTACCGTAAGGGTACGGAAGATGAGCCAAAAATCGCTCAGGTTAACGTCCGATTCATCTCGGATGCAGATAGCGCCCTCTCTGCTCTTCGCAGCAGCGAGATTCACTTATACTACGGTGTACCTGAAACCAAGTATGACATCATTGAAAATGACAGCAAGCTGAAACTGCAAAGTCTGCCAAGTAACGCTGTCTCCTATCTGTTGTTCAACACGGCCAATCGTGAAGTTGCCAAGAGCAGTGACTTGAGAAAAGCCGTGCTGTACTCCATCAATCAAGATGAGATTTTGAGTTTCTACAAGAACAACAAACTCAAAGCATACTCTACAGTAAGCCCGCTCGTTCAGACCGGGAATGAATTGAAAGCTGATCCTGCAAAAGTAAAAGAATTCTTGAGCAACTACAACGCTTCCAAGTAAACGTATAACAAAAAACGGCTGTCACCAGGATCATGTATTTGATCCTGATGGCAGCCGTTTTTATTCTTCCAGCACACGGCAATCGGCCAGAACATCGGGGTAATTTCGCATGCTGTCCGCTTCAGTAATTTTGCGAATAACTCTGCACGGTACGCCTGCCGCAAAAGAATGCGGTGGAATATCACGAGTCACCACACTACCTGCTCCGATCACACAGCCGTCTCCAATCGTTGCGCCTCCGCACACTGTGACGTTTGCCGAGATCCATACATCATTACCAATCGTGACAGGTTTGGCATAACATAGTGACTTCACATCACCGTTCTGGTCCACCATCTGTCTCCGCTCGCTGGCAATCATGGGATGAATGGGGGTAACAATCGTAACGTTGGGTCCAAAACTGGTATAGTCCCCGATCGTCACTTGAGCGTCATCTTGTATCGTCAGATTGTAATTACCGAAGAAGTGATGACCTATCCGGGTATGCACACCATAATGAAAGAAGATGGGGCCTTGCATGAATCCGCCTTCTCCAATCCCTCCCAGTAACTGTTGCAATATCTGATTCCTCTCCTCAGTCTGTTCTTCAAAGGTCTGGCTGTAACGCTGACTGAGATTATGTGCTCGCCTTTTGATGGCCTTTAATTCCGGATCACTTGGACTGAACAACACGCCCTTCATGATTCTCTCTTCTTCACGCATCATGAATCCTCCTCTACAAGGGTTAGCTTATAAGGCTTCTGATAGAATGCCTGACTTCAACGCCTGAAGCACCATTCCTCGTAACCCAGCATCGAAATCATGTTGGAACGAGTCCTGATGTACAATCTCGGGCAACGACGGCATGGGGTGATCCTTCCCGTACTGTTTCCACGCCAAATCCAGCTCTTCTCTCTCCACCCGTTCCTGATAAATGACAATCTGGTGCGGGGCAACGACGGCATTAATCGTTTGCAAGATGTGACATACGTTCACTACAAAATCATCTTTGCTCATGTCACGGTGCCAATCAGGTGAATAAGGAAGATACTTGATCTCACCAAACATCCCGTTTTTCCCACGGATCATCTGTCCATTCAACATCATGCCCATACCCGGCGGGTATCGGTTCGGAAAATAAATTCCTGCTACACTCTGTTGCTTCATATCCGCATGCTGTGCACAGTATCCGCTAATTGCTGCATTCACATCATTCTCCACGAGAACCTTCAGTTGGAACTCGCTCTCGATCTCCCGTATCAGATGTGAATGGATAAGCTCTTCATGACTGCTCACCGTGATGTCCCCATCCACGGCTTGCCCCGGAATACCGATACCGATCATATCAATGGAGGGATACTCCTTAATGAAACGTGCGATAAGTTGCAGCATATGCTGTTTATCAAAAGCAGGCAAGATGCTCTCTTCCTTCAACACAACCTTATTCTCCAGATTCATGACCGTTGCCGAAATCAACTCATGGCCTTTCATCTCTTTGATGTAAAGAACCAAAGCAAGCTTGAAGTTATAATTATATCGATATGCCTGAGCAGGACGACCGCCGTTAGAGGGAACCACTTTATCCTGGAACAACTCTCCGCCATCACATAATTCCTGAATCAGCGCATTAATGGTAACAACACTAAGATTGGTTAGTGAAGCTAATTGCGGTTTGGTCGCCGTTTCCATCTGCTGCATGACTTCACGCACATTATTCAAATTGATGTATTTCATCATTGTAGCGTTGGCTTTTTTCATAACCCTCTCGTTTCTACTCTGGTTCATTTGAGCCAAAGCAATGGTATGCATGTAATTTTACTCCATATCATAACATACTCCCTTACTCGAACACATGAGTTCCATCGTGCTGGCAAAGGATCGAAATCGGCAGAGCTGCCTTGTTCACTCAAACAAATCATCCATCGACTTCACAGGTTTCACTTCCATCGGTTGCTTTGACAAGGCCATACTTGCATAAGTACCTGCCCATATTATAACTGCCATAATAACGTAGACCATCCATGCTCACCTCCCTGTTTCATGCGGATTATGATTTTGCGATACTTATCACATGTGACTATTCTTATAGTTAATAAATATACTTTATAAAGTGTATTACGTAAGTATGCGAGCATGGTCCTTTTTTGTCAATATGATTTGTCAGAATCCTTTTCAGTTCAAGAAACTAGTGGGAAGTACGAAAACATGCATTATTTCGGTGCCAATAGTAAATAGCTGCTATCAGGATCATGTAGTTGATCCTGATAGCAGCCGTTTTGTATATCATTATAGAGCTGTTGTTTTCGAGTATTTCTGCTGTATGCCAGGCAATAAGGTCACAACCTGAATACCCACTCCCCATGCAAAATAGACCAAGTGAATGAGAGAGACATCCTGAATCCAGTACACCTGTGCCATAATCCAGATGATGAGAGCAAACCCCGTATACAAGGAAAAGGCCCAAGCCCAATAGCGGTCAGAATAGAGATTCAGTCTCTCACCCAGCCCCCAATGAATGTAGCGGAAGAGCGAGATAGCAATCATTATGGGCATCACGCCAAGTACCAGCAATAGGATGATCCCCGGGAACAAAAAACTGGCAAACGGGGAATTCCCCAACAAAGATGCGGGCAAATTCACCATACTTCCGGATGGGTCTATGATTAAAATGACGCCTCCAACAATCGCCCCAATCCCCAGCATTCCATGCATCAACATGAGTAACCACGATCTGCCTATACGCTGCTTCATCATGAATGGCTCCTTCCGTTCTCTCGTTTCTCAACCTCATATATGGAGGATTATGCTCAAACCCTCTAGTACCATTCTCACACATGCCGCGTATTGTTCCTGTGCTTCTTTTCACTAAATTGATCTCGAAAATCATTCGTAATGGAAAAACTTGATAAAAGAACGTACGTTCGGTATAATGAGATTATCCTGAATAAGCGAGAGGCAGATATGGACGACAAATTTATTAAGGAATTACGCGAGATTAGTCGGGATGACAGACGAAGATCGGAATTCATGATTCAAGGCTTGAAGGAAACACTGCAAGAACGCAAAGAAGAAGGCATGCTCAAGCGCTGGATACGGCGTAAGAAAACAGAGAAGAAAATCTCTCAAAGATTTAATCAAGATCCCTACTCGGATCAAAAGTAACAACATAAAAAGGAGGCGGAATACGCCTCCCTTGCTATTTACATATTTGAATTATTTAGACTTTGTTAGTTTTGTGACTTAACCAATAATTTTGCCAAAATACACATTAATGCTTCCCATAGGTCTAATCCTAGCTGGACTTGGTTCCTGATAAGCTAACTTACCTGTTGCCAGTTAGCTATATGATAAAAAGAGCAGCCTGCCAACCTGCAGTCTGCCCCGTGCTTTATGAACTAACGTTTCTCGTTAACTTATAAGTAAGGGTCTCTATAGCTCTTTTACCATCTTCACAACTTCAATTTCATAATTTAAATGCTTATAGAAATTTACGGCACGAAGGTTATTGTTAAAGACATTCAGTATAAGCTGTCGATAGCCTTTTTGCCTTGACCACTCTTCTGCTTTGGTCATGAGTCCCTTGCCGACCCCTTTTCCTTCTCCTTGTGGAGAAACCGCAATCGCCACAATATAGCCTTGTTCTATATCGTTCAATTTATCTTTATGCGGCTGTACTTCAAGGAAACCCAGTAGCTCTCCTGTTTCATCTTCCGCCACAAAAATCTCCGTACCAGGAGAAAGATTGTCTACTGATTCTTGGGCTAGGCTGAGCTGTGATTCTTCCATTTTGTCTGGATCACGCCAGCTCATCAGCTCAAAGTCCATAAATCGTAAAGCCAGACTTACAATGAAATCTTTATCGGACTCTTGAAAAGCTCTAATCTGCATACACTTACCCCTTATATATAATATAAATTATGGAATACCTGTTCTAATCTTAAAATTAATGCCGTTATTTCTCCCAAAGCTCGACCAGTCGACCTTCAGAAACTTCATTCAAAATAAACTTTCCAAATTCACTAATCTCTTTTTTCTTTGCAAGAAGTACACTAATCTGTTCAAGATGCTTCATAGTCTGGTTTAGATTATGTACTTGGAAATTTAACATCACTTGTTGTTCTGTTGGAAAATAACTGTCATTCTCGATAAAGACTGTACCTTTTTTATAACTTCAAGATTCTTAGTTCTCCAAAATACTCCTCCGAAACCTTATATCATCGTATCTAAGTCCTGTTTATCATCAAATTTTTAGCTATCCGATTACATTAAATATTCGAGGTTTAAATTAAAATACCTTTTTCAACTATTCTGCCCGTTAGTTGAAAGACAGCCGACTATTTAGCCGGCTGTCTGCTTGAGTATCATTCTGAGTTCTGTGCCGGATTTATCTATTTCAGCTTTTGATCTAGCTAGTTTTACGGCAAAATGGCAAAAGACCGGACTGGAAAACCAGAAGCTTTTTCCGCTTTGGGTACAATATTGAAAATAACAGCGCCCTTGGCCGGCACCTGATCCAGGTTTGTTAACAGCTCGACCTGGTATGTATCCTGAGCAAGTACATAATATTCTGCCAGAAGTGCTCCATTCTTCTGATAATCTACCGCTGAATCCGTGTCAAAGGTTTCGTGACCAATGGCTTGTACCTTTCTTTCCTCAAATAAAAACATGAGCGCACTAACCGACCATCCAGGTGCATGACTGTTGCCCTTATCATCCTTGTTATCAAATGCTTCATGGCTGGGCCAACGTTTGCTCCAGTCGGTATGTAAGGCTACGAAGCTTCCAGCCTCAATCACACCATGCTCTCTTTCAAATTCAAGAATGTGCTCCACATCCAGTGTGAAATCCGGATTGTTCTGCACTTCAGCGGACTGGTCAATGACCACAAGTGGCAATACAAGCTCCTTCAAACCTAATTCATCCAGATACCTGGTATTCCGAACGAAGTGAATCGGCGCATCGAGATGTGTCCCGTATTGACCCGGGAACTTGAAGCTCTGGGCAAAGAAACCTTGATTGTGATCAAACAATGTATCGAATTGTGCTGCTTCAAATGCTGAAAAATGTGGAGAGTCTGGTCCAAATGTATGGGTCAGATCCACCCACTTCTTTTCTTTTAACAACTGAATGGCTTGAATGAGTTCGTTGGACATCCTAATCACCTCATGCACAGAATGGAATAAATTTCTCCTATTATATCTTATTCCACTACAATTGGGGAGAAGTCCCTATATTGGTTGGCAGGGTTATGTCCCAATCTCACTTTTTCTATTGGCATATCTGTTAATTATCAAATTTATAAACTTCACTGACCGTAGTTGTCAGTGAAGTTAATTTATAATACAAGAGTAATCCATTCAATCATGAAAACAAAAGGAGCATGTATGATGCAAACGAAGAACGTATATCTATATGTATTTGATACGATGGCAGACTGGGAGGTAGGTTATTTAACTGCTGAACTTAACTCGGGAAGGTATTTCAGGAAAGGTATTGAGCCTTTACAGGTCATAACCGTAGGTGTAGATAAACATCCGGTAACTTCCATGGGGGGATTGAACATCCTTCCTCATATTTCTATTGATGAATGTACATTGAAAGGTGACGACGTCATCATTCTTCCAGGAGGAAACACCTGGATGGACACCATCCATGATCCCCTATTGAAAAAAGTTGCTACCTCTATAGAAGAGGGTACGGTTATTGCGGCGATTTGCGGTGCCACCGTTGGACTTGCAAAAATGGGGTTACTGGACTCCAGACAGCATACAAGCAATGATTTAGAATACCTGAAGATGATATGTCCTAACTATACTGGAGAAACATATTATGAAACGGAGCCTGCAGTAACCGATGGAAATCTAGTTACTGCATCTGGAATAGCTCCGTTAGAATTTACAATGCATGTGTTGAAGCTGTTGAATGTCTTTGCACCAGAAACATTACAGGCCTGGTACAATCTATATCAGACTCATCAGCCAACATACTTCTACGAGTTAATGAATTCTATTGCACCTGAATAACAAGTTTCCCTCGGGTATGATGGGTTTCACTCTTCTCATGTGCTTCCCTTACTCCCTGTTGAGTTAGCGGATACGTTCCATCAATAATCGATTTGAGCTTGCCTTCCGCAGCCAGTTCAGCCAACTGATCCAGTTGATCCCCTTTGGGCTCCATCATGAAGACGTTGGCCGTTACCCCGGCCTCTTTGGCAAGCTTCTCATCCGGTTGTTCCACCAAGGATACCAGATGGCCACCAGACTTCAACACCTTGAAGCTGTCGCGCTGAATATCGCCGCCCATCGTATCAAGGACAACATCATAACCGGAGAGAATCTCCGAGAAATCTTCTTTTTTATAATTGATAAAATGATCCACACCCAACGAACGAAGCAACGCTTCGTTTGATTCACTCGCCGTGGAAGCCACTTCAGCGCCGAGGGACTTGGCAATCTGAATGGCATACGTTCCCACACCACCTGCACCAGCATGAATGAGTACCTTCTGCCCTTTGCCTAAACGTCCGTGATCCACGAGGGCCTGCCATGCCGTCATCGCCGCCAGCGGGATCGCTGCTGCTTCCTCGAAACTCAGTTTCTCCGGTATACGGGCAATAATATCCGCATCGACAGCAACATATTCTGCATAGGTTCCGAATTGACGAGGACGCGCAAACACCCGATCACCTTCTCTGAACCTGATGACATTCGAGCCAACTTCAGCCACCGTGCCAGCAACATCGCCGCCCAAAATCAACGGAAAATTCTCCGCTGCCTCTTTCATATCGCCTTGTCTGATTTTGAAGTCCACCGGGTTTACCGACGTGGCATGCGTTCGAATTAGCACCTGATTCACTCCACACGCCGGCTTGGCTACTTCCTGTTCCTTCAATTGTTCCGCTCCACCAAATTCCTCAATCACAATTGCTTTCATTAGAGATCCCAGCCTTTCCATTGGATTATCGTTATGCTCTCTCCCTTCATTACCCTTTCCCGGCGATCACTTGACCTATTCATTCAAGAATTCAAAGAAGGTGGTGCTCACATTTCAGTTCAAGAACCATGATATAATGTCGATTATCGATTAGGTTTAACCTTTACCCAATAACTAAACAAGCGAGGTAACACGATGGAAGTAGAAGTCAGTACATTACATTCATTTTCGGACAAGGTTCTTGGCGGAAACCCCGCAGGCGTTGTTCTACAAGCAGCGCATTTATCTGATTCCCAGATGCAGGAGATTGCCAGACAAGTCGGTTTTTCAGAGACAGCATTTGTTATGCCGTCGGATCAGGCTGACTTCAAAGTACGTTACTTCACCCCAAGTGATGAAGTGGATCTATGTGGACATGCAACAATTGCTTTATTTTATCTAATGAAGACACAACAGCTCGTTGATGTTGGTACATACACATTGGAGACACTGGCGGGAATTCTTGAGGTTGTTATCGAAGTCAATGGAGAAGTCTATCTGTCTCAGACGCTGCCGGAGTTTGGGAAGATCGTGGATCGACAGCAGATTGCCGATTCGTTACGTATTTCTATGGCGGATCTGAATGCCGAACTACCTGTACAGATCGTATCTACCGGACTACCCGATATCCTGATAGCCGTTAAAGATACTGATGTTCTGACCAAAATCGACCCTGACTTCCAGCGTATCACTGAAATATGTAAGGCTCATCATGCCGTAGGTTATCATGTGTTTACACTCGAATCAGATGCTGAGGACGTTCTGGCAGAATGCCGTAATTTTGCACCGCTTTATGATATACCGGAAGAGAGCGCGACGGGCACATCCAATGGTGCAATGCTCTGTTATTTATCCCAGTACAACCAGCTTACAGATCCTCATCTTCACACGTACACGATCAGACAAGGGTATACCATGAACCGCCCCTCTGAGATCCGAGCCAGATTAACTTTGGACAATTCCAATGAAATCACACAGATTCAGGTTGGAGGTAGCGCAGTTCATATCAAAAATATCCTAATTCACCTCCCTTAGTGGGAGGTGTTTTCCATACTCACCATATAAAAACTATCTATACGAAGGAATTTCAAGGCTGGTCATCCTTGAATCTGTTGTAAAAATCGTAATACCGCCGCCTCCAATTGCTTCAGCCCTGGTTGCTCTATCGGGAAATGGCCTGAACCCTCCAAGATCACACATTCCTTGTCCACCACCAGACGATCAAAAAAAGATTGGCTGAACCGGATCGGTGTCATGGGGTCCAGTTCAGGGTGAACCAACAGGACCGGACACTGGCTGAACTGTTCCGGGCTTACCTCCGGTTTTTTATTAAGGAATGTCCTTAATAGTTCCAACGGAATACGTGTGGCTGCCGCTTGTGGATCATTCATAATAAGCCGGGTTAAGTCCTGGTTATTGGTAATCAGTTGCATCCGGGATACCTGCTTGACCGAAATACGTACATGATCTAGTAGAGCAGGAAACAGATCCATTATACGTTTTCCCACACGGCTCACCAGACGATTCGGCGCGAGCTGATCGCGCATTTCCGGATTACTGGTGTCTACAAATGTAGTTGCGATCAAACCCTTAACGCGCTTGCTGCGAGCACTCGTGTGATAGGCAAGCATGCCTCCGATGCTGCTTCCCAATACGACGATTGACTTGCCGTCTTTCTTATATTCCCTTTCAATGAGTGAAACAAGCAGCTCTATCCATAGTTCGTAGTTGATACGTGTACCAGACATTGCATAACTTAACCCATACGGCGGAAGATCTGGCGATACCACCTCGTATCCATGTCGCTGCAACATGCGGGCATACGGAGCGAGCAACCTGCCATTGCCTCCCGCACCGTGTATAAACAAAATTTTGATCGAAGACTCAGGCGCAGGTAATCGATCAATATGTAGATGAACCCCATTTGATTCCCACCATTCTTCTTCAGGAGCTGTATATTCATCCAGTCGGACTTCTTCCGGGAAAAAATCCTGATACTGCTTCCAATAGGGATGTGTTGTCCGATAGGAAGGCAAACTTTTCTTCATGCGGTATATTCTCCTCTTTTCGTATACCAAAAAAGCCGTACAATGTACGACTTTTCGTTATAAACCGTCTATGACCATACTTCTTTTTATAACACCTTCGTATATCTGTCAATCGGGAAACTGTACATTGCCCGGTACGATATACGCACTACCCGATCCATCATTAGGTAGAGCCGGGATCGTGTCATTTAATACCTGACCGCGAATATCGGTAATACGAACGTTCAGTTTTTCTTTGCCCAGTCCAGTTCCGAGGAAATGATTATAGTCTTGCTTTTCAAGATTGAGCCACGTACCATCCTTTTGTTTCACTTCAAACTTCAGCACCGGATACTTATGATTGCGGACCTGAATGGCTGCCCACCACTGACTGCTGCCTTCCTTGATCCGATAGGAGACGTTGCCTTGAATTGGAGCTTTGACCACTTTCCAGCTGATATTGATTTTGCCTGCCTTGGGGTCACCGATCAGGTTAAAAGCATTCGGCGAGAGATCCAGCGCTCCACTAGCACCCTCTGGATAGAGGTCTGTTACATAGACGGTTGTTTTGCCTTTAGGTCCCTGTACTTCAAGATAGGCCCCCGCCAATGCAGCTTTGACGCCATTATAATTGAGCTGGAACGGATTGAGTGCGGTAATCTTCATGTCCGCCGGGATGGGATCAAGCAACACCGCACCTCCCGAGTAGCCTGAGCCCGTATACGTCGCGTAACCCTGATATGTATCATTCCATGCAGCAGATGCAGGTAAAGCAAATAATACGAGACTGAGCAATAACCCTGTACCGGCCCATTTTAACCGTTGAAATCTACTTTTCTTGTTCATCAACTATTCCTCCTCGTCCATTCTCGTGTAAATAGTTAGTTCAACTACTAGATTTGAATATAGCATTATTTTACATAATAACTGTTTATTTTCAATCCATTTCTACCAAATCACATCCAAAGTCCTGCCTCAGGAATTGAACATTCACGACCACGCACAAGATATGGATACATACCATAAATTGGTGGAATGAGTATTATAACAAGGTTGTAATGGGTCGATTCCCAATAAAAAAACGCCACACCGTGGAGTGATTTCTCTCTCCAAAAGGTGTGACGCCCTATTAAACACTACGGTCAGAATTCCCGATCTGTCTAAGGACAGCCAGTGTTTGACTAACCCGTTTCCCTTCGTTTCATCCGCTTCCTTAGACGCTCATACTGAGCATAGATCCGCGGAGATTCTTTCGTCAGGATAGGTCCCAGCACAGCCAGAATTAACACATATAATACGGCAAACGATTGGATGGACGCCATCAGTCCTCCGGCCTTGCCGATGTTCGCCATGATAATGGAGAATTCGCCCCGGGAGACCAAGGTAAAGCCCACATTCAATGAGGCCTTTGGACTCATTCCAGCCAATCTGCCAGCAATCATGCCTGCACCATAGTTACTGGCGATCGTCAGAATAACAGCAATAATCGTCATGCCCACAGCTCCGCCAAGTGATGACGGCTCAATGGTCAGGCCAAAGCTGAAGAAGAAAATCGCACCAAAAAAATCTTTGAAAGGCATGATCTGATGCTCAATTCGACTGACGTGTCTTGATTCGCCCAGCACCAGTCCCATCATCAAAGCCCCGATTGCTTCGGCTACATGAAGTGTCTCCGAGAAACCTGCCACCAGGAAGAGCAGTGTCATGACAGTTAACAGAAACAACTCTGAAGACTTAATGTTCAGTGCCTTATCAATATATTTGATGCTTTTCCTGCCGATGATCAGGAAGAGCACGATGAACAGCAACGCAGACAGGGATACCAGCAGAACGCTCAAGAATGAAGTTGCCCCGCTGAGCACAAGTCCGGTCAGAATCGAGATATGAATCGCGATGAACAAATCATCAAACATGATCATACCCATGATAATCTCTGTCTCCGGGTTCGCTGTGCGTTTCAGATCTACGAGCACTTTAGCCACGATGGCTGTAGAAGAACTGGTCATAATCCCACAGACAACGAGTGTCTCCTGGAGCGGCAGATTCATGAACCAGCCCAGCAACAGTCCTGAGACAAAATTAAGGCCTACATAGAACATGCCCCCGGTCAGAATGGCTTTGCCAGACTTTAATAAACGGGAGACGGAGAATTCCAGACCCAGATAAAATAACAAAAACAAAATGCCAAGTCTGCCCATAAATTCAATAAAGGTCGAACTTTCGATAAAACGTAAATCCACAATCCCGATCTGTGGTGCATGTGGTCCTACAGCCATACCAATCAGTATATAGAAAGGAATGACCGAAAAACGTAATCGTGAAGATATCAGCCCCGTAAGTGTAATCAGCGCAACGGCAATTCCCACTTCGAATATGAGCATATCCATAGGCTAAGTCCGTCCATCAGTCAACAATTGTTTGAGCTGTTTGATCTGATTCCGTTCACCGGCGACCACAACTGTAGCTCCAGCGGTAAAAATGTAATCCGGACCGGGATTAAATTGCTTTTCCCTGTCCTTCGTCACAACAGCCAGAATAACGGCCCCCGTAGCCTGCCGAATATCCAGTTCCCCAATCGTCATGCCTATGCTTACCGCGTGAGGCTCAATTCGGAGCCATTCAATTAAAAGCCCTTCAAGCATCACTTCACGTTCATTCTGAAACTGAGGTTTGTAGGTCATACCACCAACGATAGCGGCAACCGCACGGGCTTCATCATCGTCCAAGGTAACCAGAGATACCATATCACCCAGCTCTTCAGGCGTATCCCCTGACTCCATATGGAACAGGTCACGTCGCTCGTCGTTATGAATCACAATGACCAGGTGCTCACCACTGCGGGTATGCAGCCAGTATTTACGTCCAATCCCGGGTAAATCCGTCTCTTTAAAGTGCATGATCTGCACCCCCTAAGGCCAACCCGTTCAGGGTTTCGCTCTTCAGCTCAATTCCCGTGATGCGTATCCTCATCGAGCCTGATGGCGTATGAACGGACCGTACTTCGCCCTTACTGCCAAGCAGTAATTGACTCCCTACCGGGGAGAGGAAGGAAATACGACCCTCATCCGGGTCCGTATCATCTGGCATGACAATCATGAACGAATCGGACGTATGAAAATCGATGTATTCAAAATCAATATGGCTACCGATCAATACAGCCGAGTCCAGATCTTCATCAGGACCGAGGAGCAGTTTTTCCACATAGTGCGTATACGCCAGCAGCTGTTTTTCCAACTGTATTCGCTCCGGATCACGCGCGTCGAAATAGGCGTCGAGAAATGTTCTTTTCTCTTCACCCAATGTAAATAGCTGGCTTACCAGCTTCTCTCTGCAATTTTGGCGGGAAGTCCTATGGTTCATAATAGATTTCACCCCCTATACAAGCCTTGTTCTCCATGTTGATTGGCATGTTTCTCTTCATCATCTTGTTTTCCTCCTTTGTATTGTTAAAAGCCCCCTGAATACGAGACCTTCTTACCATCTTACCAAAACTAATATATTAATCCAGTATATTCGGCTAACTTGCTGTTTTATTCTTATTAGTGGTCATATCTTCCATTTGATAACTTCATTCTTCACATCAGATGGTAGATCCATAGAACATTTTAATTACTGCATAAAAAACATTTTATGGATTTCCATCTCGTATTTTTATTTGCTTTCCTGTATATTTAACTACAAACTTTTATGCAATTTATGCAAATAAGCATCTACAGACTTTAACACAATAAAGGAGTGCATTGAAAAAGTGTCCACGATAACAAAAGAAACTACAGAGTCAGCTCAAGTTACTGCCGCAGAATATGTTCATTCCGTCTATGAGTCGGTTGTCGCGAGAAATCCGCACGAAGACGAGTTCCATCAGGCTGTCAAAGAAATCCTGGATTCCCTTATTCCTGTCATTGAAGCACATCCCAAATATAAGAACCATAGTCTGCTGGAACAGCTTGTCGAACCCGAACGTGTAATCACATTCCGTGTCCCATGGGTAGATGATCAGGGCAAAGTTCAGGTTAACCGTGGATTCCGGGTACAGTTCAACAGTGCCATTGGTCCGTACAAAGGCGGACTTCGCTTCCACCCTTCCGTATACTCGGGCATCATCAAGTTCCTCGGCTTCGAACAGATTTTCAAAAATGCGTTGACCGGACTGCCTATTGGTGGTGGTAAAGGTGGTTCTGACTTCGATCCCAAAGGAAAATCAGATCTGGAAGTGATGCGTTTCACGCAAAGCTTCATGACAGAGCTGTACAAATATATTGGTTCCGATACCGATGTACCCGCAGGTGACATTGGTGTAGGCGCAAGGGAAATCGGTTACATGTTCGGCCAATACAAACGTATCCATGGCGGGCATGAGGCAGGCGTTTTGACAGGTAAAGGTCTGCTGTACGGAGGAAGCTTGGCACGTAAAGAAGCGACTGGCTTCGGCTGTGTGTACTTCGTGAAGGAGATGCTGCAATCCAAAGGGCTCAGCTTCAAGGACAGCACAGTCGTTGTCTCTGGCTCAGGTAATGTATCCATCTATGCCATACAGAAGGCACAGGAGCTTGGAGCTACAGTCGTGGCGTGTAGTGACTCAGGTGGCTACATACACGATCCACAAGGCATCAACCTGGATACCGTGAAACGTCTGAAAGAGGTTGATCGTCTGCGCATCAGCGAATACGTTAAAGAACATCCGCATGCTACATTTACCGAAGGCTGTGAAGGCATCTGGTCTATTCCTTGTGATATTGCTCTTCCGTGTGCGACACAAAACGAGATCGATGAAGAAGCTGCGGCCCTTCTGGTCAAAGGTGGCGTAAAAGCCATTGGCGAAGGTGCGAATATGCCTTCCACCCTGGCTGCCATTGACGTCTTCCACGGTGCAGGCGTACTGTTCGGTCCAGCCAAAGCGGCGAATGCCGGCGGTGTAGCCGTGTCTGCTCTTGAAATGTCACAGAACAGCATGCGGTTGTCCTGGTCATTTGAAGAAGTAGACGCGAAGCTGCATGACATCATGAAGAACATCTACACCAGCTGTGTAGAAGCTGCTGAAGAATATGGCTGTGAAGGCAACCTCGTAGCCGGAGCGAACATCGCCGGTTTCCTTAAGGTAGCCGATTCCATGATTGCTCAAGGTGTAGTTTAATTTAAATACAGAATAGTATGGAGAAATTCCTGATAAAGAAAGGATTCTCCACGATAAAAGGGCGTTCCCATGTAATTTGGGAAACGTCCTTTTTCCTTATCATCAATTGATCTAATCCCAGGGCAATGGTAAAGTGGTACTGACGTAATTTCATCTATGTGTACTATTATAAGGAAGTGTTTACATTGTCTAACCAACCATTTGCCAGCACGGCGAGTCCGCATCTGAGCGCAGACTGCGAGCAATGTTTTGGCCTGTGCTGTGTTGCCTTGCCCTATGGCAAGTCATCGGACTTTGCTTTTGACAAGGCCAGCGGCACCCCCTGTCCCAATCTGCGCACGGACAATCGCTGCGGTATCCATACCCAGCTTCGGCAGAAAGGGTTCAAAGGTTGCACGGTATACGACTGTTTCGGAGCTGGACAGAAGCTGTCCCAAGTGACCTACGCGGGCAAAGATTGGCGTGATCATCCAGAGTCTGCAAACGAGATGTTCGATTGTCTGCCTGCCTTGCGACAACTTCACGAGTTGCTCAGTTATATGAAGGAAATGATGATGAGACCGGAAACGTCATCCCTTCACTCGGCATTTGGTGAGTTATATGAGGAGATTGAGCGCTTGAGCAATCTGGAGCCTGCGGCACTCCTCCGTCTGGACATCGCCAATTATCGGTCCAGTGTGAATCAACTCTTGGTCCAGGCAAGTGAGATGGTACGTGCGAATGTGCCACCCACCGCTCATGGACAAGGTAAGTCGAAGAAGAGTAAAAAACGTACCGGAAGTGACTTTTTTGGTGCCAATTTAAAAGGGGCTGACCTGCGGGGCGCAAGCTTCCGGGGGGCTTTAATGATCGCGGCCGACCTCCGAAATGCAGATACACGAAATGCGGATTGGATTGGCGCAGACTTGCGGGATACGGATCTGGGCGATGCAGACCTGAGAGGTGGCATCTTCCTGACGCAATCGCAGATTAATGCAGCCAAAGGTAATGTGAATACCAAGTTGCCGGATCATCTTAACATTCCCTCACACTGGGTGTAGGGTGCCATTTCCGCAAGAGCATGAGCAGGAATATAACCAGCAATGTACCTTGCTAATTCATACGAATGTATGAAACGTATACAGAAAAAAAACAGCTCGTCCTATATATCCAAGGACGAGCTGTTTGTTATACAAATCACAGGAATGAATCAGAATTATAACAAGTCGCGGCGAAGATCTTCAGCCGATTTCGGAGACAAGTGACCGAGCGGAATATCAAATACCGTTTTCGCTCCCTTATGTCCTTCCACGCTCAAGCGTTGCGCTGCTCTCGCATACGCCACAAGTACGCTTGCTGTAAATTCAGGATTGCTGTCGAGTTTCAGACCGAATTCAATAATTTGCTTTTGACCGGCACCTGTAACCCCACTGCGAATCACAAATCCACCATGCGGCATACCTTCATGCTCGGATTTCAATTCTTCTTCGCTAATGAACGTTACTGTTGTATCGTAATCTGCAAAATAGTTAGGCATCGACACAATCGTCTCACGGATCTCATCTTGATTAGCACCATCTTCTGCTACCACATAACATTGACGCAGATGCTTCTCACGTGTAGACAGCTCTGGTGTCTCCCCTGCACGAATGCGATTGATCACCTCTTCAACAGGTACAGTATACTGTACGCCCGCCTTAACGCCTGGAACACGACGAATAGCATCCGAGTGACCTTGGCTCACACCTTTGCCCCAGAACGTGTACTCTTTTCCTTCTGGCAGGATAGACTGTGCAAGCAGACGGTTCATGGAGAACAAACCTGGGTCCCAACCTGTGGAAATGACACTTACGTGACCGCCTTGCTCTGCCGCAGCATTAACTTCCTTGTAGAATTCAGGAATCTTAGCATGTGTATCGAAGCTATCTACCGTATTGAACAACTTGGCGATGGCTGGTGTCTGCTCTGGAAGGTCGGTTGCAGAACCACCACAGAGGATCATAACATCAACCTTGCCTATGTATTGCTCCGCTGCAGAGATATGCTCAAAACGTACTTCTGTGCTTTCAGCGACCATCTGCTCCGGATTACGACGTGTAAACACAGCAATCAGTTCCAGATCCTCGTTCTGGGAAATGGCTTTCTCTACACCTTTACCCAAGTTACCGTAACCAACAATACCCACTCTAATCATGTTCAATCCTCTCCTGTCTTCTTCTATAGTTGTCTATTACTTCTTGTATAATGATATAACATACCATGTAACTTGTCAGGTTTCCAGTTCGAATAAAAAATACCTTACAGCGGTGCAGCAATAATGCGGCTCCGTATGCAAGGTATTATGGCGTTCATTCGTTATTATTGGTAGATAGAAAGTGGGTAAGAACAATGCACCTATTCTTCTGCTTAAGATTCTGTCCAGGTCAACGTCAGTTCAATGACGCCTTCCTGCCCCGCCAATGTTCCACCAATTAGGGACCAGACATCCTGCGTCTCCGGGTCGGTTCCCTGAATAATAATATTTTTGTCATCGATCGTCTGACCTGCATCCGTTAACTTTTTGGCGTTAAAGTAATCTTTATACAGTTGGGATACGGTTTTCATATCTTGTTCAGTGGAGAAAATCACCATGGCTGATTGCTTGCCTTCATTCTCACCGGAGTTAGCTAAACGAATCGTTGCATCTTCCGGTAGGGGGAAGTCACTTGGCAAGTTCTCTGGTAACTCACTGTTTCCAGCAGCGGCTTGCTCACTGCTATCTGAATCTGAGTCGGCTGGCGCAGTCGTACCCTCCGTCTCGGTCACTCCACTTGTTGTTGCTTCGCTCGTTCCTTCATTCGTGGCTTGTTCACCAGTTCCGGAGGAAACTTCGGTATCCACCTTCTCAGTATCACCTGTCGGTTCGTCAGCCGCGCTACTGCAAGCACTTAAGGCCACTACCATCGCCAATGCCGCACAAGCCATTAAAACCTTCTTTTTCTTCATCATCAATAATCACTCCTTCTTCTTAGTTTAATATGCTACTCACGTTCGTACGTCTGGATAACGGGCACCGCATCGACGTTATTCTTGACCCATATGACAGATACAGATAATACACTCAATGACAATAGACAACTGGCTACGAGTATGGACAGGAATCGGGTGACAACTCTAATCTTTTTCATCCATCCCTCCTCCTCATCCTGTTCATCATGTGTTTGCGGAATCATGTTACTCATAGGTCACTGGACGGTGTCACTAATTTCATGATCTCGGCGACGACAATATCCGGCTGACTTTTGTGGATACTGTGTTTCGCGTGTGGAACCGTCAGCTGTGTTCCGTGTCTTGACCATGAAGCAAAATCCGTTTGATCGGTCTGCCATGCCTGACTGTCCTCATCCGACTCCTCCGAACCGGCTGTCAGGATTGTCAAGGGGAAGTCGAACTTCGTTTTGTTCTCAAGCACACACGCTGCATTCGTTCTGGAATTCCGAACCTCATCCATGACATTGTCATTGTACGCATGTCTCAGCGTGGATATCGTGATGGCCTTTTTCATCGTTTCCGTTACCAGTTTCGGGTCAATGACCAGAGATGCCATCATGCGATCCGAGTGCAGCAACGTTCGTGCGATGCCTGTTTTCACCAGAAAACGGGACCAATCCATCATCCATTCTGGTGTATCCAGGTCCGTACGACTGTAATACTCTGGGCTGCCACCATCGATCATGACCATGCCTGCCACCTCATCAGGATACCTTTGTGCAAACCGCAGTGTCTCCAGCGCACCCATGGAGTGACCGACCATGATGTAAGGTGGACGTTGACCGGATGTTCGCAGCAATTGGTGAATCTCTTCCGAGATGGTGTCGACATCACGAGGTTCATCCGTATAATCGCTGTATCCATACCCGAACCGATCATATACCGCAATTTTCACCTGTGATTTCAACTTGTCATATAGCGGACTGAAATCCACATACGGATTGGGCGTACCCCAGCCTGAGGCAAATACCACCGTTACCTCTCCTTTGCCAGCAGTGTAGAGATGCATGTTGCGACCACTCACTTCATAATACTTGCCTGGCGGGGGATAGGACTTCATATCCTGCGTGGATTGATAAGCCTCATACGCCGTTCCCGTCAGCAGCAAAAGCCCTGCGGCGAGCATTATGCCTCCCAGCACTTTCAACCCTTTCCGTAACCCCTTCTTCATCTTCTCTACCCCTTACCCCAAAGGTTCATCTATATATGTATGCTTCAATCGTACCCAAGAAATAGCCGAATTGAAACAATCCCGAGTCCAGTCCTTTCCCCAACCAAAGTCCAGTCTCCCTCCCCTACCTGTGACGTAAAAAAACTGCAAATCTCCGATTAAGGAAACTTGCAGTTCATCTATGCCTTTACAGTTCCAATGTGAGACCCACCGGGCAATGATCACTGCCCATCACATGGCAGTCGATATGCGCATCTGCCACCTTAGGTGCCAATTGATTGGATACGAGAAAATAATCAATGCGCCAGCCCACGTTCCGTTCTCGAACCTTCGGCATATAAGACCACCAGCTGTATACATCCGTACGATCCGGATATAGATGACGGAAGCTGTCCACATAACCAGAAGCAAGCAAATCGGTCATCTTGCCACGCTCTTCAAGCGTAAATCCGGAATTGCCCAGATTGGGCTTCGGATTCTTCAGATCAATCTCCTGATGAGCCACATTCAGGTCACCACAGACGATAACCGGCTTAGTCTGCTCCAATTGCAGGACATATCCCCGGAATCGGTCCTCCCATTCCAGACGATAAGGAAGCCGGGTCAGATCGCGCTTCGCGTTAGGTGTATAGACGTTCACCAGATAAAAATCATCATACTCCAGTGTAATCATCCGACCTTCCGGTTCACTGTCTTCCTCCATCCCGTAACGAACGGACAACGGCTTGATGCGGCTAAATATAGCCGTGCCGGAATAACCTTTTTTGATCGCATAATTCCAATATTGATAAACATCTTCCCCCAGGTCCATCTCAATCTGTCCGGCTTGCAATTTGGTCTCCTGAAGGCAGAAAATGTCCGCCTGACTCTCTTGATAATAATCCATGAATCCTTTGGTCACACATGCCCTTAAGCCATTCACATTCCAGGACACCAGCTTCATATCCTCATCTCCTCACATCTCTCCAATATAGCACGGGCTCATTCAGAGGGACAAGCCTTACGGCTCTGGAATGAGATGGAGTCATTGGAATCCTTGTGGGCTAGCTTGCCTATATTTCACTTCGTAACTTGGAGAACACCGCAAGGTCAATATATCTGCCTTTCTCAAACTCATGCTGCCTCAGTACACCCTCTTGTTGAAAACCAAGCTTGTGCAGCAGGCGGATTGACGACTCGTTCTCCGGTTCAACCTTCGCTTCGATCTTGTTGAGTTGCATGCTCGTGAATCCAAAATGCAGCACAGCATCGGCCACTTCCGTCATAACACCGCGGCCCCAGAAAGAGGAACACAAGTCGTATCCAATCTCTGCACGGTTATGTACATCTTCGTAGTTCAAGAACCCACAGGTTCCGATCACTTTACGAGTTTCACGGTCTTCAATCATCCAGCGTAAACCCGTATGTTCCTTGAAAATCTTCGCATACCAATTCATCTCACCCTGTGCATCCTCAAGGGATTCAAAGGGAGTGAATGGCATATATTGGACCACAGCTTCATCCGAATATAACGCCAACAGATCTTGGCTGTCCCTAGCCTCTGCCGACCGGAGGATGAATCGTTCGGTCTCGATTAGGGGAAACAGGTCAAACGTAAATTGCTCACTCATACGAGGTCTCCTTTGCAGCATTCATAGTAGAAATCATTTTACTATTAATATGTTCTATTAACATCTCTCTCTTCTCTATAAGCTGTTCTATTGACTATTAAAAGTGGGGAGACTACATTATGCTTTAGAGATTAACATTGGAAATAGACTAGGAGGCGGAACCATGACCACAAAATCATATGACGTTATTATCGTTGGAGCCGGCTCCATGGGCATGAGTGCGGGTTATTATCTAGCGCGCAGTGGATGTAAAACTTTACTAATAGATGCCTTTGATCCTCCGCACACGGAAGGAAGCCATCACGGAGATACAAGACTAATGCGCCATGTGTACAGTGGTGGGCCTGACTATATTGCCATGGCAATGCTTGCACAGGAGTTATGGCACGAACTAGAGGAAACAACTGGCGACCAACTGTTTGTTCCTTCTGGTGTATTGAATGTGGTTGATCCGGAGATTCATTCCTTCCACAACCGATTGAGCCATGCAGATGATGCAGGCATTCGGTATGAAACGTTACATGCAGCCGAGGTGATGAAACGCTGGCCAGGTATTACAGTACCTGAACATTACGAGGGTATGTATGAGCCTGATGCGGGTTATTTGTATAGTGAACGCTGCATACGTGCCTTTCGCAAGGCAGGTGAGGATCAAGGTGCCACCTTGTTAACTCACACTCGTGTGGAGCATATCGAATACGAACCACATTCCGTGACAGTTCAGACTTCAAGTGGCGAGACATACCACGCGAATCAAATCATCCTGAGCGCTGGCGCCTGGTTTCAGACATTGAAACCTTTCGTGGATCTCCCCATTCAGGCAGTGCGTAAAACGGTTGGATGGTTTAATGCACCAGAAGCCTTATACGGCGAGGCATACTTCCCCGGTTTTACACTGGCAGGAAAAGAAGGTACATATTATGGATTTCCAAGCATTGGCGGAACAGGACTGAAGATGGGTCGTCATGATACGGGCCAGGTGTGGACACCAGGAAGTACAATGGCTCCTTTTGGTACGGAAGAAACGGACGAGGGGGATCTGCGCAGGCTGCTCGAACTTCATATGCCCCAGGCAGCTGGAGCATTGAAACGTGGTAGTGTGTGCAAGTATGAATTCACTTCGGATGAAGACTTTATTATCGACCGGCACCCTGCCCATGAACGTGTGTGGCTCGCAGGTGGTTTCTCCGGTCACGGCTTCAAGTTCGCAAGTGCCATTGGGCAAATTCTAGCCGACTTGGTGCAAACAGGACATACGGATCAGGATATTGGAAGGTTTGCATTATCACGTTTTCGTTAAGTACCAGCCCTTTGAATGAACCTATGTACGTATAAAATAGCTACTTTCTTAGAGGGTGCAGTGTTGCTTAGAGCACTGCACCTCCAAGAAAGAAGGACACGTAAGAATGTTAATTAAGAATCACTCACACTAATTAACTTTGACAAGGCTCCATTGCTGATTGGCTCCGCCATTGTCGGCCCATTGAATGGTGGAGGCACCGGCGGTCAGAGACCCTTGATTGATATCAACCGTCAGGCCACTGTTTCGATTCGCAAGTACCACATATCCTCCCACATCAATCGGTAGCCATTGCTGATTGTTGCCCCCGTTATCCTGCCACTGGATCAAAGAGGCTCCGCCTTGTGTAGAACTCGAATTCACATCCAGCAAAAGGCCACTGCCCACATTGCGGATTTTGTAATATCCGTTGCCTGTAGATTCCAGCTTCCATTGCTGGTTGGCTGCTCCATTATCATTCCACTGAATGATCGTTGCTCCACCTGTAGTAGAAGCAGCGTTCACATCGAGTGCAAGTCCACTGTTACGGTTGATTAATTTGTAGATGGCCCCGGCTTCATATCCTGTGCTGCCATTATAAGATGCACCGGAAATGACATAGGTTGTGACCGAGTTGGCCTTGGCTGTAGCGGTAAAGGTTTTATTTTGTACCGAAATATTGGTCAGTTGCTGCAACTTCTCTGTTGAAGAGGTCCGATATACTTGAGCAGACGTGCCTGTGTTATTAAAACGACTGAGATCATACGTTACCGCTGTATCCGTCGACTCCGAATTGGTTGTGACCAGCACGACTTTGCCGGAAGCTGTATCATAGGCCGCAAGGGTATTGGCATCACTCATGCCGATAATCTTGTATCCGGGACGAATAAATTTGCTGTAATTGCCCATGACATAATATTTTTGGTTCACGGTGTAGCTGGTCGTTTGCGTATTGTTCAGCACATTCTTGAAGAAGCCCCATCCTTCTGCACTATCCACGGCTTGCCAATACACCCACGCACTCGCGCCCATATTACGAATATCCTTGAGGATGGTACGTGACATCGTAAGTCCACTTGCATCCCCGTCCCCATATTCAGAGGTCCACAGATGTTTGCCCGCAGACGTCGCGGTGTTGCGCAAAGCAGTTCGATTACTTCCGCCATACGTGTGTGTGTTGATCTGACTGATTGCTGATTTCACCGCGGTGCTGTAGCTGTTGAATGATACATTGGTATCATCGATACTATATTCTTCCGGTGCGCTCAACTTTGTGGACAGGCCCTTTGCATTCAACGAAGCTTGTAATTGACTCAGAATCGTGTTCTGCTCCGCCCGGTCAAAGTGCATGCCCTCCTGGTCATTTCCCTGCTTCCACCACGTCGAGATCGGTTCATTCAGTGGAGTTACGCTATCGAATGTGATCCCCCAGTTATCCCGAAAATGCTTCACAACCTCGGTTAGGTAATCCGCAAAATCATCATAATAATCGGGTTTAAGGTTGTTCCCTCCATTGGCCGCACCGGACACACCACCACTGATCGTCATCCAGTAAGGTGCGGAATTCGCAAAGGCTTCGATGACATTCACGCCTTGAGCTTTGGCAGCTTGCAGCATATAACGCTGGTTCGCATCTGCATTCCAGTCATACACGCTGGGAGAAGACTGATAGCCAGGAACGGCTTTGCGATATTCAAGGATATTGGATGATGGATTATCCCCGCCTCCAATGTTGTACCTCAGGATGTTCAGACCAAGTCCGGTATTTGCGTTGAACATTTTCTCCACATACTCATCACGATTGGAATATTCTCCAACCACCTTGCCCCACCATGCGAGAGATGTTCCCCAGCCTTCCATCGTCTGATATTGCTTCGATGGATCGGCAACAGCCGTGTAGGCTCCTGCGGCAGATACCTCTGTGCCCAAATTCAAACTCCCTGTTAGCAGACTTCCTGCCAGCAGCAACGAGCTCATTCGTTTTAACCACTTCATCCGCTTCACTCCTTATGAATTTACACTTGCACTCCGATGTCAGAATAACTTTCCGATCGCTGTTATCCCCAGATTTTTTTATTATTCTTTAAAAGGGAAAATCCGGGGATAAAGGCGCACGCTTCGCTTCTTCAAGTTATTTCTGACCTCTCCGTTATCGTGTAAATAGTTTAACTTATTTATATCTTCTTAAACACGAACACCAATTATTGTGCAACCTCTCGGAAGGTCGCGTCTGACTTATCGAGTGCAGTAACGACAGCTTCCAATTTCAGCACATTATTATAATGTCTCAGGTACAGGTTTGGATTACTAAACGAGGCATACGATGTCCAACTGGCGTTAGCAAGTCCATTTACACGCTTGAACGTGGCATCATTTCGAAACGTAGCGCTGCCGTCATTTTTCACCAGTGTAATGTTGCCATTATTATTGCGCAGGAAATAACCGGGATAATTCATAGACTCAAATGAAATGCCTGTTGCATTCGCCAGACCCGGAACGATGCGGAACTGTGCATCCTCCACAGGACTAACACTCGTATCAATTCTTGCCTGATAGTTGTAATGACGAATGAAGCTGCCCGGCACATTGAATGATTCCAACTTGCGGATATCACCCGGCTGTCCGGACTCTTTCAATACGGTCATATGCCGGACGAGTCCGGTAAGACCCGCAATCTCCTGCTTGGCACCCCAGGTCTGGAAACCGTCAGCAGAGTCGCTGTAATAATATTTTTGTGTCGCATAGCCATCAAAGTAGATTCGCCATGAACCATTATCCAACTGAACAAGCGCCGGACCTTCAACCCAAGAGCCCCAACCTGCCCAGTCCCCTGTGCCTTTAAAGGTATAAGGACCGCTCAGCGAGGTAGATGTCGCATATTCAATGTATTTAGTGGTCTCGTTCTTGGTAAAAGCATGGTAGGTTGATCCTGTCTTCACGATAAAGGTATCGATATAATTGGGAGCAATGCCTGCCAGTTCAGTAGGCGCGGACCATGAGGTAGACGTCAGATTGCTGCCTGAAGCGGTGATGACATAAGGTTTGAAATTCTCATAGTTGCCTGGGGAAAGGGACACGATAATGTTCAGACTGCCGTTGCTGTCTTTGAACCATTCTGGTGCCCAGGTGTGTGCGATTGTGGTAGGTGTGGATAATGTAATGTTACGGACAAACGTCCAGTTCACTTTATCCGGGCTAGAGGCGATACCGACCGTGTTACCTGACCAGTTCGTGGTGTAGACGACGTAATATAGACCATCTGTGTGCTTCATGATGCTGGGATCGCGGATCAGATCGGCCGGAGGTGTATAGGCTGGCCCTTTTAGCAAACCATAGTGTGTCGCATTATAGGATTCGTAGATATACATATTGGACTCACTTGTGTTCGTAAAGGCGGATATCGTATAGACACTTGTCGCTGCTCTGGCTGTATTCGGGAATACCATGGTCAATAGAAGCAATGTTCCGAGCAGAAAAGTCATTATGGCTTTGAAACCGCTGAATCCTCTTGCTCTGTCTTTCCTCTTCGTTAACATCAGGTCAGCTCCTTATGCATGAGTGATGAACATGCCAAAACCTTGTATCTTATTGTCAAAATAAAACAACTTGGGATTCCCCCTGTGAGCAACACCTCTCGGCTGCCTGTTCGAATTCCAATTACATGAAGCATCACTCCCTTCACAGATCATGGATGAACACTTTTATATATGTAAACGGTTACAAATTATTGGGCTATAAGTGTACCTTTGCCCATTGTTCCGACCTAATCACCACAGTTCCCCCATTCCCTTAGCCTAATTCACGAACCCGGGTTATTTCGACTAAGAAAATGAGGTAGTATGACTGTAGTAAAAGGTGAACTTTTCGTTATGTGATGCTATTTTCGAGCCCAATTCATTTCTAGTTGATTATCTCTGCCATGCTTCTACTCCACCGCAACCCACGGATAACGAGATAACGCATCCAATAGGAATCGTACCCGTTCTGGCGTTCTGCCTTCTTCATCGAACAAAAGTAGTTCATTCTCTTCCAGTAGCCAGGCTACTGGAATTTTGTAATCCTCTTGCGGACCAATCTGCCAGTATCGGCCCAGATGATGTCCGTTCAAGTGAATAGTTCCTTTGCTCATTCCCGTCAGGCGAAGCATCAGATTGATCTTATGTTGCTCCGAAACCGTAGGCTTCGCGAAACGCCAGCGGTACCAGACGGGCTGACCGTACGATCCTCTGACTTGAGTATGATTAGATACAGGGTGAGACTTCTCGTTCAATGTAGCACTATGAACCGATCCAGCCGAGGTATTGGCCACTAGATTGGCACTTGAATTGCCACCTTCGGCGATACCATGCTGTGCTACATGCTGGATTGACCCCTGTGCTCCAGGAAGGATCGATTCCTGTCCTACCTCGTATCTCTCCCATTGTTGCGGAAGCAATGCATCTGTCCCTGCCATACGCCAATCCTTCAGTTCTCCCTGACTCGAATATGTGATCAGTTCCAGTCGATTCAATGGTGAACGGCTATACGGCATTTCAAGTGTATTCGTCTCTCCTGGCTTGATGTAGAGGGATATGTCCAGCGTCTGAAAGGCAAACCAGTCCTGATATCCTTCCATCGGAACTTCGATGCCGTTGATACGAAGACCTTTGCTCAAGGCACCCACGAGAGTCGCCCGATCCATGCTATCCAGCGTAAAACTTCTGCTTAGAAGTGTAGCCCCTTGGAGAGAATTCACTTCATCAAGATGAACACTTCCACTCTCCGTACGCCAATCCCGACGAATATCCTGAACTTTACCTCCCAGATAAACAGCACCAGCCAGACCTTTGCTTTCACCCAAATATGGAGAGAAGTTCAATCTGCCCATATGCTGCACCAAAATCTGAAGTGTGTTCTGCCCTTGACATACATGTAACTGTACTCCTGCGGAACCTACCTGACGCACTAATGCCTGCTGAACACCATTAACGATGATTCTGGCAGTATCCTGAATATCCGGCAAAATGAGGTTAGTGATTCCTTCAGTTGGACTTTCGAAGTCGCATTCATACAACAGGTACCCAAAATCTTGTCCATACCGGGAAAAGTCCTCCGGTTGTGCACTCGCCGAGCGCTGCTTCGCAGTTAACGTAATACGTGACAGCTCCGGAGAAGCAGATAACGTTGGCGCAATCGGCGATAGCAATGGAAGCTGCCGCTGTTGTATTCTTGGAACGGACTCCTGACTAGGTTCACTCGGTACAGCTTGTGGAGTGGATGGCGTTGGTGTATTTCGTCCCTCTGGATTCAGCACATCGTACTGTACACCTTTTTCCTCGCCAGCGAGAAACTCATGACCTGTGAACCTCCGTTCTCCATCGGCCCAGTCACCAAGCAGCGTAATTGTGCGATCTGTGTCAGTGATCATGCCCTTGACATGACCAGATGGCAATACATCTACGTCATCGAAGCCGATCGCATAACGAAGTCCTTTCTGGTCTGTTGCTTCCAATCGCCATGTTCGATTCATCGTTTCTTGATCCAGAATGATGAATCGGATCGGTGTGCCGTTTGCTTCCAGTTGGATTATTCCCGGCTCTTGGAAATGGAACAGATCGAAGCGGTATACGTTCCTGGCTGAATCATGTTCGACCAGCACTTGCACTGTGCTACCCGTGACGTTCAATGCCCCTGCTTCCAGTTCAACAACAGAACGCTGCCCCGCAGCGGCCACGATGAACAGGTTCAATTCTCCATTTATCATTTCATTGCCCGTAATCATCGTACCCGCAGTCAGGTAAACATCTTCAGCAATCGGCACGCGATCCAGCAACGGAACAATCTGACCCGGATTCAGCGATACGGGAATAGTACGGCCTTCTTCGAGCGTAATGTGCATCGTCTCGCGTTCATCCTTGTGACTCTCCAGGAACCAAATCTTCTGGTTGTCAGCCTGTCTGCCTCGCACAGACACCCCTTCAGGATGACGTACAACGATCTGTTCTGTGGGAATTTCCTCAGTTTCCATGAGAAATGGCCCAAATGCATGGACGAAATAGGACAAATTCTTGGTTACTGCATATTTCGGTGTCACCCGTCCATATTCGTTCAGCGGTGCATCATAGTCATAGGACGTAATCATAAAGATATCACTGCTACCCATCGTTCTGCCGCCATACCCACCAAAATTCGTGCCTCCATAGAACATGTAGTGACTTATTCCGGTATATCCGGCACGCAGGATTTCCATGATTCGTCTCTCCAGCAAAGGCGCCGTCTTCTGAATGGCCGAAGGCCCTCCCCAGTTCTCGAACCATCCTGTCCAGAATTCCGTGACCATTTTTGGGGTGTCCGGCTGTTTAGCACGAAGTTTCTCATAATGCCCGTCAGCACCCGACCAGAAATTAGCCCCTTCAATCGTGCCTTCCGCCCCGCCAACGCAAGTGATCAGCGTAGCGTCAATGCCACGTTGCAACAATCCATCCCTCAGTGTATTCATATGGTCACTTGCAGCAGCGTCATCCATCAGATACCCGTATTCATTCTCCACCTGCACGAGAATAACCGTACCCCCAGCGGATAGCTGGCGGTCCCGAATAATCGGTACAATCCGGTCAAAATACAAATTCACATAATGCAGATACGTCTCATTATTTTCCCGGAATTTCACGTCGTCCTTCGTACCAAGCCAGTATGGAAAACCGCCAAAATCCCATTCTGCACAGATAAACGGACCCGGACGCGCGATGACCCACATGCCCAGTTCTGCGCACAAATCCAGAAACGCGCCGCAATCGTCGTCCCCTTCAAAGGACCACTGTCCTTCTTCCGGTTCATGCACATTCCACGCAAAGTAAGTATCGATGCAGTTCATGCCTGCCAGCTTCGCCTTCAGCAGAACCTCACGCCATTCCTCCTTCGGCATACGGAAATAATGGATCGTGGCACTATTCAGAAACACACGCTCTCCGTTCAGAAAAAAACTGCGTGCATCGTATGTTAATTCAGATTGAACACCGTTCTCAGCCCTGGCGATGTTCTTCTCCTGTTCCTGGAGCAAAAGGGATGCTTTCTCTGTCAAAGATATCCCCTCCTTCTCTTTATTGATATAAATTGAACTAAAGATTATTTACACTGCACACTTCGATGACAGAACAACCTTCCAATCGCTGTTATCCCCAGATTTTTTGATTCCCTTTTCTCAAAGGGGAAATCCGGGGATAAAGGCGAACGCTCCGCTTCTTCAAGTTATTTCTGTCCTCTTCGTTTCTCTGTGTAAATGATTAGTTCAAAATGATAATGTTCATATTCACGCCAGCACTCAGATGACCGAACAACCATTCAATCGCTGTTATCAGTTCGCCTGCAACGTCACGCCTTCCAGTACAACCGTTGTGATGGAGTTGTCTGCGGTAGGCACTTCAAGTCCGTTGGCATACACCGGAATGTCTTCAAGCTGTTCCATGTTCCGATCCGGTGAAGTCTGATACACCTGAGCGGTGGATGTTTTTCCGTACGCATACCCTTCCGGTTCAAACGCCGTTGTACCCGCTGACAATTCGTTACGAATCACCAGCACCAGTCTCTGACGTTCCGCGTCATAGGCAGCCAGCGTGCGTCCACCATCCGTTGGAATAATCGTCGCGCCTGGACGAATGAACTTTGTAAACTGGGCCATGCCATAGTACTGTTTGGTCATCTCATACTGCTCTTCTCCGTTAAAGTTGGCATGAATGAATCCCCAGTTATTATTGGCGCCTTCATCTTCAACGGCCTGCCAGTATACCCAGGCGGATGGCTGCATGATTTTCAGATCGAACATGACCCGCTCTGCCAGCTCCTGCACCGAGGTCATATCCTCATGACTGTGCGGCTCGCTACCGCCTGTTCCGTATTCGGACATCCACAGCTTCTTGCCCTGGCGTTCTGCCAGCGTGCGCAACTCTTCCATTTTGCTACCATTATAGGAATGGGTATTGATCTGCTGGATCACGTCCAGCGTATCCTGATCATAGAGGTTGAAATTGAACACCGTCTCATCAATGCTGTTATCGTCCGCGGCACTGATGACGGTTCCGTCCAGTCCTTTACTTTGAAGAGAAGCAGCGACTTTCTTGATAATCTCGGCTTGTTTTTCATTGGTAAAATGACTGCCTTCCTGCATATTGCCCTTCTTCCACCAGTCGGAGGAAGGTTCATTAAGCGGATTCAGTGTGCGGAAAGTGATCCCCCACTCGTCCCGATAATGCTTCACGACTTCGGTCAGATAATCGGCAAACGCATCATACTGATCGTCACGCAGATTATTGCTGCCATCCACTGCTCCGGTAACTGATCCACTGATCGTCATCCAGTAAGGTGGTGAATTGGAGAATGCTTCGGCAATGTTCACACCGCGCTCCATCGAACCCTGTAATACAGCACGCTGACCTGCATCAGCCTCCCAGTCCCACTCTCCAGGTTCAGGCTGGAAGCCAGGTACATCCCCACCGGGACGAAGAGCTTTCATCTCCGGATTTTCCTCGCCGCCAATATTGTAACGAACGATGTTCAGACCTAATCCTTTCTCCGGGTCAAAGACCAGATCCATCACTTCACTAACCTTCGCCTGATCCTTCCATCCACCAAGATCGTTGGCCCACCAGGCAAGTGACGTACCCCAGCCTTCAAAATGATTATAGGACTGATCCAGCTTCAGACGTACCGGTTCCCCTTGGAACTCAAGTGTTTTGGATGATTCATTGGCAAAATGATTGATAACAATTCCTCCTCCTGCCAGCAGGGCAATCAGGGCGACACCCATGAGGATATAACTCCGTTTGCCTCTGCTGCGTTGTTCTTTATGCGCCATGGGCTAAACAATCCTTTCTCCATGTACGTTGATTATTCCGTTGATCTTGAACATCAGGTTCAGCACATACAATCACCACAGACACTTCGGTTACTTGATTCCACTGCTTCCGCCGCTAATGTTGGCCTCATAGACATAACGCTGTCCAAACAGATAGACCAGCACCATCGGAATGGTGAGGAAGAGGGATGCGATCATCACAAGGTTCCATGGCGGCATCTGACCACCACCTACCGTAGTCAACAGCTGTACTCCGAGTGCCAGCGGCATTTTCTCCGGGTCATTGATATAGATGAGTGGCCCCATGAAGTTACCCCAGTTGTAGGAGAACGAGAAGATCGCAATGGCAGCCAGAATTGGATACGTCAGTGGCAGTATGATCCTCCAATAGATTCCCGGGTGGCCCATTCCGTCGATCATGGCGGCTTCATCCAGTGATTTCGGAATACTCATGACGAACTGTCGAATCAGGAATACGTTGAATGCCCCAGCGAAGAAGCTCGGCACGATCAGCGGGTAGAATGTATTAATCCAGTCCAGGTGACGGAAGATGATGAACTGCGGTACCATCGTCACCTCACCCGGAATCATCATCGTACTGAGCAAGACAATAAACAGGAAACGGCTTCCTTTCGCTTTAATCCGGGCGAAGCCGTAGGATACGACCGAAGCCGATAATACCGATCCGACAATCGTAAAGACGGTAATGATAACCGAGTTTTTGAGATACGTACCAAGATTGTTATTTGTGAAGATCGTATAGAAGTTCGACCATTGGAACTCCATCGGTACGAAGGTAAAGGCTGACTTGACGGTTGTTGCGTCACTGGCCAGTGCAATGGAGATCATGTACAGGAAAGGTGAAGCAAGCAGCACCCCGACCAGAATCAGAAAAATGTAGGATATCGTCTTCTCCACAGTCGATGGATTACTCATTGGCTTTTCCCTCCTCGTAATGCACCCATAGCGCCGATGAACGGAATACAACCAGTGTCAACGCCATGATGATAATGAATAATACCCACGCAATCGCCGATGCATATCCCATTTTGTAGAATTGGAACGCATTCTGGAACAAGTAGGGAACGACCATCTGGCTTGAATTGTCTGGTCCTCCTGCAGTGACGATGAATACCTGCGCGAAGGTCTGGAGCGCTCCGATCATGCCAGTCACGAGATTGAAGAAAATGACGGGAGTCAGCATGGGGAATGTAATATGGAAGAACGATTGGGTACTTTTCGCTCCATCGATGGCAGCGGCCTCGTAAAATTCCTGCGGTATTCCTTTCATACCTGCAAGCAGTAATACCACACCACCACCCACACCCCATAAGGACATGAGAATCAATGCAGGCTTAACCCAGTTCGGATCAAGAAGCCAGGCAGGACCCTGAATACCAAAGATCGCAAGTGCCTGATTGATCAATCCTTCTGTCGGAGCAAGCAAGTGGATGAAGAGCAATGAACTCGCAACCACCGGAACGACGGAAGGCAGGTAGAACAGAATCCGGAAGAAAGTAATACCTTTGATCTTCTTGTTCAGATAATATGCGATCCAGAGCGAGATGGACATGCCCAGCGGGATCGATATCAGGGCGTAGAAGAACGTATTTCCCACCGCTTTCCAGAAGATCGGGTCATCAGTCAACAGTGTTTTGTAGTTGTCTATACCGATAAATTCAGGGGACTGGAACAGATCCCAGTTCGTGAAGCTCATATAGATGGAAAATAGGATTGGTCCCAGGGTCAGCCCTAGGAATCCGAGCAGCCAAGGCGAGATGAAGATATAGAACCATTTCCCGTCCTTTTTTTTCACATTAAGCCCTCCCATGACGCAGAGAGCAGATGGAATCCGTATTCACGCCGAATTCCACCTGTCCTCCTGTCGATGCTATTTGTACATGTGCAAAAACTCTCTCTATTTGTAGAGTCTTTCCAGCCCACTCTGAATTTCAGTTACCGTATCATCAAGCGAGGCTTTGTTGTTGAAATATACACCCAGCTTATCGTTAATGAGCTTCATCATTTCGTTCCATTGCGGGTTGAACGGTTCTGCATAGATCGTTGATTCACTGAACGCAGCCATGTTGATTTTCTTGCCGCCATATTCGGCATTCAGGAACTCATCACTGGATAGTCCCGCTTTGGTTGCAGGAGCATCTTGACCGGCTTTGACCATTGGCATCTGTGCTTCAGGTGTGGTCAGTCCTTCAATCACTTTGAATGCTTCTTCCTTGTGTTTGGAAGCGTTGGTAATCGTTAACCCGTTAAAGAATGCGTTTGTTTCGCCCCATACCGGAGAGATATCCCAGTTGATGCCTTCCACCTTGGCAAGTGAACCGATGTTCCAGAACCCTGTCGTTTCCATGGCGATCTTGCCTTGTGCGAACAGCGGATCAGCTCCGATATTCCCCATGTCGGCAATTTCGGTTGGCGTTGGTCCCGCACCATGTGTGAAGGTAAGGTCGTTCATGAATTGCAGTGCTTTACGCACAGGCTCTGTATTAAATGTCGGTTTACCGCTCTCATCGAATATCGATCCACCGTTCTGGTAGATCAGTTGCATCCACTGCGGCCACCAGCTGCCTGGGTAGTAACCCCATTGAGTGGTCTTGCCATTCTCCTTGACTGTCAGCTTCTGAGCTGCCGCCATCAGGTCGTCTTGCGTCCAATCTTTGGTTGGGTATTCCACCCCAGCCTTGTCGAACAGATCTTTGTTATAAAAGAGGACCATCGCGCCTGCCCGATCTGGCAAACCGAATTGTTTGCCATCGTATTTCATCAGGTTTGCAATATCATCGGAATAACGCTCGGACATGTTCACATTGTTCGCCTGAATCATGTCATCCAGCGGTATAATCTGATTCTTGGAGGCGTAAGCCTGATAGTTCTCGGCAATCATCATGATGTCCGGCGCTGTTCCCCCGGCGATCATGGTCTGTACTTTCTGGTCATAATCCCCTGCAACCACGTTCAGCTTCACGTTAATATCGGGATACGTCTGTTTCACAATGTCGAGTCGTTCCTGATAAATCTTCTTCTCATCCTCCGAGCCCCAGATCGTCATGCTCAAATCAACCTTGCCACCGGACTCGCCGGAAGAACCGTTGTTACTCCCGCTGCTACAGGCTGTCAGACCCATTACCATGACCAGCATCAATAACGAAATGACCTTAAGACTTCTTCTCATACGTTACGCCCCCTTGATATAATGAATGGATGACTACACTGAAACCCGTTTCATGAAATGGGTTTCATTAAGCTGAAACATAAAACCCGTTCCACTTTATGAAAGGGGTTTCATTCACGCACTCATTATATTTCACCCTTCAAGGAAATGTCAACGCTTTCTTTTCCAATTACAGGGCCCCTTATCTTGCAGCAGGTCCTGTACTTTGACGCACAATTAGCTCCGGTTGCAGAATGATCTGCTTCTTCGGTTTGCCTTGGTTAATCAGCTCATGCAGCACGTCCACAGCCTGTTTGCCAAGCTGATACGTGTTCTGGGATACGGTTGTCAGTTCCGGTATAACGGCACTGGCGAGCGGCGTGTCATCGAAACCCACAATGGATATATCCTTCGGAATCGAGAGCCCATGCTCAATCGTCGACTTGATGGCACCAATCGCCGTGTTGTCATTCACACAGATGACTGCGGTTGGAGGATTGTCACGATCCAGCAGTTTGGACATCTCACGTTTGCCATCGTCGATGGAGAAACTGCCGAGCAGCTGCCGTTCTTTCGGGATTTCGAGCCCATGTTCGCGAAGTTTCTTTTGCACAGCTCTGACCTTGACCATGGTGGTGGATAGCTCTTTCAGACCGCCGACAAAGGCGATATCGCGATGCCCCAGTTCAAGCAAATGCTCAGCTACAAGGGCTGCCCCTGCCCCTTCATCCGTGTATACCCGGTGGAACCCACCTTTGGCAATATTGCCATTGACCAGCACGATCGGCATACGTTTGCCCATATCAATCAATTCCTGAGCCATGTCATCCGGACAGACCTGCATGTTGATTCGCCCGCCGAGAAAAATAATCCCGTCTACCCGCTTCTCTCGCAGGATGGACAAATATTCAGATTCCCTGTTGTAGTCGCCTGCGGTATTACACAGAAAGAAGGTATACCCCAATCCGCGAGCCTCATTCTCCGCACCCCAGAACACTTCCGGGAAAAACGGGTTTGTAATGTCCGGCAGGATGATGGCAATGGTGCCCGTCTCTTTCTTGATCAGACTGCGCGCCTGCGCATTGGGCTGAAACTGGTGTTTTTCAATGATGGACATAATCTTCTCTCGGGTGCTTGCACGCACAGGTGCCGTATCATTCAGTACCCGGGAGACCGTCGCTACAGATACATTTGCTTCTTTGGCGATGTCGTATATGGTGATCGGTGTCATAACGGAACCTTCCTTTTTCTCTAATTTTCCCTATTTTCCCTGCTTATCATACCAGATAAGGAATGCCGATGAAATGGGTTTCATTGAAGGGCGAATGATTCCACACTGAACCCATAGAAATTCCGGGTATAACATTCATACGTGAATTGTTCGTTGCATTACGCATTAGCGTCAATATTTTTACAGGACATGTTTGCTTTTCTTTATTTCACCTTCTAATCTGCGTTTATGGTCCATATATTAAATTGTAAGCGAATTCATTGGAGATTAGAGGAGTGTGAACAACGTCATGATCATTCAAGTCAGTCCGCTGGCAGAAGCAAGACTTACTGAAAAGCTGGGAGATCGACCAGGCTATTTCAAATTGTTTTATGATACCGATGGATGCGGTTGTGACGGAATTGCGGTACTTCTGATCTTGAACGAACCGGATAGCGATGATGTTACCGTAGAAGCGGGGTCGCTTCCCTTTGTAATCAACAAACAGCAGCAGATTTACTTTGAACCCTCTCTACGTCTGCAATCCGAGCACAGTTTCCCTTCATTCCGACTGAGTAGCGATTCCATGATCTATGGCAGTAATGTCAAAGTCCATGATTTACGAGATACCGCAGACGTAGCCCCACAGCCTACCGGATGGTTTGTACGATAAACGTTGAATTTGTACTATAATCAAAACCTCCCAAGCCCAGATGTCATGCGGGACGGGAGGTTTTTTAAGATTTTAATGAGTTCATTAAGTATTATTTTCGTAAATATTTCATGTGAGCTAACGTTTGCTGTCCGTTCAATATTACTAAGATTACTTCACAAGAATTTCAATTGGGTTCATGGTCATAGAGATATCCGCGGTCATATCCACAATGAGATTTTGTTTCCCTTTTTTGGTTACTATAAACTCATCTTCAACCTCAACCACTTGACCTGACTTAAGCTCAGTTACATATCCCACATCCGCATAATTACGCTCCTCGTCACTACCGGAGAAGGAAAAACGAATGATTGGTTCTCCATGAGATACTTCAACGGGTTTAATACCTGTATATTTTAAATTTCCTTTTACTTTCAGTGCCTCACCAGTACCTAAAACAGTTGGTGTTGTTACTTCGAGAACAAAATCAGATGCTACTACACGTTCAATAACATTATCCTCATTTTTTTCTTTTTCTTTTGATGAGCACCCAGCTACTATCATGGATACCACTAGTACCAACATTAAGATGTTATTACTCATTTTATGAATTTCATATCACCTCTCTCATACTGAAGATGTTAATGGAATTATCCGTACGCTAAGAAAAGCGAGTCACACCATTTGAGAGCAGCAGCCATAATTTCAAGTTTCCGCTTGCACTGAAACTACCTTACTAATCTCCCCACCAGATGATTTTAGCCTTCGAGTTTCCTCCCTCATGAAGCTTTAATTCATTCTCTATGGGGATATTTGAATGCTCAATAACTATGGGTACAGGAAAGCCTATGATCCGAACCCCTAATAATAAAACAAAGCTGATGACAAGAATTCCAAAAAGGACAATAATATTACGTTTCAATTACTCTTCTCCTTCAAAAAAAAGGTAGAAAACTGTTCCTCGATTCCCCCGAACATCGTTTCCCGTTAGTTCAATCAAAATGAGCGGTTAGCATCCGCTAAGCATAGAGAGGAGACCTGAAATGATTCGCTGTAAGCCTTGATTTTAAAGGAATTAATTCTGTTAGGTCACAGCCACTCACTCTAATTAGAGCGTCTCAACCAATTTCTGAATCTTTGAGTGGGAAATTAAATATATAGGACCCATTATTTCTATTTTGCCATCCTTTACACGTATAGCGCTCTCCTGTTCTGACGCATAAACATCAATCTCTTCTGACAAGGGGAATAGGTAGCCTTGAACAAACGTGGCGTAGTCGCGTTGAGAATGGGATTCGTAGGCAAAATGATCAAAACCTATACCATCATAAATAGTACTTGTTTCAACTTCATCAGTGTTATTCAAGCTTAACCATTTTGCAGACATGTTTAATGCACCTGCGCTAGCACCCATGATAACGGCATTGCTGTTCTTAATCGCATCCGATAATTCATAATCCGCCATAAAATCGTTCTGCAGAGCAGGATATCCACCACATAAAAAAATTACAGAAGCGTTCTGAATGGATCGCTGGGCATCTTCCTTCTGCGTGCGGTAATCAATGAAATGATATTCATCAAAAATAATGTTAGCCTGATTCAACCATGTCCATTCAGAAATATCATCAAAGTTAATTTGCTCATCTGTATAACCAGACGGGTCAGCGCTAATCATAACAAGCGATTTTCTGTCTTGTATATCCTCATGCAACAATTTGACCAGCTTCTCAGGAAAAAAATTATTAAACCAACTGAAGTAGTAGTGAGTACTCAAACTTAATTACCTCCATATGTATTATTTACAGGCATCCATTCTTAACGTTAAAACATAATCACATGGATCAGCTGCTTCTTTGGTTTTCCGTGAATTAAATAAAACAAAGATCTATCAATAATCTAAAGCAGCCTTTAAAGATGTTACCATAATATAATAGAGTGCCTGGGTTTCATCATCGACAATAAAGGTGTTTCGGTTACGACTCTTTCCGCATTAGATCTATTTAGTATAACGCATTGAATTATTAGAAAGTTTTTATATTTATGAGAAATTTGTTTGATTTGAATCTTGATAACTTTTCTGCAAGCTACTTGTTCTCCCGTAATATTCTCCATGTTTGCGTAGATCTCTTCGCCTGAAGCAGACGGTCTTCCATCGACAGCAGTCGCTGATCACCTAAACCAGGTAGCTGTTGATCATTCCATAACATGTGTAACTTTACTTTACTCAAATTAATAAAAAACATCTTCTCACCTCAACATTTTTGTACAATACGCTTAAAAATCCCATTACTTTTAGCCTCTTTATCCAAACTCTTCTTTACGCCCACCTCACTTAATGTTAGATTTTATAACATATCATTATGAAAGCGGTGGGTTGAAGATGGATCTGCAACAGTTATTGACTATCCCCATTCTATCCAAAGCAAAAGTTATTGCCGGACATCGTGGACTAGATCGTTTGGTGCAATCGATCAACATTATGGATGCACCAGATATTGTACAATTCCTGAAGCCGGGAGATATGCTGCTGACGAACGGCTATATCCTGAAAGACCGCCCCGATGCTCATCTTGGATTTATTACAGACATGCATGCAATTGGTTGCGCAGCGCTTGCTGTGAAGACTCAGCGTTTCTCTCTTGAATTAGCTCCGCAACTGCTTGAGACAGCCAACAGACTGGGCTTCCCGATCATCGAACTGTCCGAGATAGACAATACACTCGGTGAAATATTTCAACATTCGATCAGTGCCATCCTACAGAACAAAACCCATGAACTGCACTACGCCTTATCTATTCACAAGCAATTTTCCACGATGGTTATGCAGGGAAAAGGCATACCATCCATCGTAGATACACTGTCTCAGCTGCTATCCTCACCTGTACTTCTGCTTGGCTCGAAGAAACAGATTACGGCAAGCTCCCATTATGCACAACAGATGGATGACCAGTCTCTCGCCGCGCCCTTACTGACATTTATAGATGAGCACCCTTCCTTCCATACTGCAATCTCGATCTGCCTACTTACTGCTGATAAATATCGACATGCTGAGCTTCATCCCATCTTCACCGATCGGCACGAGGGCTATTTGATCGCACTATACGACAGTTCCACAACCTCTAAGCTCTCCACTCTGGCACTGGAGCAAGCGGTCAATGTGATCGGTCTGGAGTTAACCAAGAAACAAGCGGTCAAGGAGCGCTCCCGCCGTTACAAAAATGAATATTTCTCCGATCTCATTCAAGGATTCATTCGTTCTGAACAAGAAGCGCTACATCGCGGCAAGAAATATGGGCTGCAAGCAAAAGGGAGCTCGGTTCTCATCATCGCCAAGATGGATGAGCCCTTAACGAACAAACCTAAACACATCCTCACTCCCCCTGGGGAAGAGCGATTCATCTCAGAACGAGACGCTTATTACGAGCTGATTAAGCAGGAGTTCGCCAGACTCGATCTCTCCTTCGTCATGTTCACGAAGAACGATCAGTTCGGCATACTCGTCTTTTTGGCCGAATCGTCTTGGGACGAACACACCGTTGTCCAGCAGCTTGAGCGGATCGCCAGCAATCTGTATACAGAGTCGCAGCTCAGCCTGTCCTTCGGAATAGGTAATCCCTACACCAATGTATTGGATATCGGACTCTCCTATAAGGAAGCAGTCAAGGCGCTCCAATCCGGCTATCAGATGCGAAAGACCCGCTTCGCTCATTCCTATCAAACCATGGATATAAGCCGTCTGCTACGCATGATTCCCCACGATGAGATGCTGCAGTTCCATCAAGAAACCTTTAAGCCCTTTAACGACCGAGATCCAAATGAGCGTAGCGAACTGATGAAAACCTTGTCCTCTTTCTATGAGAATCATTGCCAGATCGTCGATACAGCCAAAGAGCTGTTCGTACATCGCAATACAGTGATCTATAGGCTGGAGAAATGTGAGAAACTGACCGGCAGGAACATCAAAGACCCGATGGAGAGCCTGCGCTTCCGACTCGCCTTCGCACTTGAGTCCCTTCTGAATGTTAATCCAGCCCCTAGCGAAGCTAATCATACGTCTTAAACCAAGAACGTGTCATGTATAATGACACGTTCTTTTATTTTCTTTTCCCAACCCAACCTCATTTGTACACTTTAACTGATTTAATTCTATTTTTATGTTCATAGTAACTAATGACAATTGTGCAAACAGTCTATATGATTAGGGATATATTCATTAATGTCATATTAATTAACATCAATTCACATCAAGAAATAAACACATCAGGCTGTAGGAAAGGGGCTACCTATCATGGCTATACAAATACAAGGCGTATCCAAATCATTTGTCAGTGCAACCGGAGAAGATATTCAGGTTCTCGCTGAGGTTTCGATGCAAATCAAGAAGCAGGAGTTCTTCAGTATTGTGGGACCGAGCGGCTGTGGCAAGAGTACGATCTTCAATATTATCGCGGGTCTGCTCAAGCCAACGAATGGCAAGGTTATCGTCTGTGGCGAAGAGATCGATCAGACAACCGGGCATGTCGGCTATATGATGCAGAAGGATCTGCTGCTTCCTTGGAGAAGCATCCTGGACAATGTCACGCTAGGCTTGGAAGTGAAGGGCATGTCCAAAAAGGATCGTGGCGATATTGCCATGGATTATCTGGATCGTTATGGCCTGGCCTCATTCGCAGAAGCCTATCCCTCCACCCTATCAGGCGGTATGCGCCAACGTGTAGCCCTCATACGTACCCTCGTTACCCAGCCCGATATTATATTACTGGACGAACCCTTCTCAGCACTTGATTATCAGACCAGACTCATTCTGGAAGATGAAATCTTGTCTATCCTGAAATCCGAGGGCAAGACAGGTGTGCTTATCACGCATGACATCGAGGAAGCCATCGCCATCTCCGACCGCATTGCCGTTATGAGCAAAAGGCCAACGACCGTGAAACAGGTATACGATATTGGTCTCGCTTCGCAGTATGGCTCAGCACTGAAAGCCCGCTCCGACCAGAAGTTTAAGCAGTATTTTGAATCGATCTGGTCAGAGCTTGATATCCAAATGGGGAGGATCAGCTAATGAAGAGCACATCACCTGAAATTACCCTTGCCGGAAAGCCTGCTGGAGTTGCGAAGAGCAAACGCAGACAATCTACCTTCTCCAAAGAATGGCTGATGACGATGCTGTGGCGGTTCATTATTGTAGCGGTCATTCTGGTGATCTGGGAATCCGCCGTTCGCTTGAAACTGGTTAACGGATTCCTAATGGGATCGCCAAGCGCCATTCTCGATGCCGCCATCACCATGGCCAGCTCAGGACAACTGCTTACAGACGCGTTCGCAACGGTAAATGCCACCGTTATCGGCTTCGTAGCCGGAAGCTTAATTGGCTCATTGGCAGGACTGCTTATGTGGTATTCCAAGTCCGTTGCCCGTGTGCTCGATCCATTCATTGTAGCGATGAACGGCATCCCGAAGATTGCCCTCGCTCCTATGATTATCATCTGGTTCGGTTCAGGCATCTTCTCCAAGATTGCTCTCGCCTCTGTAGCAACGTTTATCGTAGCGCTGTTATCCGCCTACCAAGCGACGCATCAAATCGATGAATCCCAGATTAATCTGATGAAATCCTTCGGTGCGAAGAAATCACAAATTTTCCGCAAAATTATCGTTCCTTCCTCCCTGCCATGGATCATCTCCGCCTTCCGGATCAATATCGGTTTGGCATTGGTCTCTGTCGTAGGTGGAGAATTCATCTCTTCTGACAAAGGACTCGGACACATGGTATTCGTCGAAGGAAACCTGTTCAACCTTCCGGCCGTATGGGTCGGCGTGTTCATGCTTATGCTGGTCGCCATGCTCCTCTACACTTGTGTCGGTTATATCGAATCCCGTCTCCTTCCATGGAATGACAACAAGACCAGCAGCAAATCCACATCTGTATAGCTGACCTACAACGATTAAAGGGGACTGATGACTAATGCGTACATTCAAAAAGATAGCTTTTCTAGCAACGATGACGGTTATTTTGACCACACTGCTCAGTGCATGCGGAAGCAACACCACAACACCTGCGAGTGGCGCAGGTGCATCTGATAGCGGGGGGACAGCAAATACGCAGGTGGATAAAATTATGGTGTCCGAGGTGTATCACAACCTGCTCTACCTTCCGCTGTATGTAGCGAATAACCAAGGATTCCTAGAGGAGAATCGCATTGAGCTAACCTCCATCCGCGCTGCCGGAAGCGGTCCAACAGCATTGTCTTCGGTGATCTCAGGCGAGTCTGCGTTCTCCTTCCACGGTCCTGAGCATGTCGCATTTGCTAATGCAAAGGGCGGAGATGCTCGCTCACTGGTCCTTCTATCCGGCAGTGCCCCAGTCTGGGCAGTTGCGCGAGAAGGAGTAACCGTGAACTCGACAGCGGATTTCAAAGGTAAAACCATCGTGGTGGGTTTGGCACCTACAAGTTCGAACAGCTTACTGCGGAAGCTGTTCGCTGACAATAACATCGATATCGACAAGGATGTGACGATCACCGAGGTTCAGAATGGCTCCGAGCTTGGTGCTGTATTAGCTGGCAAAGCCGATATTGCTATCGTTTACGAACCGCAGCTGGATCAAGGCATTGCAGAAGGACTGCATATTGTCCATGATTTCACAAAGGATTACCCTGACTTTGCCTTTGCAACGATGAATACAACCGCAAGTTTCATTGAAAAGAATCCTGATCTCACCCAGCGCTTCGTCACCTCTATTGAGCAAGCCCTGGACTACATTCAATCCAATCCTGAAGGCGCCAAAGCAGTCGCAGTTAAGGAATTCCCGAATCTGGACAAGAAAGTTGTGGAGCAAGCTGTACAACGCATGATCGACAGCAAGGTATATCCTGCTGATGGGCTCATCAATGAATCGGCCTTCGAGACCGCAATTGATATGCAACGCTTCATCGGCAATCTGAAGGAAGACCTCGCTTACGAGGACATTATCAATTCAAGCTTCACCAAATAGAGAGAGAAAGGGTGATTACTCTGAACCAGGACGACTATCTCACACACCGCCGTACAGAAAGCGCCAAATATGCGGACGGAGTTATTACGAGCGAGGAGCTTGCCCTATTTACAGCAGACTTGGAGCTGATTCGAGGCTTCAAGTTGCCAGAAGAAGTAGGACCCAATTCTCCGCATAGGAGAGTGCCTCTACGATGATTACCAAACCACTTAACGAGCTGACGATTGCTGAGGCCGCAAAACTGATTAAAAATAAGTTGATATCTCCTGTCGAGCTTACGAAATCCTATTTGAATCGCATTGAGAAAGTAGAGCCTGCTGTGCAAGCGTTCGTTACAGTTACCACTGAGCAAGCCTTGCAGGCCGCAAGGGAGTCTGAGCGCAAGCTGATGAATGGCGAATATCTCGGTCCTCTGCATGGCATTCCATATGGAGCCAAAGACATTATCCATACCGCTGGCATACGCACCTCGGCAGGGTCAAGCACCTATCCTGACTTCGTACCCGGAACAAATGCTACTGTGATTGATAAGCTTCAGTCTGCAGGTGCTATCCTGCTCGGCAAGACAACAACGACGGAATATGCCTTCCAGGGAGGAGAACCACCAACCCGCAACCCGTGGAATCTAGAGCATACACCGGGCGGTTCTAGCTCCGGCTCCGCTGCTGCAGTAGCAGCTGGCATGGCTTCCTTCACACTTGGAACACAGACTTTCGGATCTCTGCTTAGACCCGCAGCCTACAACGGATTAACCTGTATGAAACCCACTTACGGCAGGGTTAGCCGTAATGGTGTCATCACAGCCAGCTGGAGCCTGGATCACCTTGGTGCCTTCACTCGATCGGCCCAAGATAACGCAATCGTTCTTGAAGCGATGGCCGGGCAAGATGAGCTGGACCCCTTCACACTTCCTCACGGCAAGCCAGACTTAACGAGCGCTCTTGAACATCCTATATCAGGAATGGTGATCGGCCTACCGAGCAGCTTCTTCCAAACTGATGAACCGGCGATCTTGTTAGCAGTAGAGTCGGCAATCGCTGTACTTGAGAAGCTGGGTATGCAATGGAAGAAAGTTGACCTGCCTTCTTATATGGAAGAGACCGTTGCTGCTCATCGTACGGTTATGCGGGCGGAAGCTGCCGCCTTCCATCAGGAACGCTTCGCGGAAGCCTCTGATCGTTACGGCCACACGATGCGGGAGCAGCTTGAACTCGGTTACCAGACGAGTGCCGTTGATTATTTGCAGGCACAACGCATTCGAACGATATTCCGGAGCGAGATGATGATGCTTTTCGATGAAGTGGATGTGTTATTAACTCCATCAACACCGTATGTGGCCCCATACGGCTACAAGACGGGAAACCCGATTTTCAATGGACCGTTCACCAATACGGGTCTACCATCCATCACCGTACCCATCGGGTTCGATACCACCTCAGGGAAGCAATTACCTATCGGTATGCAGCTTGCCGGTCCACTCATGAGAGAAGACCGCCTGTTGTCCATCGCTCATCATTATCAGCAGGCTACGAACTGGCATCAGTTAACAGCTAATATACACACTCATTAGGAAAGGAATGACAGCTACGATGTCTACCATCATACAGGCAAGTGCAGCACCCAAGTTCCCGCTTCCTTTCTCCCATGCTGTCCGCGCAGGAGATTTGGTCTACGTCGCAGGTCAAGTAGGTGTCGATCCACAGACGCTTGAGCCCATCGGCGGCATTAAGGAGCAGACTGAGCAGTGCATTCGTAATATTGAGGTGATCCTGCAAGAAGCCGGACTTACACTCGATCATATCGTGAAGGCAACCACCCATCTGGCCCGTGTGGAGGATCAGTCCGAATACAACGAAGTGTATGCGCGAATGATTAAACAGCCATATCCCGCCCGTATTACTGTATTCAGCGGGTTAGGCCCTTATTTAATTGAAATGGAAGTGTTGGCATATGCACCATCCGTTCGGGGAGAGTAGCACATCACAAAAGAGCACCTGTAACCCTTAGATGGGTACAGGTGCTCACTTTGTCGAGGAACCCGGTTCTCTTTTGAGAGACGGGTTTCTTTGGTGTTACTATTTAGTTTTGAAGCGGGATGATTCTTCTGCAAGTTGTTTGGTCAGTCCATTAATGGTCTGCACCAACTCTGCCAGATGTCCAGTCATACCCGATTGTTCCTGCATTGTTGCCGTCACTTCCTCAATGGATGCCGAGACCTCTTCTCCTGAAGCCGACAGATTCTGTGCAGCTCCAAGCACATCATCCTTATCGCGCTCAATGGACTCAATCTCGGATGCGATCGCCTGTACCTGATTCATCATGTCCTGCATATTTTGGGTGACAAAATTAAAGGTTTCCTTGGTCTGGCTCACACTGTTCTTATGCTGCTCCGCAATTGCCTCAATGGCATGTACGCTACGGTTATTCTGCTCCACATGTGCTATGGTCTGCATCACAATACGATTGATGTCCTCTGATTGCGCCGTTGTCTGCTCAGCCAGTTTGCGAATCTCGGAAGCAACGACTGCGAAGCCACGCCCCTGATCGCCAGCTCTCGCCGCCTCGATGGAAGCATTCAGTGCCAGCAACTTGGTCTGATTCGCAATCTCGGCAATCGTGCCCGTAATCTGATGAATACCGGAGGAACTCTCGGCGAGTTGAACCGTAATCTGTGAAATGTTGTTCACTTCCGCCTCATTCTGCCCGTTCACCGCAATAAGGGCGTCAATGACCTCATGATTATTTTTAAATGCGTCTGTGATCTCATCCGCCTTAAGCATAACGGACTGTGACATCTCATTCACGTTCTCAATCTTGTTCCCCACATTCATGAATTTATCCACGATGGATTCGGTGTCGTTCGCCTGTGATTCCATCGCCCGTGAAATCTCAAGGGCTGTCGCTGTTGTATCGGTTATAGAAGCTGACGTCTGCTGTGCAGATTGATCCAGTTCCGTAGTGCTTGTATTCAGGACCCCGATGGAACGGTTCATGCTGGAGATCAGTTGTTTGTTCCCCTCGGCCATCGTGTTGAAGCTGTCTGCCAGTTCTTTGAATTCCCCGGTATACTTGCCTTCTGCCTGCACAGTCAGATCTCCTCCGGCCAACTGTTTGAACAACAGCGTTATTCGGCTAATCGGTCTGGTTACCAGCTGCGAGATCAGGATACCTGCGATGATAGACACGGCAATGGCACTCAACAAAACGATATACATTTGCTTCGCCATACCTACCAGCGGCTTCCGTACATCCGTATATGTATCCTCGACAATAACCGTCCAATCGGAACGTGGAATCTTCGAGTAGAATACCACTTTCTCGTCCGTACTTGCTTCGCCCTGTTGCAATGTATCACTTGGAGCCAGATCGATTAGAGACTGGTACTCCCCTGATTCCAGCGGTTTTCCTGCCAGACCCTCATCTGCCGAATGATACATGACCGTTCCGATTCGGTCCAAAATAATGACTTTACCCTCTTCGTTAATCTTGACGTTCTGCAACTGGTTCACGAAGAATGATGTAGAGGCGGTTGAGACAAGTACCCCTTCCACTTGCTTGTTCTCATTGTAGATCGGGGATGCAAATACCGTACCCAATGTACCCAGCGTCTTGGAAATGATGCCTTCGCTAATGACGTTACGTCCCTTAATGGCTTCCTGGAAATAGGCACGGTCTGCCCGTTCACCTCCAAGTGACTCCGGGTCGTTCGCCGCAACCACGGTTCCATTGCGATCCACCAGAATCAGAACACTGTTGCCCTCCATACCCGCTAAGCTATCTGCCAATATCCCATTGGCTTTATTAACAAGTTCACTGTTTTCCTCGAAAAATGCTTCGTTATCTTCGCCTTCTGCTGCATTCCGAATCTCCAGTAAATCTTGGAATGTCCGATGTGTTGTGATTAGAAACGTAGACTGCTCTTCCAGACTTAGTGAGGTAAATAATCCTGCACCAATCCGATCAGAAGTCGACTGAATCTCATCTCTGCTTTTGTCCAATGTAATGTCCTCTGCCACTTTGTAACATAGCACTGCGGTCACAGCTAGTACGACGCACACCAGTTGACCGATCATCAGTGGCAATTTGAAGCGAAAAGACATGTTCGTCAAGCGTTGCCTCGCCTTTGTAAATAACATAAATACATTCACCATCCATCCTCATTCTTGTTGGGTCCAATATAATATGGGTTAACTTTATATCGGTCGTTATTAAATAATCATCCAGTACTAAAACGCTTACAAAAATATTTTTCTTATCCTTTGGAAGTTGACAATTGTAGGTCCAAGGCCGCTGTTGACGATTGGAAAATGTAGACTTTGGGTTAATACAAAATATGATATCAACGTCGTATAATATATGAAATACATATCGTGCAGGAAGACTCTCAGGAAGAATTCAACCAGAAGAATCTGCGGTTATAAGTTCGAAGAGAATAGGAGAATTGATATGGTAAAAACAGCATTACCCACGCTATTAAATGTTGTGCGCATTTTGTTGAGTGTAAAACTGATCTACGTGATTGTGTCCTTTATTGCGTTCCTCATTGACTTCAACCAGAACATGGAGGCCTATCTCGCCTTCTCATACAAAGGAAATGATCTGGCTTACGCCTCTGGCGTAATTATAGCCAGGATGTTGTTTATCATCGGTCCCAGCCTGCTCGCTGTTATCTTCATCACCAAGAGAAAGTTCAAGCTCACCGTAACGTTTCTGAGTCTGGCACTATTCGTTGCCATTCCGAATGAAAGTAACCCGTTCATCCTGATTCATCTCTTTACCCTGCTCGTCGTGCTCTTGCACCGTCCAAGCAAGTTGTATCTGAAACGAAAGGATACGCATGTCAATGAAGTAGAAATGAAGGATTAATCAAAAAGGGCCTGACAATGTTGTCAGGCTCTTTCTGATATTGAGTATATACCGTATAAGCTGAATCGCATTATTATACGTTCACATACTGTACTTCATTTCGTTATACTCGTTGTAAGATACCTCGAACATGCATGCAAAAAACACCCTACAGAGAGACTAATAAGTGTCTCCTCCATAGGGTACATTTGTGATAAAAGATTATATAACCGCGAATTCCGTGTTGAAATCAAATTCCCCGCTTAACCCAGATCGGCAATCCGCTGTTCAATACGCGGAAACAGCCCGAAGGCATTCTCGTAGAACACTTTATCATGATGCTGCTCCGGTACAAGTCGGCGGACAAATTCGGCATACAGATCGATAGGAGCAAGCGGCCAGTCGGTACCGAACAGCATTTTCTCGTAATGATCCGAATAGACCAAGGCCCGGCGGAAATGATCCATGAATAAAGGTTCATTCATGAACCGTTCAAAATGAGGCCGATCCCCCACCACAAGACCAGACAAATCCGCATACACGTTAGGATTCTTCGCCACCACTTCAGCTGCATCCATCACCCAGGGATCACCCAGATGACAGATCATGAAGTTCACACCGCGCTGCTGCAAGGCTAATTCATCCACCGTCAACGGATGCGAATATTTGAGCAATCCATTCATGGAGTACGTGTCACCCGTATGAATCACGACAGGCAGGTTGTACTTGGCTGCGAGTTCATAGACCGGAGTATAGATTTTGTCATACACATAGTGATGATAGTATCCGGCATAGAGTTTGATTCCGGCTACGTCAGGGGATTGCAGTCTTGCTTCAATCCGGTCAAGCTCGTCCTGAGCGTGTTTACCATCTAGCGCATTGGGATTGATCCCCACGCATTCCATGAGGAATGATGGGACCTTCTCTTCCAGATCAAGCCCCATCGGGTTAGGGGAACTGGAATCCGGGAACGCTCCCTTCGTCTGCTCCGTAACCCCCATTCCGATGCCCAGAATGACGTCGTTCTTATCAAACTCCGCTTTAAGACCAGCGGCAGAGTAATCCACTTTCGATAGATCGATCGCTGTTCGGTGAAAGCTATCGATGTCCGACAGATGAATGTGAATATCAATGATCGGCATGTGAAGCCTCCTTTTCATCGGTAGAAGTTGCAAAATTCAGTTTGAGAAGGTCATGCACATCCGGTGAACTCAGTGGAATCTGTCCCAGAACCAAATATGTCGGCTCCGTCCAGACTGTTTCCCCGTGCTGGATTGTCAGATGATGATTCACGTTCAGACCCGCCACCTGATTATTGGCAAAACCCCATGCACTCTGATTCGGGTAACGATGGACCGCATGCAGCATGTTCTCACGCGAAACCGATCCTACTCGCAAAAGGTCTTCAAGTGGCAAGCCCACATCCACCTTGCCTAGCGGGAATCGATCTTGACCCGGTTGCTCTATCCAACCTTCCGCAAATACAGATGAAGGCTGGAGGAAACGTTCCTCCGCAAGCGAGTAATCCGTCAGCGTCAGGCCGCTTTCGTTCGTCACGGCAAGTAGCGTGCATAGCACAGGAACACCCGGCAGCATCAGATAATGCTGGTTAATCGTGATTCCCCGATTCGCTTCATGCTTCTCAATTTGGGTGGTCAGCTTTATGCCTTTCCAAACGTTACCGTATTGGTCCTTGCGCTCTGTCCAGGAAGCCGCTCTCTGTTCCAACTGGCGGCTGAAACCATTCATGCCCGGAACCCCTACACCCAACCCGCCGTACCACGGATTCCACCACGAGCGTGGGGCCGGTTCAGGGTACGAGCTATCCAGCCATTCTTCTCCTGAATATTTCAGGGAGTGTACTACACTCCCGAATTCAGGAGCAACGGCGATCGACAATACTCCATTATCTACGGTGTACACAGGTCCAGATGGACTTTCTTCAATCATCTGCTCCACCTCTGTTCGGCTCTGCGGGAACCAAAGGGCAGTTCGCTCCTGAATCCGATCTTCGCCCCGATATAGCCCACGAACTTTCCAACCACTCACGTGTTGGTCTCGGTCCGTTTCGTCTGGTGAAAATGTCAGCTTGGCGGAGTTTAGATTCTGCTCCGGATTGAATTGCTTCGCATTTGCCATAACCTCCGGTTTGCCACCCTGCTGCACATACAGCTCCAGCTTGCCCGCAAGCGGAACCAGTTTGTGTTCAGTCAACGTTGCTTGCAGCACGTCCGGGGCAAATGGATTCCCCTCACTCAGTGTCAGATCCAGATGACTGTCCAGCAACGGAATGACCGGGTTACGCTGCTTCCGCGCAAACGCACGGAAATCCTGCCACTTGGCAAACGTGTTCAAAGCATATACAGTTTCTTTCGTCCGTACTACGGCTCCTGCGGGAATACGACCAAGCTCATGCTGAAATCCTAGCGTGTATTCCGGGCGAAGCAGCTTCAGAGAAGGGTCCCAATAGATACCGCTGGCACCATGCGCCTCCTTACAGAACAACCAATTCTCCGTGATTTGAGAGCTGTTCCAATGGCTCGGATCGCCAGCGTAAGAATCCCCCATATCCACAAAACGATCTTGGTAAGGGAGGATTAACCGGTTTCCGTAGAAACCGAAGTTGTTCATTAGAAACAGGTCTTCTTCCCAAGCGGTATCTCGTGTATTTTCGACTTCGTGGTGGAATTCGGCGACTCCATTCGCAGACAACTTAACCACAGACTTGATCTGTAATCCAGGGAAATCCTCCGAGTCATACCGTGCTTCAAGTACCTGACGTTCCCCTTCGGGATAGATATTCACTTCTTTTGCTTGTTTCTTGGATAACTCTTCGGCAAACGGCTTACCCAGCTTCGGATAAGTCCACCAGAAGGAATGAATGGAGCCAGGGTATTCAATCCACATCATATTATCTTGCTTGCTCATATGAATGGAGAATGCGCCATTGACAGCCACCCATTGATCCTCAATCTGCCCACCATATTTCCCTTCGATTCCCTTCATCAGTACAGAAAGTTTACTTGTGAAAGAGATCGCCGGGTTCCCCGCTGGGACTGCCGTCACTTCTACTTCTTGGGAATAGAGACCATACGAACGCAAGGTGAAAGGTACTGGCACAGACACTTTGCCTTTGGCAGGCACTGTAAAGCGCACCGCACGCTCCGCCCATTCAAGGAATTCATCCTCAGGCAGGTTCAAGCTGAACTCCGTTTCTGCATCCACATTATTTTCCACGTTCAGAACCAACTCCGCCGGGATACCTGGATAGAGCTCCTTCACAGGCAAAACGGTCTTGATCTTGGCCGGGAATTTCGGGGCGATACCCAACCTGAACTCCGCTTTCTTACCGCCGATCAACCATGTGCTGGCAACAACGGGATGCGTCTTATTGTTATTCTGTTCCTCTGTAATTGGATCAAGGTGAAACTCACCTTCCACGATGATGGTTTCTCCCGGAGCCACTGCTCGTGCAACGTCCAGCGCAAATCGAATGTTTTTGTTATCCTCACCCTTGATCTCGACCGCCAATTCGGATGCAGAATTGTTCTTAATGCGATAGCGAACCTTATAGCTGGAACCGAATACTAGATCATGATCATCGACTTCTGTAAAGATTTCGTAATCCGGTGTTTCGAGGGCAGTCAGCCCGCGACCCGACTTTTCAAATTCAGCCCGGAGGGAGACATCTCCCTTTTTCCACGTATAGTCAAAGAAATCAAAACCACGCTCCCGTCGGCCATCCGGCTCGACCACGAGTTCACGCGTGCTGTCTGCATACCAATCCAACTCCTCGAAATAAGGAGCAAGTGCTTCGGTCTGCAAGATGGTGGGGATGAAATTCATCAGATGCACATTATCATCTTTTTTCTCCCAGAAGAATCCGCATTTCTTGTACATCGGTACAGCCTTCGTATTCCCTGCCCACGTGAATAGATCCAGGCGGGGCCATCCGGCCTCAACGGTCTTGCGCACAGCATTCAGGATCAGGTTCCGTCCGACCTTATACCCGTGATAATCGGGGCGTACGTTAAGCAGCGGTACATATAGTGCTCTCTCGTCATAGCGGTAATGAGCAAAACTGCAGAAGCCAACAACCTCTTTCTCATGAACAGCTAGAAACGCATAAAGATTGGACGAACTCTCCATCTCCCGGCGAACCGTTTCCTCTGTTCTAAGGTTGGTGCCACCTCCCCAGCTTTCATTACTACGGTTCCACATATCCGCGAGTGCGGCAGCGTAAGAGGGATTGTATTCAATAATATGGATTTGGTCGATAATCGAAGTTACGGTCATGTTCTGATCTCCTTCTCTTTATGTACAGGATGGTGAAGAAGCTAGTGATAGTCTTATCATACTATAATTGGAAGCATTTTCAGAGAATAATATATCATTGCTTCAGTACGAAGTTCTGTACTAGTTGTTCACGAATCCATGTCAACCTTATGTACGGGTAAACATATTGCTGAAGTACGTACTGAAAAGGCCTTTCATGTGAACTTTGACAAGCTCTATTCGCTATTGTTACTCTTTGTATAGGAGTGTTTCTTTTATATAAAAAAAGATAGATTCATGGAGGGAAAGCATGACAGAATGGATCACGCAATTTATACTCTTCTTTAAAGATTTGTCATACGCAGGTCTCGTTATTGCCTTGTCGTTTGAATTCGTACCCGCTGAACTTGTACTGCCCATGGCAGGATATTGGGTGTATCTTGGGGATATGAAGCTTTGGCTGGCTATACTCGCTGGTACCGTAGGCGGAACGTTTGGCCCTCTGACGTTATATGCCCTGGGACGATACGGCGGCAGACCGATGGTCGAAAAATTCGGCAAGTATTTCTTGATTCGCCCCCACCATCTGGACGCTTCCGATAAGTTCTTCGAGAAATATGGCAGCGGGGTAGCATTCTATGGACGTTTTGTACCCGGCATTCGGACAGTGATCTCCATCCCTTGCGGTATGGCGAAGATGAATGTGTTTAAATTCAGTATCTTTACATTCTTGGCCATGCTTCCGATCACCTCATTGTACATTTACTTAGGCTTCAAATTAGGCTCTCAATGGGAGCATGTGGACGAGATTGTTAAACCTTATATCGTTCCCGCAGCGGTGGTTTTCTTAGGTGCTTTTGGATTTTACGTGCTTTTGAAACGTTGGAAAAGAAGAACGGCTTTGAACAAGTCATAGGCTTGCCTGAGGAAATGCGGGCTGTATAGTAGAGTGTCTGGTATGTGTTGAAAAAAATCCTTACTCTACATGGCCTGTGGTTATGATTTGTTAAGATACTAGTGATATATGATATACCGTACTAATCTACTCGTATATTCATATGCAAAGCCCCACCGATCATGGCGATCAGTGGGGCTTTATCAGTTTAATTGATACTAAATCAATTCCTGCCTTCTTTTCAAATACACATACAACACTACGCCAGATGCCGCACAGATCACAGCACATAAACCGATGAATCCATATCCCGCCTGAAGTCCGCGCAGCAGCCCTAACTGAGTCGTTGGACCGTACATATTCTTCACGCCTTCAATGACCCAGCCAATCACATAGTTACCGATGACACTACCAACACCCATTAGAGTAACCGTGAACGTAATCGCAGTGTCACTGCCGTTCGGATATCTGCGTGCGATAAACGCCATCACCGTAGGATAGATCATCGCAATACCTGCCCCTGATACAGCAAAGAAGAACGCGAGTTCCTCCCCGCCCCCAATCGCCAGGAATGTACATACCGCCGAGAATGCGGAGAACAGAATAAGCGATAACACGAATCCGATTCGGTCCGTCAATGGACCAAGCAGCAGACGTCCCAGCGAGAAGCTGAGGAAGAACGCAGACAGCAGCCCAGATGCTTTGACCGTGTCCCACGTATAGGCTTTCTCCAGAAAGTTAACGAGCCAACCTCCAACTGCCAGTTCCGATACCACGCCAAAAGAAAGAATGAGCACCATCAGCCAGATGGCTGGATCACGTGTTAACATCTTCAGTGAAGTCCGATCTTCATGAGGAAGATCATCCCCCGGAAATTTGCTGCGCAGCGCCGCTATGATCGGCAGCAGACAGAGTGACAACATCACCAGATACATCCCGCGCCAGTCCAGTTCGTGTCCAAACACGCGCAAAGACATAACACCTGTCGCCAATAAAGGCGCCACTGTAGAACTTAACCCATAGAAGAAATGAGAAAGGTTCATCATCGTACCTGTGTTTTTCACAAAGATCCGCGCACCCAGAATCGCCAAAGCAATCTCCAGCATGCCGTTACCGATGTACATGAAGAAGTACGATGAAGCAAAGAGTGGATAGGTATGAGACACATAAATGAACACACCCGAAAGGATCATCGATGCAAACGATATGATGCTAACCGCCTTGATACCCCATTTGCGGACTAGAATAGCGGTGAAGGAGCAGGCGATCAGATACCCGAGTGCATTCAGGGACAATAACGTCCCGAGCTGTTTCTCATCCAGATTGAAGTCGAATTGAATGCGCGGAATGGCTGGCCCCTTAATATTTTCCGATATGCCAAATACGATAAATCCCAGAAAGATCGTTGCCAGTTGCATGGCGTACAGCTTGTTGAACTTTCGTTTGTTGCCTTGTGTACCTGCTTGCTGATTCAAAATAAGTTCCTCCATTGTGTCTAGAAAAATGAATTTAATTCATGACTATAAGTTCAACCTGAGATGATATACAGAGACACTACGCTGACAGAATAACCTTCCGATCGCTGTTATCCCCAGATTTTTTTTATCCCTTTTCTTAAGGGGAAAATCCGGTGATAAAGGCGAACGCTTCGCTTCTTCAAGTTCTTTCTGTCCTCTCCGTTACGGTATATAAGTAATTAGTTGAATCAATATAGAAAGAATTGAAATGGATTATTGCTCAAATAAACAAATCTCTCTTTAAGTTCACTGTTCTTTTACCACTGCTTCTCAACTACCTGGATCCGGTAGGTCAGGCTCTCCAGTGTCACGGCTACAAGTCCAGTAACATACTCGCGCCGAGTATCTCGACGGATTATCAGCTCAGGCATATGCTCCTGCGGAATGTGATGATTCAGACAGCCTTGTACCAGGCCATCCCGCATAGCCGAGTCCATCGTATCACCTGTAACCACAATCGTGGCCGGGTTAATGATCGCGATGATGGATACAAGCGTTTGTACGACGAGTTCCTGCAAACCCTCTGTCGTTTTCAACATTCGCAACTGCTCTTCCCGCGACACCCCAAAAGGTAAGAAGGACACCTCGCCCCCAAATTGCGTATTCCCGGTCAGCGGACGACCATCAATGATAAATCCTGCACCCGGAAAATGGTTCTCTGGGAAAGTCACCACCGCAAAGTTCTTCTCTTCCTCAAACTGTTGCTGGTTATACAATCCGTAGACCGTCAGGTTCATGTCGTTACCAATGACCACTTCCACTTCTTCATATTGTTCCTTGAGCCTTGGCCCTAGTGGCTGATACATCAGCTCCGGTACGTCGCAAATGCCAATCACACCGTTGTGTGCCACCCCAGGTATGCCGATACCAATCGCCTGCACATTGTGGTGTTGCTCAATCAGGTTCGCAATTAGATCCTCTACCACCGTTACATTAATCTCATCCAAAAAGAGTGTCTGTTCCTCCGCCATCTCTCCGTTCAGATTGGCATATGTATGTGTGATCGAGTGAACGCCGCCCTCTGTTCGAATAATCAGGCACAGTACGCTGGCGTAGTCCGCATTGAATTGATACCGACTGGCAGGTCTTCCCCCACTCGACTCATCTGGACCCAGATCGATAATCTCACCTGTTTGGAGTAATTCGTTAAGGATAGTGCCGCATGTCGCTACGCTGAGTTTGGTCAGGTTCGCAATGGAAGCTTTTGTGCCTACGCCCATGGATCGGAGCGTGTTCTTCACCAATTCAACGTTAATGCGCTTCACCTGTTGGGTGTTGTGTGATGTGGGTAACATGGTTAGTTGTATGCCTCCTTTCGTTCATTTCGAACCATTCAATGAATGTTTTTAAAAGTATTTTAATAATTGAAGTTTAGGGGGATTTGTAGGGAAAGTCAATGCTTAATTGGAAGCGAAAAACGTTTGGATGGAACGACAACAAGACAGTGCAAGATCATCTTATATGACCCTGCACTGTCCTTAGTTAAGGTAACTTTATGTAGACTGGCTCATTTGATTTGCCAAGATGCTCTTCTCCAGCCGTACTTCAAATAACTTTCGGTTTAGATCCTGTTCCATGGCATGTAGATGATATGCAGCTTGTTTCACCGTGTCCATATGCAGCACCCCTGCCCGCTTGGCGATGATTTCCATGGCGTCAAGGATGAGTTTATTGCATGTGACGAGTTGATCAACGTAATCGTCTTCTTGTTGGACGAGTTGTGCGTACTGCGAAGCGAGGTCTTCGCTGTTGGTACTTGTCATGTCACCACCCCTAAAATTGGTACGCATAAGAGTACCAGATATACAAAAAGTATATGGTACGCTCATGCGTAACGTCAAGACCATATGGAAATTTTAGGAGTGATTTAACATGGCAAAGAAAGTCGTCGTCAATATTCATAAGCTCACGGAAAAACATAATATCTCGCTACGCGAACTGGCAAGATTGTCTGATATCCGACACGCTGCGTTGAGTGAGTTGCAGTCTGGGAAGCGAGAGAATATTAACTTTGCTCACATTGAACGGATCGCAGAAGCTTTGGATATTGATGATATAAAGGAAATTATTGAAATTAAAGATATTTAGTTGAAAAATACTGTGACTATTTTTAATGTAATCTCAAAAAACTCTGTTTATTTCACCTTATCGGCAGTATTATATTCCAATCTAATTTTAAACCAATCTGCTAGTCTCTCAGCCATCAAAGGAGGAACTGCATTGCCGATTTGCACAAAATTAGAAGTCCTCGGCCCTTCAAAAAAATAATCATCTGGAAATGATTGGATTCTAGCTACTTCTCTAACAGTAAGAGAACGATTTTGCGTTATATCTGGGTGAATATAATGATGACCATCTTTTGATATATGAGCGACTACGGTATGAGAGTACTGTTCATCCCCAGCAACCACCTTAAATCTATCAAGAAATGAAGTAAGATTCTTGTGTGTAATCAAATGCTCTGGTAGATCAGGGTATTTTAAACGACTCTTTTCTTTGTTCCACTTCTCTACTACAATATTATAAATATCTAAATCTCTTTGTACATTTGATCTAGCCTCATGATGTGTAAGAATATCTCTTGGACCTCTAATTTTCATTTCTTCCAACAAGTTATTAGGAGGAGATTTATAACAACTGTCTACAGTTGATTGTCCAGAAAAAAGTCTAGGAAGATCATTTATTAAGTCATTGACAATATGATTTTGAATTTGATTCTCGATTATTGGAAATTGATATTCAATATCCTTTCTCCAACCAACAATAATAATTCTCTTTCTATCTTGAAGTACTCCAAAGTATTTCGCATTTAATTTCCGCGCTTCAATATTATAACCCACTCTTTTCATATAGGATTGTAAGTTCTTAAACAACGTTCCTTTAAACGCAGTCAAAATACCTGGGACATTTTCAAAGACAAACGCTTTAGGTTGATATCTTGTTAAGAATCTTACATATAACTTATACAAGTAATTCCTAGGATCATCTTCCATGCTTTTCTCGTCTCTTGCTCTACCAACTAGTGAATAAGCTTGACAAGGAGGCCCACCAATAATTAGGTCTACACTATTCTGTTTCATATGAGCTAGTCTGTTATCAATCTTTTGAAATATTAATGGTAAAGTAGCTTCAGAAATTTCAAGATTCATTACAGGCTCCAACTCATCCTCAGGAACTAGAGATAAAAGTTTGCGCCTTTTTTCTTCCCTCTCACCACTAGTACTATAATAACTTTCTTGGTATTCTCTGTATAATTTCAAATTATTAGTTTTCTTCATATAATAGTATACTGACCTAGTCTCTAATGTTTTACACGCATAAGCATCTCGCTCAATATGTGCAATTGGTTCAAAACCTGTTCTTAAAAAACCTTCAGAAAGTCCTCCAGCACCTGAAAATATATCTAAAAAATTCATTACAACGCCCCTTAGCTAACTCAATCTAAATATAAAAATCATACTAGGTTAGCAATGTATTGTAAACTATAAGACGAATGAATAAATTCAATCCAACCTTATAATACCTACCCTAGAGATAAAGGTTGATAAGTAGTGTTTGATATCACTTAGAAATAATTCTCTAAATTCCAATAGAGGTTGAAGCGTAAACTCTCTATTTTGATCATTACTTATATGATGAAAACTAAAAACGATAATACAAAGTTCATCATTTATTAATAACTCTGGTGTCGAATACAACGATTCCGGTAAACTTTTGGTACGTTTATTAAACTGATCTACTGGTACTTTGATCCCAAATAAAATGCGCTTCCTTTTCAATTTATTTTGGGCGTAGTCGCACGAGGATGAGATATCCAATTTCACCAATCTAATTTGATCATCATTTATATCAACTTTATCAAAAGTATGTAATACTATTTCTTCCTTAATCTCTTTATCATCCACTAAAAATAACTTACCTGGTTTCTTATTGTCATTTAGCAGTATTTTTTGGCAAAGTAGTTTAGAGTTAGAGAATCCTTGTGTACGCAAATATTTATTATGCATCTCCTCTATAATCTCTTTATCTTCATGTATCACAACGTTCTTATCAATGATTTTTGAGTATGAAATAAAATCACGACCATTTTTTTTCAATACAAATTTACCTATCTTAGAAATTGAATATTCATTTTGATTGATTAGACAGGTAATACTAGAGCTAGTCATATGTTGGAATTCTTCATCATCAAAATGTATTAAGTGCATTTGATTCCATAACTCATCTGGAAGCATTTGATTTAAAGAAGCAAACGCATTTGATATGTATTCAGCATTAGTAGTACTGGTCCCCAATATTTTTCCTGCATTAGCAATTGCCAATCGCTGAATTATATTCTGTACATTTTTATTCCAATTATCTCCTTTGTCCGATAACATCGCTACACTATTGAGCAACATATTAGCGGCTTTCGAAACTGTATTTTCCCATACTAACAAAGAAGATAAAGCATTCATTTCTTTTAGTTTTCCGTTCAGTTCAGTTAACAAATTATCGATAGGTACTTCTTCATGTTCACTAAAAGAAGGAACCATATTGAATATATCCATTATTTTTTCTTCAATAGTAGTATCATTTATACTTGATATAGTTGCTGCTAATTGATCACGAGCCTCATTATGACTATCTCTAATTAAACTTATAAAATCTTTTTTTTCTAAACTTGTTATTAAATACGGTTGTGGCACTTGCGGATATTCTTTTAGTTCCTCTTTAAATGATGCTAGATATTCATTATTATGTTTACTCCACATACACAATATATATGGGCCATTTTCTAAGCTTATTGCACGTTTAAGTAAACTAAATAATGAACGGTTTATTATATGAGAATCAGTTACAGTGGAGAATCTCATGTCCAAAATAACAAGTCGCACACCATTCAGGGGTTCCTCTGGTTTATTTTTCAATTGTCCATCCCAAAATAAAGAATAAATTCCTTTAGTAGACAAAGCCTTCATTATAGGGAGTGCTTCTTCTATTTGATCGTCAATGATAATGACTTTATTAATAGCATTTAATTCCAATTTTATTCTTCCTCCTTGAATGCTAATGCAATAATTGCACCATGCTTATACTCTAATGGTAATTCTAAATCATAATAATCTGGAAATATAATTTGACCACTATGTTGCTTCATAATTTCGCTAGCTAAGTGAAGTCCTAAACCCATTCCACCTGTTTTGTCAGTAATAAAAGGTTTGGTAATCATTTCTGTTGGTATGGTAAACCCTTTACCATTATCCGCTATAATAATACTTAGATAACCTGATATTTCTCTTGTTATATCAAAATAGATCTTTTTATTAGGGACTTCAACATAACTCAGCCACCAAATTGCGTTATCAATGATATTTATTATATTACTTGTAATTAAATTTTCATTACCTTTTACGATAAAATCATCAGTTTTATTAAGATAATTCTCAACAACTTGAATTTCATGTGCTGCCAATCTGAAATCCACCAAAAATAATGCTTGACTAATTACATCTTTAAAATTGAATTTTTTCAAACGACCAGATTTAACAACTGAAGCATATCCATCTGTAAGACTCCCAAGTCTTTCCACTAATTTCCTGACATGCTGAGAAGTTTGATTTTCATCAATTACGCGCTCTAGTTCAGAAATAACTTTATCTATTTCATGTAAAACAACGCTCATGCTTAAGCCTATGCTTGAACTTTTTTGGTAAACACCTGTAATATGTTGATAATCACGTTCAATGTTATCAAGGCATCCGAATATTTCATTTTTTAATGAATTGTCTGACACTTTCATTTCGATCTTTTCCCTTAACGAAGCAACCTCTGCAATTAATGGTTCAGATTTAGAGGTGGCACCATAATATTTTCTTATAAGATACTTATCTAATGCGCGGTCATGTTCAAATTTTTCAACAGCGAAAAGTACAGCATCTCTAAATTTTTCATATGCCAAATCCTCTATAAATCCTTCACGGTTAGTCTTCTCTTGTAAACCTAAACTTTGGCTACGCTCAATCTTTACACTTCCAAGTACTAGATTGGTACTAATTTTATCAGCTGGACTATTAACTCTTTTGGCGTTTAATCCCAACCAATCACTCTCTTCTGAAGAGTAAATTCTAATTTTATCTCGATATACAAAAATACCACCGTTTGTTTTCAAATATTTCTTTAACCCTGAAGTGTCAGAAACTTCTCCAAATTTAAGTAAACTGGAGTCCAAATCAAACCCCAATAATTCAATCTCAATTGAACCAATATCATATTCAGATAAATCAATAGGAACAAACATTTTTTTAGTTTTTTTTCTATCATCTTTTAAGTTATCTAATTTTTTCATTTCAATCTCATCAATATGATTGTTTCTATAATCCAATTTATCTAAGTTGTTCCAAGGTTTGAACTCATATTCATAGTTAAGAATTTTGTTTTTATCCAACGTCATCTTTACCTTAAATAATGCATAATCCTTAATATCATCATAACTTATTAAACCCTTTAACCATTCAGGATTGCTCACTTTCAAGTTCACTTTAAACGCATCTAATGCTTCAAATGGGGAGTTTAGTGAGGTTATTGCACGTTGTAAATCTCTCACTTTTCCTCTCGTCCACGGAGTTTTTAAATTTTCTATAATTATACGAGTGCCTTTGGGACTACCATTAGTAAACAACTGAGTTGGGGGACGCTCAATGATATCAATAGACACATCTGATAAGTATTTATTAGAATCGAATATCGACCAATCAATACTTAAAAAAACCTCTTGTTCATTTTCGGAACGAGTTATCAATGTAACCTTATGTCCTAATTTATGAACCCCAAAACGTCCAATTCCCTTTTCACCCATAGGCAATCTGTTAAGTGAACTTTTTATGTTTTCTTGTATCATTTTCTTTAATTTTTTCTCTTTATTATCTGTACCGGGTTCCATCCAGTAGTTTTTAACAATGTCGAGCGTCATTCCATCTCCATCATCTTCGATAATTATCGTAGCAGATTGTAGATCGTCTGTATCTCTCATTATTACTTCAACATTTCTTGCATCAGCATCATAAGCGTTTTTAATAAGTTCTAAGACTGCAATTGTCTCATCTTTAATTAACTGTTCACCTAATTGAGACATTAATCTTGCTCTAGGCCTAAATACAGCTTGATTAGTCAGGTTAATGCACCCCTCTCATTTTTATTAAGTATCAAAGATCTCAAATTTAAATATATTAATCGCCGATGTTCATCCAATCCTCTTTCCTCTCATAAACCGTTTTGTTATATCTTATGGCGCTAGGTATATTCTACCATACAAAATAAATTCGCTGCATTTTTTCTAAGTGAAAATAGATATTTATGTTTGCCTGATTTACGAGCAAATAGTATCACTAAAAAAATAGTAAATTGGATACTGAGAAGGGCCACAATTTATCTAGAAAGCATGTATCAATTATTAGAAATATATTTCTAGGGTTTTATTAAAAAGAACAGCTACTTGGTATTATCCTCTTTTAATAGACAAGAAAAAAAAAGACATCTGTTAAGATGGACTTAATCTTGCCTACTGGAGGGGATTTTTTTATGGCTAAAAAAGGACAAGCTTTCTGACGGTACTCCTCAGAATTAAAATTGGAGGCGGCCGGCTGGTCAACGAAGAGCATATGAGCATACGTGAAGTCGCGAAACGTTTGGGTATTCAAAATAAATCTCAGGTAAAGTATGGGCTGCGAAAATGAAACACGGAGTGAGTTTTGAACCTGCCACATCTAAACGAGGACGTTCTAAAACGAAGTTTTCCAGTATGGAAGAAGAAATGGCTTACTTGCGAGCGGAGATTGAATATTTAAAAAAGCATTATCCAAATCTACACAAGGAGTGACGAGTAAAGCTGCCAGATTTCAGATTGTAGAGGACTTGCGAGTACGTCATGATTGGCTTGGCTCGAAGTTTGCTGCGGTTTCCCGTTCGGGCTATTATAAGTGGAGAAAAAGTAGACAGGCGAAAAGTGAACGTAGACAAAAAGAACATGAATTGGAATCGCATCTGCTTGCCATTCATCGAGTTTATCCCTACTTTGGTTATCTTCAAATGACAGTGGCTTTACATAGAGAAGAGTTAGGAGTTAATCACACAAAGGTGTATCGAGTAATGAAACAATTAAGGTTTTGTTCTGTTATTCGAAGAAAGCGTCGATTCTTTGGGAAACAAGCTTCTGTAGTGAATCCAAATCGACTGGAACGCCAGTTTCAAGCAAGTTCACCACGAACTAAACTGGTTACAGACATCACCTATATCCGCGCTGGAGAACAGTTTGTGTACCTATCTGTCATTCAGGATTTATATAATAATGAAATTTTGGATGGCCATCTTTCCGAACGAAATGATCTTGCTTTAGTTCATGAAACGCTGGATAGATTCTGTCAGCACACGGATCTGAGTGGCGTACTCCTGCACTCCAGTCAAGGATTTCAATAAACCTCTAAACCAGTCAACCGTAAACTGAAACAACTCAGTATGCTAGGAAGTCACTCCAGGCGGGAATTGCCTAGACAATGCCTGTATCAAATCTTTCTTCTCTCAATTAAAGACCGAAAAAATATACTTGAATGAGGCAGCAAACAAAGAGGAGGTTGAGCAGAAAGTGAGCGAATATATTCTATTCGATACCCACAACCGATACCAAAAAAGACTAAACGACCGTTCCCCGGTGGAATACCGGGAAAAGACCGCGGCTTAAAATCGTCTTTTTTTACTGTCTACTTGACAGGGTTATGACCAACTAGAGCTGTTTTTTTAATATTAGTTCGATTTTACATCTTTAACATTATAATTAAGGTAAAACCGCCACGTTTCACTATCCATATATATCCAAGTTTTCATTCTGCCATTTAGTTCATCACCACAATCAGAAAACTTTATATCCTTAATTTTCTGAAAAGTTATAGGCCACTCTTCCCCGTTCCTTTCCAAATTTAATGAGAAATATTTGTATGCATTTGAAATATCGTAATCAACTAAGCGGTATATATCTCTACCAGTTTCCTTTCCTACACGTCCATTTGTGATACCTATTTGAATGCTTCCTTTTTTTGTCGCATCCAGAAGTCGATCTAGAAAATTATAGTAATCTTCAAGAGCCTCCTCCTGTTCCAATTTTCTCAATTCCCTCTGGTGCTCTTCTTCTAATTTATGATAGTGATTAGATACCAGCCGATTCAATATAAACCTAACTCTACTAGAATCATATCCCGCTTCCTCAAAAAGTTTCTCATACAAAGGTAGTTTTATTTTCACAGAACGATCTCGCTCATTCCAATTCTTTTTAAAATCGTTAATAACTTCGGCAAGTGGTCCTGACTTTATTGCTTCATCATTCTCTATATCAAATTCGGAATCTCTTCCATATAGGTAATCCAATGAGACACGATAAAATGTCGCTAGCTTACTAAGCATTTCAGCAGATGGTTCCCTATTTCCTGCTTCCCAATTGGAGTAAGTGCTATAATTAATATTAAGTTTTTCTACTACCTCTGCTTTTTCAATTTTTTTATTTTCTCTAATTTCCTTAAGACGCATTCCAATAATAGATTTTTGATCCATTTAAGAACCCCCATTCATTCATAATGAATAAAAATTAAACAAATTATATTTTTTTCCCCAAAATGAATTATAAATGATTCATATTGAGTTTTCAATCATAAAACCCAAAAAAGCATTTTTCTCTTTATTTCTGCTAAACAACTGAAGTTATTGCATTTATTTCAGGTCAAAAAACCTTGCTATATATTGTTGAATCATCTAACTCATAAGAAACAGTAGAACTAGCTTAATACATATTTTCTCTATCTAGCTTCTTCAGTTCATCCTTTTAGTACCACAAAAAGAATATGTGAATAAAGATAATTCACTATCTTTTCAAAAAAATTCCAACATCATAATGAGCTCAGTGATATTCCCCTATCCCCTTTACATTGACAAACTCAAAAAAAACTCTAACCTAATAACGAATCATCCATTCACTAATAAGGAGTCGTTCACGATGGTGCAAGCCAAGAAAGACGAAGTCAGAAAAGAGATTGAATATGCGGCGCTCAAGGTCTTTTTTGAAAAAGGCTATGTGGATGCCAAGATGAGCGATATCGCGGATGAGATCAATATTTCTGTGGGCAATATCTATACTTATTTTAAGAACAAGAAAGAACTATTCTACGCCGTCGTGCCGCCGGATCTGGTGGATTATCTGAAAAATGTGCTAGTGGAGACGATTCACTTTGATAACCAGACCTTGTTCGAGGAAACGGATAGCGAGCGAAAGTCGGCGCTGTTGCAGGAACAGGTAGACGTATTACGGAAATATCGGAATCAGATTGTAATTATCTTCGAAAAGAATAAAGGCACCATCTACACCAACGCCAAGAATGAACTTGTTGAGCTGATGATCGAAACCAAGAAGGCCTATCTGAAGAACCAATATAAACGGTATGAGATTGGTACCGAGGAGAACTTGATTTTGCTGAACATCCTCGCACACAATGTGATCGACATGAATCTGGATCTATTGAAGCGAGATATGAGTGAGGACAGCCGGAAGCAAATATTCGAAGCGTTGTATGTATACAGACTGTACGGTATGAAGAGTCTCAACGAATAACGCTCCATCTCATCACTTATGCCGGGCAGACAAAGCGTGCAGATCAGATCAACTTCACTTGGTTTGCACGCGAAAAAAACTTCATCATAGATCTGCCTATTTTTTTAACCTAAAAATGAATTTTATATTCATTATTGAAACAGTTATCTTCTTTACCTTAACTACTCGCTTCACCTATATCCAAAGGAGGAACACAACATGAACACCGATTACGCATTGAAAAACGTCAATCTGATCCACAGCGACTCAAGCCGCAATCTGCAAAAAAACCTGACGCTTCTCGTCAATGAACAAGGACTTATTCAGAATATTGGACGAGATCATGATCTGAATATTCCAAGTCACTACACAACCATCGACCTCTCAGGAAAATACATTATGCCTGGACTGATCAATGCCCACGTACACCTCTTTGCAGATGGAAAACCGTTCAGTCTCTCGGTCAGTGAAGGCATGTTGCAGTTTGCCTATGATCGGATATTGAACACCAAGTTTGGCAGAAACGTTTTGAAAAAACGTATGAAACGCAATGCGCTGACCGCACTCCATGCGGGTGTGACAACGATGCGCAGTGTGGGGGAATTCTTTTACACGGACGTCCAGCTGCGGGATGAGATTAATAACGGCGACTTTGTCGGCCCTAATCTGCTTGTCTCCGGGTTTTTCCTAAGTGTCACGGGCGGACATGGTGCTCCATTCCTCGCTCTGGTTGGTGACTCTCCGTGGGAAGGCAGAAAGAATGTGCGTATCAATGTGAAACACGGTGTCGATCTGATCAAAATCTGTGTTACGGGTGGCGTGACGGATGCGAAAATGGTGGGCGAAGCTGGCCGTTTACAGATGACGGTGGACGAAGTTGCGGCGATCTGCGATGAAGCGCATAAGATTGGCCTGCGGGTGGCAGCTCATGTGGAGAGCACGGAAGGCGTACGAGTGGCGTTACAAGGTGGCGTTGATACCATTGAGCACGGTTCGGAGATGGACGACGACATCATTCATTTGTACAAAAATAATCCCAATGCCCTGAATGGCTACACCGCACTCATCCCCACCCTGCAAGCTGCCTATCCATCCGCTTCACTGAATACCAGCGTAACGAAGGTAAGTGCAACGGTAAAAGAGAATTCCAGACTCGTCTACGATTCCATGCTCAAAGGCGTCAAGCAAGCGATCGAAAACGACATCACCATCGGTATAGGTACTGATGCCGCTATGCCTTACGTAACTCACTATGATATGTGGAGAGAGATGGACCACTACATGAGACAGGCCAACCTGAACAACAAACAGGTCATCGACATGGTGACCCGAACCAATGCGAAGATCCTCGGTGTTGACGATGTTACAGGAACGGTGGATATCGGAAAACATGCCGATCTGATTATCATGGAGCAAAATCCACTGGAACATATCGAGGCCTTGTCAGACATCTCTATGGTCATGGTCAAGGGAAATCTAATTCAAACACCATCTGTCACAAGAATCAAAGAAGTTGACGATGTTCTAAACTCAGTTTGGTGAATTCAGATATGTAAACATAGAATTCATCAATAATACGTAATACTTGCTTCAATTAAATACGCTTTATCTTTAGGGTTCAATAATTGAGGCATTATTCTTTGAGAAGGCGGAATATCTTCAACAGGTTCTCCATCCAAAAATAATTCTAGTGCTTCTTTCGTCATCAATAATGCTTCTTCAACTGAATCCCCACAGGTGATACATCCAGGCAGATCAGGAAATGTAACATTAATTCCATCCTCAGCAAAATTAAAAATTGCGTAGTATTGGTAAGTTCGAATCATATGGGACACTCTCCTGTTAAGACTAATCATTCAATCCTTTGCCCTCCAGGATCGGCTGCATGTACTTCTCGATTCGTGACACTTTTGTTTTGGATTGCTTTGGTTGTGAAAAATAATAGAGATATGCCCGCTGCCGTCCGGGTGAGAGTGCTTCAAATGCATCTCGGAAAGCAGGATTCTCATCGAACTGCTGTTGAAGTTCCTCGGGAACGCTATATTCGGCAGTCTTTTTCATCTCCACTTGCAATCCGGCTTGTTCCACTTCAATCGCTTGCTGGATATAGGCTTTGATCATAGCCTCCTGCTCCACAATCTGCTCCAGACTGGTGAAGCGAAGCTGGCGTTCTGCCTGTACATTCTCCGTTTGCTGGATTAAGAGGCCGTGTGTATCCTTAAGCAGAGCACCTTTGAAAAATAGAATGGCTACGTACTCTTTGAATCCATGGATTAAAACGATGTTTTTCCCATCCAGCATGTAACAAGGATGCATCCACTTCATATCCTCTGTCAGTTCAAAATCCCGAATAATCTCTCTCAGCTTCGTGGACTCTTCCTTCCACGTTTTGAGTTTCTTCAAATAACCGTCAACTTTGCGATTCCCACTTGTATCCGTCATGGAGAACTACCTCTCTTTATCTCATGGTTTTATAGGTTCAATTGTACTGGTTTTCAGTGGATTGTACAGCGTTGCTTACAGAGCTTTTATTGACTTTTCCAAGTGAATTTAAACCTTAATAACAACAAAGACCATCCTGTTAGATGGCCTATAATTTAGTCCCATCTCATCTAATAAGTTTCAATCGACAGTTCACCATACCCATAGTAAAATAATGGAATGTCTATTGCTATAATTCCAACATACGAAAGGAAGATTTAAATGAGAGAGTACACAGTCGTTCCAGGTCCGAAAAATGTTCAAGTAAACCGAGGTGATACTCAGGCTGCTGTTAATTTATTTGCTGATATCATCAATCACAAAGCACAATCTGGATGGATCTATCAATCCATGGAGTCGCTAGCCGTCACCGAGAAGCCCGGTTGTCTCCAGCAACCTGTTACAACGCATCATTATATGCTGATTTTCTACAGAGAGATTTAATAATAGTACAACAATCATGAGAAACTCAGAATCTGAGGAACTGATATATAATAACATGCCATCCGAAGAAGAACTTATTAGACTCTTACATACACATCATGAAGAAAACGACCCTCGAAGCAGTTTCTATATAAGAACTCATGTTATTCCAGAAATCGATTGGTTGAAGTCTTTGCTTAACGTTACACTTGCATTATTCGCAGGGCTAATCATCTCTATGATCTGTTTTTATCTCTTGAATCCATTCATTCCAGTATATGCTTTGCTGAGCGCCCAGATTGTTTTCATAGCAAGTATGTTTTTCATCGTTCTACGACGTGTTAGAGCAATCCTGATATGGAGTATTAGAATTTATCAACGTTTTGCCCCCATTGAAGTGAGGAACAAATGTCGTTTTGAACCAAGCTGTTCTGTGTATATGATTCAAGCTATTGAGAAATACGGGGCGATTAAAGGTATTTCCTTGGGCATCCAGCGTCTTCGCAAATGTAATATCAACGGTGGAGGATATGATTATCCATAAATCCAAAAGGTCCATAGTCTGTCTATGGGCCTTTTGGTTTGGTTAACATTTCTGGCTTAAGCTAATATCCAGTAGTGACTGTGTCTCATCTTCCAACATCGCGGAAGCGATCATCATAAAGTCTTCAGCCCCAATTTCAAAGTGGCCTTTACGAAATGGAAACCCCCAATTACGATTCCCGCGTGTAAAAGTGAGCTGGTCTAACAACGTAGCGATCTTTACTTCTCGACACGGAAGATAACGGAGATCTCGGCGAAAGGGTACAAAGGATTCCGACATCTGATATTGGTATATCCTGTCGTCGTTAATTTGACCAATAGCGGTAAAAGCCTGAAGTGGCTTCCCTGTTGATATGTCTGTACGTGGGGAATAGTATATCAGCCAGTCACCCGCGGACATCTGTCGCAACAGTGCTGACTTGCCATGGCACAACTGCGCAAACCCTCCCTCTACGGCTACATTTACATGAGAAGCAGATACAACACCAATCCAATATCTGCTGTCCTGATTTGGTTTCATGGATACATCTCATTCCCTTCTCTCGTTTACATTTCCAGATTCGATATCAATCGATCCAATTGTAAAAAATGATGTCTGTAGTGCATCTCTATCAACAAAAACCACTCCTGAGCGTTTAGAGCGCCAAGCCTTGGATGACGTATTTTGTTGTTTACCGATGCTTGGTATAAAAGGGGTTCTGTACTTCTCATCCGTTCCACGACCATGTAAAGCCCGTCGATCAAGGACTCCATGCTCTCAGGTGGTTGCGGGGTGTACTGCGGGGAAGCGGGTACTTTAACGGGAACGGGAGGGAATTGTCCTAATTCAAACACTTGCCTACCCAGTTCAGTTTTTTCCTCACCCGAGTTTAACGTCGAATCCTCGCTGCTCAAACACTGCTCAATATTATGCAGATGCAAGAAAAGCGCTGATTGAATCAAATGTACATACATCTGTCCAATGGACCATTCCTCTTCACTTTGTTTTTTAAGTAAGCTACCCATATCCAATTTGTTCAGTTCTGCCAAATATCGTTCTACTGCCGTTTCCAATGATTTCAATACTTCCGTTGTACTTCTCATCCTTCAATCAACTCCATTTATCTGTGATATATCAAAGTATAAAAAAACACTACTGACAGGTGTATGTCAGTAGTGTTTTAAGATGTTTTTGGCTACTTCCTTCATTCGGAAGCGTAAAGACTCCGGCTCCAAGACCTCGATATCTCCACCCCAGCCAAGTAAATAATGCAAGATTTCCTCCGGATAGCGCACACGAAAATGAAAAATCACAAATTCCTCTTGCTCCTCAAATGCATCCATATAAAAATGAAGGGCCTCCATAATTTTGTCAGCAATTTCAGGTTTAGCCCTGATTAATACTTGTTCGTTACGGTCGTCAGGAGGTCGATAACTGTTTAGATCAAAATCCGGTGGCATAAGGTACTGATCCTCCAGCACGGAAAGTTCAGTCATGCGTGACAAACGAAAATGACGAATGTCTTGTCGCATATCACAACGTGCAATTAACACCCAATTCTCCTGAACCAGTGAGAGTCCATAGGGTGAAACTTCACGCATGTTATACCGATTGCCATCCGTTCCTGGCATTTTTTTCAGGTACATAAAGCTGATTTTACGTTGATCCAAAATGGCGTTACGAATCTGGTTAAGGTATGTTTTCACCCGCGCTCGGGTTAAAGGTTCAACCGTATGAAGCAGTCGCATCGTTTCCCGAACACGTATGGATTCGTTACGAACAGAATCAGGTAAAATCGCTTCAATTTTGCGTTGAGCCGACTTAGCCTCCATCGCGTATTCTGTATCCAATCTCTGTTCGATAAAATCAGCTCCCATGAGCAGGGATACGGCTTCTTCTGCGGTGAAGCTTACCGGGGGCAGAAAATATCCTTCCATGAGGGAATACCCATGACCCGGAGCTCCCATGATTGGAACGCCAGCTTCGCTTAATGCCTGAATATCTCGATATATCGTACGTACACTTGTCTCCAATTGAGCAGCTAAATCTTCTGCTCGTAGCATCTTTCTTCGCTGCAATTCAAGCGTAATCGCAAGCTGCCGCTCCGTTTTGTTCATTTTCTAATCCCCCACTGTTTCATCACTCAAACCTAACTCATTCTATCACAGTAACTTGCCCTTTCGTTTCGTGAATAGAGCAAGGGAACGTCTTACATATCACCCAAGATGAGATAGTCTTAATTCCAAAAAAACTGATACCCCAAAATAAAGTGTACCCTTTGTAAAGGACATTTTGAAAAAAAACTAGGCAACTTGTTGAAGCTGCTGTCTGTATTTTACAGGCGGCAGCTTTTTCAAATTCCATTGCCCTCGATAATGATTATAGTACGTCATATAACTCTTAATTTCTCGTTTTACTTCTTCTAATGTTTCGCATTCTTTGATATTCGTTTCATCCTTAAAATGCCCAAAGAATGATTCTTGGGGAGCGTTATCCCAACAGTTTCCTCGTCGTGACATGGATTGAGTTAACCCCATTTTTTTCACTACGGATTGGAATTGTGGGTTCGTATAATGAAAGCCTTGATCGGAATGGATTAACGCATCTTTTGTGATATGTCGGTGTTTCTTCAATTGATGAAGCGTGTTCAGCGCAATGTCTATGCGTAACGAAGAAGACACTTCATACGCTAAAATCTCATTCGTCTGTGCGTCTTTCATGGTTGATAAATAAGCTCGCTGGTTGCCTTTGTACGTTAAATAGGTGATGTCGGTTAATAACACCTTTCCCGCCTCGCCTGGCTTAAAATTGCGCTGTAATTCGTTTGGACATGTGCGATGTTCTTTCGTTGCTTTTGCCATTCTACGGGCTGGATTAGCCTTTCGAATGGGACAGATGATTTCAAATTTCTTCATGATCCGACGAATCCGCTTCAAGTTGTACGTCATCTTGTACTGATTTTCTAATGTCATTTTAATTTGGCGTGCTCCTTTTTTACGTCCACGGAATCGATAGGCCTTTAAAATCATTTCCTTTACCATCTCATCTGCTTCGGCTTCAGCTATACGCTTTTGCGCTGATTTTTCAGTGAAGTAATTGTAATAACCCGAACGTGATACTTCCATAATATCGCATAGATAGCTGACCAACCGCTTCAATTTATACGTTCTGATCGTCCGATAAATGAGTTCAAACTTCAGCTCTACAGCCACTTTTATTTCTTTTTCAACATCTGCCTTTCGAGTAGATCGAGCTTTTTTAGCAGTTCATTTTCCGCTCGTAACAATTGATTTTTTGCTTCTAATCGTTCAATCTTTTGTTCTAATGTTAATTCACGTTCCGAAGGGCGACCTGAATTCGTTTTACGTGTATCCTGTAAGCCTTCTACACCCGCTTCACGATACGAAGCACGCCAACGTTTTCCAGAAGAACGGACACGCTCTAAACCAATACATTCAACATCTAAGCCCGCTTCTTCAAAAATGTCTCGTGGCAGTTTACCCTGTTCATTTTGTGCAATGAAATGGCGCTTAAATTCATCGGTATACGTAATCGCCTTTTCACTAACAGCGATCACATTTGGATTCCGTTTTAGTTGTTCTTGTTCTTTCTTCGTCAGTAATCTTTTCGTCATAACATTTCCGCTCCAACATCGTTTTTTTTCATTATAAACAAAGTACCCTATAAGATGGGCTTTTTTCAAAGTGTCCATCTTATAGGGTACATTTTAAAAGGATATCAGTTTTTTATTTGCATAATAGTAGATTGCAGGTTGGGGCCTGTTAATCAAATAAACGTATGTACAATAAACACATACATAGATTACTGAAATTTATAATTTATAAAATATTATCCTGACTTCAATTCTATATCAATATTATTTCCAGAATATGGATGAGACATAACTTAGTTAATTTTTTCTTAACTACGACTAATGAGCCCTCGTACACATACATCCTTAAGAACATACCACAAAAACGTAACAAGAAGTTCATTTTCTTCTGACGCATACTCATGGTAATGATCGAAACTCACAATCCACTTAGCTCCAGCAGTCCGGAGATTAAACTCATTATCAAGTGATAACATACTAATTAAAGAACCAACTGAAAATAAAGGAAATATATCCTTTATTGCTACTCTTCTTCCTCCATTATAAATTATAGTCCAACTATCATATTGTTCTTCGATTGCCTCTACGACATACGTTTCATCATTATAAGGGGTAATGATGAAAAAATTATCTCCTACTCTGATTGAATATTCAACAGCATTTAGTACACTCCGAACCTCATCACTCTCATATTCAAACACTTCTTCTATTGTTAGTATATCGGAATCATATTGCATGTGTTAATCACTCCTTTGATGTAGTACTACTTCATTCGACATCTGGTGTAATTTACCTTCTTAATATCATAACAACTAAGCTTTAATACATTACATGATAAAGTCTCTTTCGCTACAAGCGCTCGTAGCTTCCCTGGAAACTGTAACATCATAAAAGCCTTTCAGATCATCTCTGAAAGGCTCGCATGGTTCCAGGATCAACTCACTTTTTCTTAACCAAATCTACCACTAATATAATCCTGCGTACGCACATCAACAGGCTCGGCGAACATGCTCTGGGTAGCGGAATATTCCACGACTTCGCCGTTCAGGAAAAACACCGTCTGCTGAGATACGCGAGCGGCTTGCTGCATGTTATGCGTGACCATCACAATGGTATAACGTTCCTTCAATTCGTGCGTCAGCTCCTCAATCTTGAAGGTGGAGACGGGATCAAGCGAGGCAGTCGCCTCATCCATCAACAGAATATCCGGCTCCACTGCCAGCGCACGTGCGATACAGAGGCGTTGTTGCTGACCTCCAGACAGGCTTAACGCGGAGCGCTTCAGATTGTCTTTTACCTCATCCCACAAGACTGCAGAACGCAGACTCTGCTCCACAATCTCATCCAACTTCTTCTTACCATGGATACCGTGCTGTTTGGGGCCGAAGGCTACATTGTCATAGATGGATTTTGGAAAAGGATTCGGTTGCTGAAAGACCATGCCGATCTTCTTGCGAAGGGTTTCCACATGAACTTCACCACTGTAAATGTCGGTTCCCCCTACGGCCACTTTACCTTCAATCCGTGTGCCGGGAATCCGGTCATTCATCCGGTTCAGCGTACGCAGCAGGGTCGATTTACCACAACCCGATGGTCCGATAAACGCAGTGATTGCCCGCTCCGGAATTTCAATGGAAACATCCTTCAGCGCTTGAAACGGACCATAATACAAATTCAATTTGTTGATCTCAATAATAGGTTGCACAAGGTGCCCTCCCGGGTTGAAATGGAATGATTTGCGGATTCAGCTTAAACAGTTAGCGTTATTCCTAGACGATACAGAGTTAAGGTATCCTCTCTTCATCACGCTTGATTTTTACGTGCATTCAGCCACAGGGGTACACGGAACAAAACATTAATGAGCAACGCCACAAAGATCAGCACAGCTGTGGTTTTCTGCGCAATTTCCTCGGCATCCGGCACAATCGCTTCCGATTGAATGTACCAGAGATGTACAGCAAGGGTTCCTCCCGGCGATAGCAAATTAAAGTCCCACATCTCCCCGGATGTAGACACCCCAGCGGTTAGAATAATGACAGCACTCTCACCGAATGCCCGGCCTGCCGTCAGGCAAATGCCTGTCATGATCCCGTTGATAGCCACCGGCAACAACACTTGGCGGATCGTCTGGAGATGCGTTGAGCCCAGCGCGAATGATCCATTGCGAAGCTCCACCGGAACCGCCCTGACGGATTCCTCTGTTACTCTGGTAAGCACAGGCAGGTTCAGGAAAGCAAGACTGACGGCTGCTCCCAGAATGGTAAGACCTATTTCGAAAAACTCCACAAACAGGGCAATTCCGAACAATCCGAAGATGATGGATGGCACAGAGGACAATCCCTCCACGCAAATACGAACGGTCTCGATCAGCTTATTGTTTGGTGCAAACTCTGCGAGATATATGCCTGCCGCCATACCAATAGGGATGGAGATGAGCAGGGACAGAATCAACACATAGAACGAGTTGAACAGCGCCGGGCCGATCCCTCCCCCTTCTTCAATCTCACTAGGAACACCATAGAGAAAATCCCAGCTTAGCAGAGGCAATCCTTTGTTCAGTAGCAAAAATAACAGTCCAACGATAAATAAAATGACGACAATACCGACACCCCATACCATGCCTGTAAAGAGTCGATCCATCACCATCGAGGAACTTCTCCGTTTGCCAAAAGAATAAGACGGGACGGCAGCGTTCGCCTGCTTCTTCACACTCATACGTTTCGGTCCCCTCTCTTCTGAAGCAGTCTTACAATAACGATCATCAGGATCGAAATCGCGAGCAGGATAAAGCCCATCATGTACAGAGCATGATTCCAGGTGGAGTCGAATTCGACGCTAGAGATCTGCATAACGATATTACTGGTCAGCACGGCTGTTGGGGTGAACAGACTATTCGCGAGCTGCGCGGTATTACCGATGACCATCACCACCGCCATCGTCTCACCGATCGCACGAGTCATTCCAAGAATGACCGCGTACATGATTCCGCCTTTTGCAGCAGGTAAGACGACACGAGTCACGGTCTGGAATCGGTTCGTACCGAGCGCATAGGCAGCATCACGGTATTTGTTCGGCACAGCAGATATGGCATCATCACTGATCCGGCTAATCGTGGGAAGTACCATAATGGTCAATACAATCGACGCAGCGAGTAACCCATCAGCCAGATCACGTCCGCTAATATCCCTTAGCCAGGGGATGAGGATCGTCAGTCCCAGGAAACCGTACACTACAGAGGGAATACCCACCAGCAGATCCAATACGGGCCGCAGAATATGGCGAAGCCACTTGGGCGTCATTTCAGCCAGAAATACAGCAATGATGACAGAGAGTGGAATGGCAAACAACATGGTGAGACCTGTAAGAGCCAGTGTTCCGAGGATAAAGGTCAGTGCACCATAGTGTTCATTTTCCGGGTCCCAGTTGGTGGAGAAAAAGAATTCACGCAGCGACACATCTGCAAAAGTAAGAACGCCCGTACGAAGCATGAGAATTAAGATACATAAGAGAACCAAACATACAAAGATCGTACTGCCGATGCACACCATACGAAACAGGTTATTGGACCACCTTAGACGCGCCTTACGGTTAAACCGCGTGCCCGAATCAGCGGCCTTACCAAGGCTCGTGCCAAGTTCACTGGGGGTGGGGCTGTTCGGGGATGGATTCAAATCGATCATGAAGTGCTCTTCCTTTCACATAGAGAAGCCAGCTTGCGACCATGCGCAGAAGCTGGCTATCCCTTTTCTTATGAAATGTGAGAATGACGAACGTTTGATGCTCCGTTATTTTACAGCCGCAAGCGGAATGAATTTCAGCTTTTTCAGGGAACCGTTCTGGAACTTGCTGCTTTGGATGTACTCAATGAACGCTTTGGTTGCACCGGTAGGTTGACCTTTAGTCATGTAATATCCGATACCCCAGACTTTGTACGTTTTGTTCAGAACGTTTTTCTCTGTAGGTGCCACGCCATTGATGGATACTGCCTTCATTTTGTTAGTTACATAAGGAAGGTCAATATAACCGATCGCATTCGGTGTCGTTTCGATGGTAGTTTTCATATCACCGCTGGAGCCAACTTCTTTGTAGTTATCACCTTTGCTCATGAAATCCTTACCGTCGAGCGCTTTTTGCTGGAAGTTGACCCGTGTACCGGAACCGAACTTACGGTTAACAACAACGATGTTGGCATTAGCACCGCCGACGTCTTTCCAGTTGGTCACTTTACCAGAGAAGATGTCCTGCAATTGTTTCGTGGTCAGACTGCTTACACCCACATTTGTGTTAACAACAGCCGTGAATACTGTCACTGCTACTGGATTAGCAACCATTCCATCGAATTTCTTGAAGCCAGGTACATCCTTGGATGCGTCCCAGTCCACAGCACCGATGTCGGCAATGCCTTTACGTACGGATTGAGGACCTGTGATTGAACCTGCGGCGGAAGCCGAGATTTTGACTTTTGGATTATCTTTCTTGAATTCACTTGCAGCCTGAAGAGTCAGTGGAAGCAATGCCGAGGAACCGTTGATGACAATCTTACCTTTCTCTGTGCTCTTGGCAGCGGATACCGTCGTTGCTCCTCCAAGTCCACCAATTAGGGATACAGCCATAAGCATTGCCGTGAAGGGTTTGATCCATTTTTTCATTTTTATAAACTCCTCTCGAATTATAAAATAGTTAATTATGATTACGTGCTTATCACTCTTGGATCAAAAAAATCACTTCGTAACGGCTCTCCAGCTGCCACCCGCTTGTACCAGAACTTGGCCATTCTCAATTACAGCCAATTGTGATCCGGCAACGGTAATGGAGGATACATCGGAAGATACGGTATACAGTTTGGTTTGTTTTCCTGTCACCGTGTCAACGGAAATAATGACGCTATTGCTGTCATCTTGCGCAGCCAGTACGTACAAGACGCCACCCGACAGAATCGCTTGCTCTACATCGTGAACGCCATACACCGTTGTTGCCTCCTGGGATGAATCCACAGATTGCAGCGAAGCATTGCCGTCCTCGGACGGTACACTTACGTAGTAGGCTTTCTGCCCGTCAACGGACCATACAAACACTTTGTCATCAGTTGAAGTCGTTAACTGCGTCGCTTCAGGTTTTGATATTCCGTTGTTATACGAAAATAATTGCTGTTGATTGGCTGAAAAGTCGATAGACACGTTGTCTTCATCTACATTGGTTGCATCAGAGGTAACCTTACCCAGTGTCGTTACCGTGTAGATGAATCTTTTGCCGTCCGCAGACACATTCAGGTTTTCTTTGTAATCCACCTTATCTTCAACCAGTTTCTTAATTGTTCCATCTGCCAGATTCAGACTCGCAATGACCGACCCTTTATCTCCTTGCAGGAAATAAATCGCGCTTCCGTCCGCAGACCATACCAGTTCCGGTTTGATGCTTGTGTCACTGGTAATCAATTTCGAAGCCTTTGTCTTCAGATCAATAACGTAGACGGCTCCATCCGCATTCGTATACGCCGCTTGATTGCCACTCGGGGAAACGATAAGATCCGATCCGCCATCTGTCGTTAACAACAGATCGTATTTACCACTCGTGGTATTCACGAGATAATCGGTTCGGCCACTGTCATCACTTTTGGAAACGATCAGCTTGTCTGTTCCGGCAAAACGGGGATTTTCCGCACCTTCGAACAATGCTACCGTGCTAACCTCCAGCGCTCCGCTTCTCTTGACGATTGTGCCGCCAACACTGGATACCAATGGTCGGAGCGCAACGTAGCTTGTACCTCCAATGATCGTAACCGGTTGATTCAAATTCACTTTGTTGCCATCCACCAGAAGTTGTTTCGCATTGTTCTGGAGTGTCACCGTGTGACCATTTAACTTAATCACCGTCGTTCCACGTTGTACTTCCGCTTGCGCGCCAATAGCCTTGATCACATCACGGAGCGACACAAGGGTCTCACCATTCTTCACGATGGAACGAACGACGACGCTGTTTCCGTTTATTGTAAGCGTGGAGTTTTGCACCTGAGCTGTACTAGCTGCAGGTTTCACTGCAGGAGCAGCTGATACTGCACTGACCACAGAAGTTGTTAACACTGTGGCTACCATGGACACTACTAACACCTTTTTCATTGACATTGGCTTTGGTCACCCTTCTTTTCTCCATATAATTTGCCTTGTATGCCGTGCCCTGTTGTCTGGTATTTTGCATGTATCATCAATATGAGAGCTTGTCCGCCTCATCCCCCTTAGCTTCCACGTTCATAGTAAAAATGACCTATCACGTTTGTAATTATAGGAGCGAATTGTAAACGGGAAATCTTGGATTTGTTAACGAATTGTCAATGTTTTCATATCAACACATTCATATGATTAAACACAACAAAATGACCCATACACAATGTATGGGCCTTTGCGGTCATTATATGTTTTCTCACACATTATACTGTGGCAAACACCTGATCAAACCCAGCCTTCGACTTGGAAAATAGTTCATTCGTACCAAGATTAGATGCCGGGGCCAGTACTTCCTGAGCCACCACACCATTGTAGCCAATCGCCTGCAGATTTCTCAGAAATCCACCCAGATCAATAACCCCTTCGCCGGGATACAAACGCTCATAATCCAATAATTCTTCCACCGGCAGGTCATAGGCATCATTGATATGAACATGAACAATCTGCTCTTTCTTCAGCTTCAACAGATCCTCCATCGGTAGACCATTCGTATGCCAGTGATAGGAATCTACGAGCAGGCCAACATTGGGCGCATGGATCGTTTCTATCCAGTCCAGGGTATCCTCCACACGCCAGATAAACGGATTCTTCCATTGCGTCCGCAAGTGATGGCAGCCAACAAACTCCAGCCCTAGCTTAATTCCGTAAGCGTCCAAGATATCTGCGCAGAGTCTCAAGCGTTTCGTAGCCGCTGCCATAAATTGCGCTGCCTGTTGATCCGTTGAGGGTAAAATATACGTGCAGCAGCTGTAACAGTCCAGCGAAGCAGAAGCTTCTGCCATAGCGACCAACGATTGCAATCCCTCACGAAATTGTTCATCTGTCGTCCGCCACTCCACCGTCAGACCCGATGAACCGATGATCACCTGATTACTCTCTAGCAGATGTTGTGCCTGTTCCTTGCCATACGTTTGAATCAATGAGAGCGGATTCAAATCTACAGATCCGAATCCGTGCTTGGCCGCATCTGTGATATATTGTGCATCTGACTCGATGTTTCCCAATCCCGCATTTGTTAACCCTCTAATCATCCCAATCTCCTCCTGTGACTCGTCTGGAATTGCAGATTGTTTATCGTATTCTTTATCATTTTATAATAACAGTACTCTCCGAAAAAGAAACCATAAAAAAAGAGTGGCAACAACGTTAATTTAACGTCATTACCACTCTAACTTCTCTATCTCACACGCTCTAACGTATATTGATTACGCGGAATCTCAAGACCCAGATTCTCCCTTAGCGTCTCATGTTCATACTCCGTACGGAACAGCCCTCGTTCTTGCAGAACTGGAACAACTAGCTCCACGAAATCTTCCAAGCCATTGGGCACCACGGTACGAACATTGAATCCGTCTGCCGCTTCGCCTTCAAACCATTCCTGAATCTGATCTGCGATCTGATCCGGTGTACCAATGAACGATGTGCGTGGGGTAGATGCCAGCAATGCCACTTGGCGCAGGGTCAGCCCCTGTTCTCGTGCCTGCTGCTTGATCTTGTCTGTTGTACTACGGAAGCTGTTGCTGCCGATCTCCCCAATCTCGGGGAAAGGTTCGTCCAGCGGGAACTGGGAGAAGTCGTAATGGTCGAAGTAACGTCCCAGATAATTCAGTGCGTGATCAATACTCACCAGTTCGGCAATTTCCTGATATTTCTGCTCAGCCTCTTCCGCTGTTCTACCCACAATGGGACCGATGCCAGGGAAGATCAGGATATCCGCTGCCTGACGTCCATACGCCACCGCTCTTGTCTTCACATCCCGGTAGAACTCCCTTGCTTCCTCCAGCGTCTCATGTCCTGTGTATACGGCATCCGCCGATCGGGCAGCCAGATCTTTCCCAGATTCGGATGAGCCCGCCTGGAAAATCACCGGATGACCCTGCTTCGAACGCCCCACATTAAGTGGACCCTGTACCGAGAAGTGCGTTCCCTTGTGATTCAGCGTATGTAGCTTGGCAGGATCGAAGAATACGCCCTGCTCCTTGTCTCCGACAAAGGCATCGTCCTCCCAGGAATCCCACAGGCCTTTGACCACATTCAGATGTTCTTCCGCAATTTCGTAGCGCAGCGCATGGTTGGGATGTTCGCCTTTGCCAAAGTTCAGTGCCGATCCTTCCAGAGGTGAAGTGACCACATTCCATCCGGCTCTCCCATCGCTTAATTGATCCAGTGAGGCAAACTGCCGCGCAACCGTGAAGGGTTCACTATAGGAAGTAGACAATGTAGCAACCAACCCAATGTGGGAAGTTGCCCCAGCGAGTGCGGATAGAAGCGTCAGAGGTTCGAAACGATTGAGAAAATGAGGATTGGACTTCTCGTTGATAAAGAGACCATCTGCAATAAAGAGCAGATCGAATTTCCCTTTTTCCGCGATACGTACCTGCTTCTTGTAGAATTCCAGACTAACGCTCGCGTTAATGGGAATATCCGGGTGACGCCAAAAGGAAATGCTGTTCCCCACTCCGTTCAGATTAGCTCCCAATTTCAATTGTCGTTGCGACATATATATTCCTCCCTATGTTGTGATAATGACCATTCAATTCGAGTATCCTTTTATCTCTGAGAGTCGTTCCATCATTTCTTTATGCTGTTTCCGCCAGCTTCTGCTGCTGCCATGCCTAATCCAGGTTTACCCGCCTGTTTCACATCACTAACCCTGACTGCCCAAGCCGCTCCAAGCAATACAATCCCTGTAAATAGAAAAATAAAGGGAATGCCGATCCATCCACCGAGAAAACCACCGATTAACGGCCCAAGCACGATACCGAACTGACTCGCCGTCTGACTCAGACTGACAGCCCTCCCCCGAAAGTCGTGATCAGCATATTTGATGATGAGCGCATTAAGCGCCGGATAGACCGCGGCAAAGAACAGACCATAGACAAATCGCAGGCTACCAAAATAAATCAGATTATTTGCTGTCATTTGCAGCAGACTACCAATTCCGCCGCCGAGAAGACCGATAAACAATGTTTTCTCGTACCCGATCCTCCCACCAATCTTGCCCCAGCGCGGCCCCATAATGACGGTTGCCACACCAATCGCCGAGAAGACAATACCTGCACTAAGTGTTGCACTGCCGATATCTCCGCCAATCTGGACCACATAGAGCGTCAGCACCGGCTCGATGATAAGTACGGAGGTCGAGACTAGCAGAATCAAACCGTAGATTCGCAACAAGCCGGGCGTGGAAGCCGCTCTTTTCAAATCCCCTATGATCTTCGTTGGAACGATCGTACGAGCTTGTCGTGACTCCTTAACACCGAGGACCATCAGAGCCGCGAGTAATGTAATCACAGCCGATGCAATGAAACATCCCCGCAGTCCGATCCAGTGACTCAGCACACCACCGGCAAGAGGGCCAAGAATCCCACCCGCAGCGCTGGCCGTGGAGATCACGCCAAGTGCATAACCCACATGTTTCTCCGGTGTATTGGTGCCAATCAGTGTAATTGAGGCGGGATGAAAACCAGCCATGAGTCCCTGAAAGACCCTCACCGCGATAAACGTATACGGATCGTAAACAAAGAAGTTAGCCAGATGTGCAATGCCTAGCCCAACTCCTGAACGGACCAACATCAGTTTACTGCCATATTTATCAGCCAGTGATCCCCAGAAGGGTGCACATAATCCACTGATCAGAAAGCTAATCGAGATCGAAATCCCGGACCAAGCTTCCAGGCCACTCTGGATACCGAGATCATTTTGCAGGAATATAGGAAAGAACGGAACGGACAGCGAGTACGCCATATGATTGAAAAACAGACCGAACCACAGAATATACAGATTTCGTTTCCATTGTGGCATCTTGGCATTCTCCATACTATATAATTCCTATATAAAAAGTAGGTTATTATCCATATTAGGGTACGACCAACGGAAAGTATAATAGAAAAGTTCAATAGACCCATTCAAGAATTAAATGAATGGGTCTACTACGTATGGTAATCATACTATTCCGGCACTTGGACCGACATAAACACATCGACCTCGTCTTCACTATCCAACACAAATCCAAATCGTTCATACAATCGCCGAGCGGGACTTCCCTGCAAAACATTTAAAATAACCTGTTTCCCCTGAACTTCATCCTGTTCCAGCAGCATGTTCAGTACCTGAGTTCCTATTCTCTGGCCCTGATAATCGGGATGTATGTAGAAATGTTCCAATAGATATGCCTCAGACTTGGGCTTCAACGCTACACAACCTACCATTGAACCCTCCACTTCAATAATACGTGTGTGAGCAGGATCGAATGTATTGCGGAAACGTTCACGCACTTTCACATCATCGTACCTTCCCAGCCTGGTTAAATCATCGTATAGTACCAACGCTCGCAAATCAGCCAGTTGCTCTTGGTCTGCCTGTACAGCTTGACGCATTGTTATTGGGTTCATTCGTTGAATTCCTTTCCATTGGAGACACGTTAAATTTTGAATTCCTTATCGCACGGTAGGGATAGACACTAAAAATCATACCTTTGGCAGCTCACTTGAGCAACATCGGATTTTAGAACGCACTATATTTTTCAAACATAATTAACTCCTCAAAGAAATAAAAAATCCCAAAAAGGACAGTACAGTCAAGCTTAACTAAATAAGCGAACCGCAACCGTCCCTTCTGGGATTTAGATTATTTCAGACAACTACGAAGCATGTGAAGCTTGTGCAGCATGCTGCAATGCTTCCAGACCCAATGCTAGCGCACCACACAAGCCTGCATGCTGGCCCAATCCGGGCTTCACAATGTACTGGTCGATATGTTGCGTGATCGGAGCTGCATTCACATAACCATTGAGATTCCGCACTACCTGCTTCCGGATCATAGGAAACAGATGATCTTGCTGCATCACACCACCGCCCAAGATGATCTTCTGTGGCGAATGAAGCAAGATAGTAGTTGTAATTGACTCCGCAATGTAAAAGGATTCGATCTCCCACGCAGGATGATCTGCCGGCAGTTCACTGCCAGGGATTTGCCAACGTGCTTCAACAGCTGGTCCTGCAGCCATCCCCTCCAGGCAATCGCCATGATACGGACATAACCCGGCAAAGTGGTCGTCTGGATGGCGTCTTGTGCGAATATGTCCACCCTCGGGATGTAACAAGCCGTGTACTCTTTGGCCCCCTGCCACGAGTCCAACACCAACGCCTGTGCCAATCGTGTAATATACACAGTTCTCCAGTCCTTGCGCCGCTCCCCACGTCACTTCACCGAGCGCGGCAGCATTCACATCCGTATCCCATCCAATAGGAACCGGAAATTCATGCTTCAAAGTTCCAACCACATCACAGTTTCCCCACCCAGGCTTAGGTGTGGTTGTAATATAGCCATAGGTGGGACTATCCGGTTGCAGATCAATCGGACCAAAGGAGCCGATACCCATCGCTTCCACATCTTTATCCCTGAAATAGTCGATCACCTTGGCAAGCGTTGTCTCCGGATGTTCTGTTGAAAAGCTGATCCGATCTTCAATCTGTCCATGCTCATTCCCTACACCACATACAAACTTCGTTCCGCCTGCTTCTATGGCTCCAATACGCATCGTTCTGCACTCCTTCCCTTCATTACAATTGACCTGTAGCTTTGGTCGGCGATATCTCATAGATATGAAGTGAAGAGAATGAAAGATCGCTATTTTCAGCATGAACAGAGATGCCTATGGAATCCACATCCGGATAGATCAGATCCGTAATAACGGCCTGACCATCATTTGCAAATACCTCCACAGATGAATGATCTACAAAGATACGCAAACTTTGATTTCCATTCACCTCTTTTAACTCAGCTGTATGGCGGCCCAGGAAATGTTCATGAAAATCGATGATGCCCGATCTACTACGATCGATATACACTTCTCCTCGGTTGGCGTCTACGCCAACGACCGTTTCCTGATCTGCACCGCTTCTTAGTGCAAAATGGAACGACTGATTCGGAGTCCACTCTGCATGGATCTCATAGTTCACTAGTTGCAAAGCGTTCAACTGCTCGCTCACTTGCTGAATCGATGCATCCTGTAGGGACAATATCGGCGTACGGCCTTGCTCAAGTTCACGCGCAGGACGTTGAATCAGTACAACTTCTCCGGCTCTTGTCTCCAGTGTTAACTCTCGTGCAATGGTCATTGCTCCACGGTAATTATTGGTTGGCGTCTGGTTGGCATACATCCAGTTGCTCATCCAGCCGATAATGAGGCGTCTTCCATCTTCCTCAGGAACGTCAGACCAACTAACGCCCGCATAGTTATCCCGACCATAATCAATCCAGCGAACCGTATGGGATGCCTCGTCTGGGACAAATGTAGTTCCATCAAAATCTCCGGTAAAATATTGTGTTCTGGAGCCTTCAATAAAAGCAGGATCTGCACCGATGCTAACGAGCATCACCCATTTCTCCTGCCCTGAATCTCCATCCACTGCAAGTGGGAACAGGTCGGGGCATTCCCACACGCCATCGTGTGAACCAATCCCGGCGCCGAATTCACTACCTAGCGTCCAATCCTTCAGATTGGGAGAATGATACAGACATACCGTTTGACCACAAGCGATAACCATAACCCATTCCTTGGTCTGCTCATGCCAGAACACTTTCGGATCACGGAAATCGACAAAGGAATCATGCTTTAATACCGGATTACCCTCGTATTTAGTCCAAGTTCTGCCGTTGTCTTTGCTATACGCGAGACTCTGGGTTTGTATGGCATCCTGGTCTTTAACTTCAAGATGGTGGGTGAAAATAGCAACCAATCCTGGCTCATCCTCAAAGAATCCGGTCGTATTATTCCAATCCACTATGGCGCTTCCGGAGAATATAGTGCCATTCTCATCGGGGAGTAAAGCTATCGGAAGCTCCTCCCAGGAGATCAGGTCCCTGCTCACTGCATGGCCCCAATGCATAGGCCCCCATGTGGTTCCATGTGGGTGATGCTGATAGAACAAGTGATACTCACCTTTGAAAAATACCATGCCATTTGGATCGTTGATCCAATTTTCTTTTGGTGTAAAATGATAGACGCCTCTGTGATCCTGATTAAGTATGGTTGACATGATGTTCTCTCCCTCATTTATCTTATTTAGTATTACGGTCATATCCCGCTTGTTTAATCTGAAGCCATTCTTGCAACCCAAGACGATCCAGCTCTTTCAGATAAGCATCCCATTCCTGATCGACTTTCCCGTTCTGATACCATTCCGTACGCAGACGCAGCACGTAGGCGAATAGATCCGTCTCAATCGTGGACAATCGATCCAGTTCATCAATAGAGAAGAACACACTTGGATACACGTTCTTCGCTTTCATATGCGGAACCATAACCTTATCAAGAAGTTCCATGCGCCAAGCTGCATCTTCCGGTTTGGTTGTGTATTTATCATAGTAACTGTCGAGAATGGCCAGCGGTCCCGCGATACTGGTCTTTTGTCTAAGTTCCACAGGTGCAGAGCCTTCCAGTGGAAGATGCTTCAGCATCCCTTTGGCTTCATCGAATTCAAAAATATTTTGCTGACTCTCATCTCCATAGGTACCCCAGTTGTTCTGTACAGATTGGAGTGGATCGTACAATTGGTCAACCCACTTCGCTGTGGATTCCAGGTTTTTATTGCTGCTGGTAATGACCATGCGACCACGATCAAGACCGATGCCATTCGTTCTTGTGACATTGACCTCTCCGCTAGGTCCAGCAACCGGAGGAAGAACATCATACGTATCATTCATGCCTGTAATGTTGGCCTTATCCCAAGTGAAGTACATGCCGTACTTGTTATCCTTGCCTTTCGCAAGATACGTGTTCCAATCCTGTTGATACGATTCCACATCCACGAGACCTTCCTGAACCAGTTCATGAATGTATTTAACCGCTTCCTTGTAACCCGTATCGGCTGCTGTAAAGACCACTTTTCCTTCATCCGTTACCACGGTATGATCCCAGTTCTCCCCGAGTCCAAATGCCGCAAAGAGAAATGTCAGATCTTCTCCGCCCGGTTTGTTAATGAAAGAAAGCGGAATTTCGTCGGCCTTGCCATTACCGTTCGGGTCTTGGGTTTTGAACGCGATCAGCACTTCTTTTAATTCCTCGGTTGTCTTCGGCATCTCCAGTCCGAGCTTGTTCAGCCATTCCACATTAATCCAGGGCAAGTTATCCACCGACTGAATGCGTTGTTTGCCACTGCCGAGTTCTTCAATCCACGGGAAGGAATAGATATGTCCGTCTGGAGCCGTGATCATACTCTTGTATTCGGGAGCCTCCTCCAGCACCTTTTGCAGATTGGGCATGTACTGTTCAATCATGTCTTCGAGTGGAATGATCGCCCCATCCTTCGCCAGTTTCAGGAGATCATAATCCCCATAACCTGAATCAAAAATGGCATCCGGCAAATCACCGCTGGCTACCGCCAGATTTCTTTTTTCCGCAAACACATCACTCGTATAGTTCTTCCAGTTGATATGCACATTGGTTTTCTCTTCGAGTCGCTTGTTAATGAGCTTGTCGTTCGGATCAGCGGGAGCCAGCGGAGAGCTCTGTGTTATAAAATTCAATGTCACTTTGCCATCTGGTGATTGCGCCTCACTTGCTGCGCCGCCTCCACCCCCGCCGCAGGCGGTTAGAAAGAGCATCGCAGATAACATGGAAATGGACGCCGTTGTAACGGCTTTTCTGGACTTCTTCACTTTTTTCATAATCATGACCTCCATGAGTTGGATTGGAACGAACTTACTGTATTGCAGGCTGTTCACTATTTGAGGGAACCAACCATGACACCTTTTTCGAAATACTTCTGGAAGAACGGGTACATAATGATGAGTGGCAGACTCGAAATGACAATCGCTGAGTATTTAATCATCTCGGAGAGCCGTTTCAGTTCTGCCATGGCAAGCTGATCACTGATCATGCCCGGAGCAGCCTGATTCTGAATCAAAATCGAACGCAGAACGAGCTGTAACGGATGTAGTTTCGGATTATCCAGATAGATCATTGCATCAAAATAGGAATTCCATTGCCCAACGAACGCATACAGGGCGAGTACAAAAATAATGGGCTTCGACAACGGAATGACAATCTGGAAGAAAATCTTCATCTCGGAGGCGCCATCCACATTCGCGGCTTCTTTCAGTTCCCGAGGGACTCCTTTGAAAAAGGTTCTGGAAAGAATAATGTTCCAGACGTTGACGGCTCCAGGAATGATGATCGCCCACACCGTATCGAGCATGCCGAGATTACGTATGAGTAGATACGTAGGGATTAATCCCCCGCCGAAGAACATCGTAATGATAAAGATAATCATGAAAAATCCGCGCCCCGCAAGCCTATCATCTGACAATGCATAGCCTGCAAATATGGAAACGGTCACAGTAATCAGTGCAAAGGAAACCGAGTACAATACCGCATTCGCAAACCCTCGGATCATGGCTGGATTGGATAATATCATCTGATAACCATCTAGACTCCAGTCGGATACATTGAAGGATAGTCCACGGTTCAATAGCACTGTGGGGTCCATGAATGAAGCGATAACAATGTAAATCAAGGGAACAACGACAACCAGTACAGCACAGGTGAGAAAGATGGCATTGAGTGTGAGAATCAATCGATCCATTCCCGTATGTTTAACAACCATGGATACTACTCCTTTCCTAGTAGAGGCCTTCGCCTTCATTCAATTTCTTCACGATCAGATTCACCGTCACCAGCAGAATCACATTGATAACCGAGTTGAACAATCCCACAGCCGCTGAATAAGCGTAATCTCCCGATTGCAGTCCCACCTTGTAGACATACGTGGCAATGATCTCAGAGGAAGGCAGGTTCATGGACGTCTGCATCAGATAGGCCTTCTCAAATCCAATGGACATAATGCCACCAGCTGCCAAGATAAAGACGATAGCCATAATCGGTCGAATGGTTGGAAGGTCGATGTGCCGAATACGTTGAAGGAGGTTGGCTCCATCCAGATTGGCCGCATTGTGAAGCTCTGGATCAACATTGGCCAACGCCGCGACGTATATGATGGAAGCCCAGCCCGCTCCGGTCCAGATATCAGACAAAATGTAGATCCAGCGGAAATATTCAGGTTCAGACATGAACATAATTGGCTGACCTGTAATCCAAGTGGCTAATTGATTAATTGGCCCTGTCGGTGAGAGAAAGATAAACAGCATTCCCACAACGACAACAACGGATATGAAATTGGGTGCGTACAGGAACAATTGAATATTTTTCTTCACGCCAGCTTTGCGTACCTGATTCAGCATGAGTGCCAGCAAAATGGGCACCGGGAAACTGAATATCAATCCCCAAAAGCTGAGTTTAAGCGTATTCATTAAAATGATATCGAAATTGGGTGAAGCTATAAATTTCTCGAAATGCTTCAGTCCTACCCAATCACTGCCCATGATGCCTTTGATCGGACTGAAATCCTTAAACGCAATGATGGCTCCGTACATTGGGATGTACTTGAAGATCAGAGTCAAGATTAAGGCTGGTGCAAGCAACATATATAAAAAGTAATTTTTTTTGAGTTGCTGCAACTTATGACCGCTGGTCGTCCTCACTTTTAGTACCCTTCCTCTGCCCTTTTTGCTGTCTGCTATGTTATCCAACATGCTACCCCCGTTTCATTCTTGAAGTTGACAATTGTTTTCAGTAAGGGCTTTCAATATTTACAATTGCCTATTTAATAATTTACAATTTATCAGGTTTCAACAGATTTAGTCAATACATTTTGTAAAAAAAATTTTGTGCATTTGATCATTTTATCTTTGCATTAACGTAACTAAAGAGGATTAAATTTGCATATATACAGCACTGAATCGTTAATACTCGTATAGATATTCTATATCATTACTGTAATAGATATCATTGTTACACTAATTAACAAAACTTCTGGAACAATTATGAAAATAGAATTCGACTATCTAAATGTAAATGTAATTGTTCATTTGTAAAACAGAGATTGCTATTTGTCCCGTTCTATTATACATTTGACTTAGAGAAGAATATGGATAACTATTGATGATTAGAGGTGAAGCATTAGATGGCAAAGGAAAAAGTCACGATACAAGACATCGCTGATGCTTTGGGGATCTCCAGGAATACGGCTTCCAAAGCATTGAACGATAGTGGAAATATCCCGGATGAGACCCGAAATCGTGTAATTAAAAAAGCAATTGAACTTAAATATAAACAGTTTGCCTATATGGAAAATGAGCATGTTCTAACCAAAACCCCAGGCAATATCGCCCTGTTAACTGAAAACCTGCCTAATACATCTCACTTTGGTTCGTTGTTAATCAGCGGATTGGAGAAAAGAATTAGTGCGGAGGGATACAATCTCTCGATTCACATCGTGCGTGAAGACGATCAAGATGCGCTTACACTTCCCAACAATTTTGATATTGCCAAGGTAGACGGAATCATTTGCATTGAATTATTTGATCTGGAATACACACAGCTGATTACCGATCTGGGCATCCCCACGATCTTTATCGATTGCGCTTCCAACATATGTTATCCCGAATTCCAAGCAGATTTGCTCCTTATGGAGAATGAACATAGCATCTATCAGATAACCAAAAAATTAATTGGGAGCGGCTACACAAGTATCGGATTCGTCGGAGATTACAATCACTGCAAGAGTTTTAATGAACGATGGACTGGATATCACCGTGCTATGCTGGAAGCGGGCTTGCAGATCGACCTCTCCCATTGCATCCTAGATAATGATCGCCTGTGTTTTTCCAAGCCAGGATGGTTGAACCAACGAGTGGCAGAGCTGGCATCTATACCTTCCGCTTACGTATGTGCCAATGATTTTATTGCGGTCGATCTGATGCGGGCTTTAAAAGCCAGAAATGTCGCTGTTCCACAGGATGTAGCCATATGCGGATTCGATAACGCACCCCAATCCCGAATTATTGAACCTCCGCTAACGACGGTTCATATTTACAGCAACGAAATGGGCATTAAGGCTGCAGAGATGCTATTATCTCGAATTAAAAACCCGACACAACCGTATCAGGTCTCGCATATTGTGACCAAACCCATCATCAGGGAGTCCACGCCAGCAATCATGGATGATCATTCTCAGATGGTTCATTTAGTTCCGTAAAATAAAACAACCGTATGTCTCACGAGTAACAGCTCGTGAAGCATACGGTTATTTCAGGTTTCGACTCGATTGCATGGAAATTCTATACTTCTCGTTTCTCCTCAGGAGCATATAGGATTCGTTGATAATCCGCATCTTTGGTGTCCATGTCACCCAGATACATACGTTGGTGTTCAGGCACGCTTTCGTAAGTTTCCTTCAGTCTCGCTCGATTGAACTCACTCGGGTCCTCCAGATACATATGATAGGCATGTCGGCATTCCTCTGAAGTAGATCGTTCTCCCTTAAGTTTCCTGTGCAGATCCAGTAGCTCCAAATACTTATCTTCGGCCTTTTCCGCGTAGATTTCTTCCGAGAACGTAACTTCCCCCAAATCAAGTATCGAGATCACGGTTGGCTGCTCTATGGTTGTGAACAAGATTCCTTCCCTGAACCAAATTACAAGTTCATCCATTGAGGCCTCTACGAGACTCGGCAAATTATAGATGGCTACCCTGCCATCCTCATATACAACCATGTTAACCAGATAATTCCGCCCTTCGTATTTCATGAAAATGGAGAATCCGTCTCCTGTAATCGTTTGATAAAACAATTCTTGTACGACTGCAAAATCAGTCGCTTTGGGCGAGTGTGACACTCTTCTTGCATCCATCAGTTGCTGCTGACGTGGTGTGATTTCATATATATTATGAAATTCCGGATTGAGCACCCTGATCTTATGCTGAATATTTCCATAATAGCTGTTATTGTTATATGTCCAGTTCGCCTGCTCCACTCGGTAGGCACCCAGTCCATGAATGGAAAGATTCTCGCCGTTTGGTACATCAGGGCCTAGCCACTGATCCTCAATCTTCTGCTTCAATCCCTTCAGATCCACCAGCTCCCAGCAATTGACCATCCCGTCTTCATAGATCTGTACCGAAATGAGAAAATGCTGTCCGCCGTTATGTATAATGCCAGGGGTAGTCGTGCCCTCAATTTCTCTCGTTCTTCTAATCTTTTGCATCCATAACACCTCACTTTTTTCCCATCATTCATACGTTTATACATTTATGCACTCATACGATCATGTCTCTCAACTGTACGATATCAGAGATAGGAAATACAAGGGAGCGCATAACTATCTTATCTTGTTAAGTCCATCATTTTGCCAAAACAAAAAGCACTGCCGAACGGATGAACTCCGCATAGACAGTGCCCCTTGCAATAATCTCGTGATTAGATCTCTTTCAAGATACCTTTCACAAGTCCGATAAAGGTTGTTTTCACTTGCGCAGCCACTTCAATGACTTCGTCATGACTTAACGGCTGATCGAGAATACCACAGGCCATGTTGGTCAAACAGGAGATGCCCAGTACCTTCATACCGCCATGGATGGCAACAATGGCTTCAGGTACCGTGGACATACCCACTGCATCCGCACCCATCGTACGAATCATGCGAATCTCGGCTGGTGTCTCATATGCCGGACCACTCCACCATGCATAGACACCTTGCTGCAGGCCAACATTCTGCTCTTCTGCAACCTTCAGGGCAATGCTGCGCAGTTCGCGATTGTATACCTGTGATACGTCTGGAAAACGCACACCCAGTTCGGCGTTATTCGGTCCCATTAACGGGTTATTACCAACCAGGTTAATATGATCTGTAATGAGCATCAGTTGGCCCGGCTCAAAGCTTGTGTTGATCGCTCCGCAGGCATTGGTGATTAGTAATTGTTCAACACCCAGTGCCTTCATCATACGAACCGGGAAAGTCACTTCATCCAGTGTGAAACCTTCATAATAGTGAAGGCGTCCCTTCATGGCTACAACCGTCTTGCCCATCAGTTCACCAATAACCAGTTCATTAGCATGGCCAATGGCCTCCGATTGGGCGAAATGTGGAATATCTGTATACGGAATAACGGTCGCATTTTCAATCTCATCCGCGAGCGCTCCCAGTCCCGAACCCAGAATCATGCCTACAGCAGGCTTGGTCTTGATTCGGTTTAATATGTAATCTCTTGCTTCCTGAATATGTGCGGATTGATGCATAATGATATCCTCCTGAAAATCTGAATTGAGTTAACGAGTTACTACTAATCCAGTGTAATGAACAATGGTCATGATGTAAATGGAAGCTGTTCTATATACAATAAAAAAACGACCCTGTGCTCCAGAATCGCTATAAACCATGGACATACCCTATTCCAATGTATATTTGTTTCTACTTTTCATGTAATCAATTGTCATGATCAGTAACAGCATGAATGTAGCAAACATCAGCGGTTTGGCAAAAGTACCCTCTTCAAAGATATAATAGGCAGCGACCAAGTTTCCTGCAAATATCAACAGGTAATTGCGGGTGCGATCCATCTTACCTACAATGTGTTTCAACCAGGCACAAGATAGCCGTACTGTAGAAATTAATATGAGTACAATAACAGCAAAAAATCGGCCACATTGTGACCGATGCTCTTTCCTTACCTAATGTTCAGGACATAGGGTTAAATATGCGCCAAAATGATTCCTTTGGCTGCAACTGCTGATCAAAAACAAAGGGCCAATTTTTGCGCCCACGAACCGGGAAATGGTCCAGCCAAGTATAATTGTCAGCTACTCCCCAGAATGTCACAGAGGTAAGGGATGCTTTGTATTCACGGAACAAATTGAAGATTTCTTCATATCGACGCTCCTGTAGCTCAGCCATCTCCGAAGTGGGCGCGGTGAGATCCGTTCGACGATCCTCATAACGAAACACGGACATATCCAGTTCCGTAACATGCAACTGCACATCCAGTGAAGCATAACGCTCAATAGCCATTCGGATATCCTCAATCGAAGGACCATGAATATTCCAATGCCCCTGCAACCCAATCCCGTGTACAGGCGCTCCTTTGTCCAGCAAAGACCGAACCAGATTGTAGATCTTCTCCCGTTTGACCGGATCCGTCTCATTGTAGTCATTATAGAAAAGAAGTGCATTTGGATCAGCTTCATGAGCCATACTGAACGCTTGCAGCAAATAATCTTCCCCCACCAGCTCTAACCACTTCGTGTCCCTCATGAACAGGTCAGTCTTATCTTCAATAGCTTCATTGACGACATCCCACGCATATATTTGCCCCTTATACCGACCTACTACCGTATCAATATGTTGCTTCAATCGAGATAATAACAGCTCTCTGGAAGCGGGAGCACCTGAGGTATCCTCAAAGACCCATTTCGATGTTTGATTATGCCAGACCAAAGTATGTCCGCGAACCCCAATCCCTTGGGCAACAGCAAAATCAACAATTTGATCCGCTGCCTCAAATGTATACCGATCCTCTTCCGGGTGAATCTCTTCGAATTTCATCTGATTTTCAGCCGTGATACTATTGAAGTGTTTGGCGATGAAATCCCCTTCGGACTGAAACATTCTGGTATGTACAGCAGCACCTATTTTGAACGTGTTGGCGTAAGCAGCATGTAGTGATGGAATTTCCGTTGACATATACAATTCCTCCCTGCCGGTTTTTATCCATCATATCGCTTGTTGAATGCGCTTACCATGAACAAATTATACTTCTTTCCCCTCATATTTAACTATTTTTGATCCTTAACCTGTTTACAAACCAAAAACACCTCCACGTTCGTTCCAATGCTTATGGCAACAGAACATTTCTCGCAAGGTGTTTTGTGATCGTGATGTTCATTTAAATACAACTCATGTAAAAAGAGGGTATGAATCGTTACAGCTTGTCTACCTGTAACAAGGTCACCTGTTTCACTGTGCATGCCGGGTTAATCTGCTCCTCGGACAGAATGTTCAGCTTGATGAGGCTTTTCAGCTTATGGCTGTCTACCTTGGACAACAATCGCCAGATGTCCGGGTCTGGAAGAGAAGCATACAGCTTCTGATCATCGTATTCCTTCCGGTTCTGAAGCACTGTTTTTACGGTGTAACCACCAACCTGCGTCTCATAGACCCCTTGTTCTGCACAATACGCCACAATTTCATCTCGTAGTACAGACAACTGCTGCTCAATATCTTTTTGCTGCTGCTTCAGTTCAAAGTAAGTTTGCACTTTCTGCTCCATATCGATCACGCTCCTCTATTATCATAGGTATGCGAGGATCGCTAGTTTAGGACTGGCTGTTTATTTTATTTGAAACATGTGGTCTTTCTATTACTTAATCGTATACTGTCGTCATTGTGTATCCCCGTATTACGATTTCAGCAGATTTTCATTCAAATATGGATTGTGGACAGCCATGCTGTGAACCCTTTCCATTACATCTGGCCCCATGGGTACATCCCCAACACGCCTTAACAGAATCCAGCGCAGACAAGCTATTGCTCCAAAAATCTGTTCCTCTTCCAGCGTGTACGCATAACTTGCAGAACGTGCAAATTGAGCGTAATAAATCTCACCGTAACTTTCCCCATTATAGATGGTGATCAGAAACACAGACCATGCCATATCGTACCTTGGATCACCATACTGCCCATTAGTCCAATCGATGATGGTGTAATGGTCATGCATCTCAAGAATGTTTCCCAGATTATAATCGCCATGAATCAAACAGTCCTGTCTGATCTGGACCTGCTGGATCAAGTTTGCCAGAAGATCATTTATATCGTCATGTAACTCAATTTGAGGAAAAAAGTATTGAACAAAATCGTACCTGAATATGTATTCTTCATCTTCTTCTCTAGTACCCACTTCATTCACCGGATAACGATGGACCTCCATTAACCGTTCAGCCAAATATGTCAGTTTGGTTTGTGTCAATTGGGTAACCGGTTCACCATCATATCTTGTTAACAGCACTTGATTCTGTTGGTCGTCTAATCCCCAACCGTAGGGCTTAGAAACACGAATTCCACTTTGATGAAGCTTAGACAATAATCGATATTGTTTGGCGATATCCGGTTTTGAATCCTTGTCCCAGACCTTCAATACGTACCGCTGATCACCCATTTCGATTCTCATCACAGTCGCTTCCAGTCCAGGTGACAAGGGAATGATCTGATGCTCCTGTTCAATCACCTGTTGGACACGTTCATCCAGTTGTATCCAATCTATCTGGCTAAGTTGAATCGTCATCGTTCTCCTCCTTCCATGATACACAAGATTAGATTTATAGTCGTTTATCAAATACCTTCTGCCATTTCTTCTCTTCATATCCGATAGCAATATAAAACCGATGTGCAGATTCCCTTTTTCCGTTACAACGTACCCGAATGTTATCAAATCCGTTAACCCGAGCCCATTCCTCGCATTCGCTCATGATTGTCTTACCAATCCCCATCCCTTGATGATTCCCATCCACAACTAGTCCACCAATCTCGGCAAAAGATGGACTCTCAATGGAATGTCTTCCCCTGTACATGGCCCCAGCCTACGACCCTCGAATCAATCTCAGCCACACATACATAATGGTCTGGTAAGGAAGAAAGACGAGTTAGTCTCTCCTTGATTTCTTCAGTTGTGCTGACATAACCCAGTTGATGGGATAATTGGTTCATCACTTCGCCATCCTGAATCGTAGCTCTCCTGCAATGAATCATTAGTTCTCCTCCGTTCATTCATGTCACGCCGCTCTCTCCCTGTTAGTCAGATATAATCAGGCCTTTGCCAATGACATTGGCGGATACTGGCTGTTTGCCCAATTCTCTGGCCCATACCGAGAGCTGTCCCATATGGTGAATCTCATGGGCGATCACATGTCGCATAACTTCTCCCCATGAATCTGTACTGGCCTTGCCAGCTGAGCGATGATCGATATAAGCTCTTTTTTCCATACGCGAATCCCATGCTGTAACAAATGCCTCCACATCAGGACGTAACTTGCGATCGAATCGCCTTACCGCCTCAAGGTTCGAGTAGTTTGCAAAATCTTCCGCATCATCCGGTTTGCCCTGAAGCAACTGAAGCCAGCTCCACTCTACATCAATGATATGAAACAACGTTTGTAATATGTTGCCTACTCCGCCCGTACGAGGCCGAAGCAACTCTTCAAGCGGCACATCTTCACACCACGCATACCATTGCTCACGTACCATCCAGTTATAACGAAAGAAGGTTTCCATTGGTATATTCCCCTTTATCGACTATGTTTTCCAGAGAGATTTGATCAATTCTGTATTGGCAAAAGTATCATCCGAATGTTTACACTGGCCACTACGATGACAGAACAACCTTCCGATCGCTGTTATCCCCAGATTTTTTTGATTCATTTTATAATGGGAAACTCCGGGGATAAGCCTATGCTTCCGATGCAGCTTTCTTTCAGAAAGCTTTTAGGCGAACACTTCGCTTCTTCAGTTTTTTTCTGTCCTCTCCGTTTCGTGTAAATTTTCAGTTCAATTTATTTAGTTAATCTCTTTTTTATATATAAGATTACATGAATACCTGCATAAATAAACAGGACATTGAACAAATATAGAAGTACGTTTAAATGGATGCCAGATATAAACCAGATTGTTCCCTCAGAATTAGCATAATGATAATCCGTAAAGAATCGGAGCGGGAAACCATACTCTGTTCGGAGCGGTCCATCTTCAGTATGTAAAGTTCCAGGAATACAGATGATGGCTAATACCACAAGCCAGGCTGATAGATTCATTATTCTTTTGTTAATCGTCAATACATCTCCCCCTTATTCAACACTAACGGTATCTTCACCAAAATACGTCCCTTCCAACTTTTGATCCATAAAGTCTCTTAAGTCCTTTTGATCAACTATATATCTCGAACTTCTATTAAATCTGCTTTTTCTAGTTACAATAATCTGTTTCCGATTGTATTGAATCGTAACTTTAGCGCTATGCTTTAATTTCAAAGCAATTCCTGCACTAATGCTTCCTGTGATATGATTGCCGCACCTACGAAAAGCAAGAATCGCCTACGTTTTCCTAGCATTACAGCGCATTCTCCGTATCCACCACATTGGCGAATAGCCTCAGTACCGTATTGTGATGTTCTATAATCTGATCCGCTTGAAGCGTCTTTGAGTTCCATGTGCTGTGCGCATCTTGAACCAGATTGACTGTGTATCCCAGGCTGTACGCTCTGCGGCAAGTCGTGTCTACACATAACTCGGTCTGCATACCTGTAAGAATCAACTCCGTCACGCCATCTTCTTGCAATTTCAGATGCAGATTGGTTTCGTGAAACGAATCCGGTGTCTCTTTTTCAATAACGAGGTCACCAGCAATCGGTGTGATGGACGGATGAATGGCCCACCCCGGAGTTCCTCGTTCCAGTGGACTGCCTGCCCCTTCGCTGTGCTGGATATATATGATGGAATGCCCTGCTTCACGGGCCTTGTCCATTAGCATCTGGATCTTCTGAAGCAACTGTTCCCCCTGATATACAGGATCTGCTTCATCAAACATTGCTACCTGTACGTCAATAATTAGAAGTGCACAATGATTTTTCATCTTGCTTTCCTCCTGACAAATCAATTTAATTCAACTCTTTTTTCTTTGCTTTTTTAACAAAACTTCCAATCCCATATCAATCAATACAAATAGAATAGCAGCAAGAACGCCAAATAAGGTCAGAACTAACGTCTCTTTGAAATCCAAGATTGCTTCTCCTGCGCCCATGACCACATAATAAATATACATACCTAAAATTCCAGCACATGCATAGCTCAGTATCCTCGTACTTAGATAAAACACATGAGTGACGAATTGAATTCGGCTGAGCAGATAGTCCAGCAATATCGATAAAGGCAGCCCGATCAATAGGATCAGGGGAGTGGCGTACACCAGATAAATAACAATGTAAAAATCAAAACTGTAGGATTCATTCATCGATATGAGACTTGCAGCCAAAGTAAAACAAATGATGGTTAGAACGGTTGTCATCAGCTTTCTTCCCATGTTCATCTCATCACTCCAATACAGTTATCTCTATCATTGGATGTGCTCATGCGTCCGATTTTGCCGGTTGCCATCCGATTTCTTGAGACCAACTATGTGCTCTCTGTAATATGCTCCACACCATTGGCCCTTTTCCTTCAACATATTTGGAACGCTGATCCTTATACAATGACATGAGTCTGTGCTTTTCTTCTGCATATCTCATACAGTCTTCTGGATGTCCTCTCAAATAGTCTCTGAACAGCAAGGTCATCTGCTCGGAGAAACTGCCTACCTGTCTAACGTGTATATGTATCCTTCTGCTTCCGGGTTCTTCACGAAAGTAACGTTTAGTCTTATCTGGATTTTCTGCTCTGAATACAAATCCGACTGTTTCGATCTCACGTTTGTAGTCCAACAAATTTTCATACTGGGAAACAGATATTTGTATATCTATGATGGGTTTGGCATCTATTCCAACAATTGAAGTGGACCCAACATGGTCAATCCGCACGGCCTTTTTTCCTAACGCTTCTCTTAATTTCGAACCCGTTTCGAGAAACAAATCACGCCATGCCGGATCATACTTTGCAATTCTCCATTGATCCTCCATACAACTCCTCCTTGGTTATTCAATGAAGCTATATACTTAATAACAAGTTCATTTAACCTTTTGTTACATTTAGATTATTTAATGACCCAATAAAAATAACAGGAGCTTCTTCCAAGTTTAAATGCCTCTCTTCTATTAGCATGTATTAATATATCTATATTTTTAACAAATTCAAAAAAAGAGAAGGACCCTTAGGCCCTCCACTTCACTTCTTAATGATATTCACATTTGAAATTTGTATACTCAGCTACAGCATCTTCACCCGTCGCGTATAGACCAATGAGTACGCCTGTAAAACCTCCAGCCACTTCCGATGACAGGTATCTCGTCTGTGCAGAGCCTAGCAAAATCTCTTCACCATCTGCTTGAAGCAAGAAGCTGTAACGTTCCTGACTTGAGCGGATGACCAGCGTTGCATGCTGTTGATTTCCCAGATCCACTTCTTGTTCAATCGATTTGATATCACCGATATTCAGGCGCTCGATCACCTTATAGCCGTCCTGCTCCCGACGAATTGCCACTTCATAATGATGATTCTCATCCATATAGATCGTGACACCAGCTTCTCCGTTCGTTAGACTGACATCGACAGAGATCGTAGCATTAAAGTCTTTTTGACGTAACCCAATGAACGTCGGGGATGCTGGAACGTCCAGCGTTACATCGGTGCCTGTTAGCGTAAGCTTGTCTAATTCAAGCTGATAATGCTCTGTATTGGGATGACGAAGATAACACCAGTCGAGGTTCCAGTCTGTATTTTCAAACGTATAATGCTTCTTGTCCTTCTGGATCACCGTGTCCGGGATACGATTAGTCTCAAAACTCGTCAGCGTTGTGCCTTCATGCCCGGCTGTAAACCATCCGTCTTCACCAAACGTAATCGGAGTCAGGAACACTTCCCGGCCCAGATGATGGAACGTAGCCCATCTACCAATCTGTCGGAATCCCAGGTGAAAGAGCCACCAGTTTCCCAGATCATCCTCAACCAGGTCACCGTGACCCACACCCTGCAACTCATAACCTCCCAGATTACGATTGGTCAGAACTGGATTGTGCGCATAGGCTTCGAACGGTCCTGAAGAAGAAGTTCCCCGAGCATACGTAACCATGTGACCATACTCCGTGCCGCCCTCAGCTGCAAGCAGGTAGTAGTATCCGTTTATTTTATACAGATGCGGGCTTTCCAGATATCTTCCGCCAGTACCATTCCATATCGAACGACTCGGGGTAAGTTTGCGACCAGTTTCAATATCAATCTCACACTGGACAATTCCGCCAACGCCTTCATCATCTACCCCATTACTCATAAACAAGGTCTTGCCATCTTCAAAATACAAATCCGGATCAATCCCGCCTTGATCCACGTAGATAGGCTCAGACCATTCTCCGTAGATATCGTCCGTCCATACATAGAAATTCTGATGTGTCGTATCATTCGTTGTCACCATGTAGAAACGCCCGTTATTGTGTCTGATCGTCGGGGCAAATACGCCCCCGGAACTGCTCACGGTCTCCAGCTGAATCTGACTTTTACGAGTGAGGCAGTGACCAATCTGCTTCCAATTCACCAGATCCTTGCTTTCAAAGAGCGGTACGCCCGGAAAGTATTGAAAAGAACTGCACACCATATAGTACGTATCGTTGACTTTGATCACACTTGGGTCTGGATAGAAACCTTTAACGACAGGATTATTGTATTTCACTATACTCCACCTCTTATGCTAAAATTCATAGATATAAGAATCCAACTTCGTAGCAACTAAAAAAATTAAACACCATTGGCTATCAACTTGCAATGAATCTGGATTGTATCTTGGAACAAATTTTATTGAATTAATATATATGTGATTTTAGAAGATTGAGGGTAAGGAGTTGTGCAGATGATCAAAGCAAATGGGGAGTCCCAGTTCCTTCCTTTATATGAGGCGCTGGCAAGCGAGGTCAGATGGAGAATCATGGACATGATTGCAGATCGCGAAAAAAATGTGAAGGATATTGCGGCAGCATTAGAGCTCAGCCCCTCCATTGTCACGATGCATATTCGCAAACTAGAGGATGCGGGTTTAATCGGGAGTAAAAGAGTTCGGATTAACGGAGGAACACACAAATTATGTTACCTCAAGCAAAATCAGATTGAGATCGAGCTGCCGTCCGCAAGCCGAACTTTACGAACCAAAGAGCAGAGGATATCCGTCGGGCACTACACTGCTTTTGATATCCACCCTACCTGTGGGCTAGGAACACTTGAGAAAGAAATCGGCGTATGGGACGATCCGCGTTACTTCCTTGATCCTGAGCGAGTACACGCTGCTATCCTGTGGTTTGGGAAAGGCTATGTTGAATATAAAACACCTAACTTTGTACTTCCCGATCAGACAACTGATGCTATTGAGATTTCGATGGAACTGGCTTCTGAAGCTCCGGGATTGCGGGATCATTGGCCTTCGGATATTCGCTTCACTTTCAATGGTGTTTCTCTCGGAACATGGACAAGCCCTGCCGACTTTGGCAGAGCAGCGCGTGGCAAATATACACCAGAATGGTGGCATCGCAATGTGAATCAGTATGGTTTATTGAAGACCATCCGCATTGATGCCTCTGGTACCTATATGGATGGTGAGTGGATGTCGGACATCACACTCGCGGATATCAAGCTTAGCGAACCCTTCTGGACGCTTCGCTTCACGGTTGACGAGGAAAGCCCCAATGTTGGCGGTTTAACGATCTATGGTGCCGGTTTCGGTAACCATGATCAGGATATTGTTATTCGTGTACTAGGGTAATTTGGCTCGCTGTACAGGAATCCTCCCTTTCCTGACATAAAGGAGAGGGATTCATCGGAAAATGCTGCTCCTCAGCTACTTTTTTGAAGCACATACCTAATCAATCTTCATCTTTGCTCTTTCAATAGCTCCTTAATTTCCCTTAACTCTGATAATATTTCATTGGTGTGAGGAACAGATACACCACCAACATAATGATCATTCCCGTGTACATCTCTCCTTTACCAAGAAACGTTGCTACGAACGTTTACTCCTCCCCGTACTCTCTCTCCAACTGATTCCCATGGAATGCCTTCAAAATAAAAGTCCGATCCGGAACGTTCAACCGTTCATACGATTGCAGATACTCCCTGTTGTCATATGGAACGCCAATGAATTTCACATCAATGTTCCCCTCTTGGAGATCCACGATCCCATATCTGGCAATGGCAAGATCGTTACAGCCTAGAGCGCCCGGATTCATATATACTCTTTGATCTGTCTTATAATAATAAAGAATGTGATGATGACCAAAACAAACCAAATCATGGGCCGTCCCCTGATACTTCGCGTCCAATTTGGTCCCGGATGATTCTTTATCGATAACATCCAGCTTGTCGTTGTTCATATGATAGTGAGTCAAAAGGAACCGACGTCCTTCTACCTCTTTTTCAACGAATTTCGGTAGAGCTTGTATTCTCTTGATCGACTCTGCACTCAAATGTTGACCAATCCATTCATGATGCTCGGCCATGCCTTTATGCCCTTCTAATGGTCTCTTATTTTGGAGCAAACTCAATACGGCCTCTTCGTGATTGCCTGAAGTCGCTATCATATTTTTACGACTGTACAACATCTCAATCACTTCATTGGAGTACAGGCCAATACCGCTTGAAGAGCAGGGAAATTCCCATGAATATCGGTTAAGATGGCAACTTTCATTATGATTCCTCCTCAGGAATATACATCGTCTGAATCTCCTGCACACCCGGAATAAAGCCCAGATTCAGATACACGGACTCCGCATCATTTCCTTGCATCACATACAATCGTAGAACGGGATACTTACCCTTAAGTTCATTTAATGCTCTCTGTAACATCAGTGTAGCCAGACCTCTGCCTCTATAGGCGGGGAGCACTCCGATACTGTATACAGCCGCCTGATTATCTTGCAAGCATAAGCGACAATTGGCAACAAGCTGTCCCGTTTCCTTGTCATATACAAGCGTGGACGCTTGGGTCAGAATTTCATTGGTATAATTAGGGTCATCACTTGGTATAAAATCTGCAAGAGTGGTATGTTTTCTTCGTGTAGCTTCAAGACTTCCCGCAAAGCTCTCCAGGTCACATTGAGCAATTTCATCTTCATTCACATATTTTTTGGTGCCGGTTTCACTTTCAATAATCTCTGGACTCTTCACGGTTACCCTGCTGTCCCACTCGATCTCAAAATGATCTGTAGGCCGCTGCATCCAGCGACATCTGAACTCCACTGGCCAGAATCCAGCTCTTGCGTATAGATCGACTTGGTCTGGAAGAATCTCAAAGGTCAGAATACGTTTGGTGCGATCCGACCACTGTAATAATTTATACTTCAGAAGCTTCAATACCTCAAAGTACTGCTGGAATGGCGGGATAAAAAACAAATGATACATCTGGTTAGGCTCCATTCTCACGCCACCTATTTTGCTTTCCCCCTTGTAAATCCAGTAGGCACTGATCTTGGAAGAACTAAACTCTTCTTCTCTGAAAAATCCGACATAACGCATATCATAATAAACCGTGCAATATAATCCCCATTCGGCAAAATCAGCTTTGCGAATCGAATATTCATCCGACAGATCATATTGAAGAATATCTGTAGACCATTCCGTTAAACTCATACGTCATTCCTCCTCAATTCCAATTAAATGTACAGCAATTAAAGAAGCTTTCTATATTCCACCCCGTGAACATGAATTAACACATGCTGTGCCTCCATACGTTCGAAGAAATCCAACATGTCCTTAAACGGATTCTCGAAATACGAAGTCAGATATGCAAGCTCTGGCGTTGTTTTTATAAAATTGTAAAAAAAGTAGGGGTCCATGTTGCCCACATCCTTTGGACTACCGAGGGAAACCTCTAATGTCTGCCCTGTTTCTGTATTCTGAAACAAACAGTGCTCGCCATGAACATCAAAAAACCAGTTTTCCGTTAATTCTTCTTCTCCATTGATTACATCCGCATTGGACAGCAAATGGTACGCACCTTCGAGAATTTCCGCCCGATCAGGCTGATCCGTTTCCATTATCAATTTCTCGATCAATTGTTGTGCAATTCTTTGGTACATATCCATTACAGCCAACAATTCTTCCGTAATTCCCTGCGTTATCGCCTTCATACATTCAGATCCTTATCCGGGTATCCAATTTCTGCAATTTCACCTTCGATATCACTTAATTTCAGTTCATCATTTAATTGCTGTAGTAAGTCCTCATTGATCGGCTTCATATCAAATACCTGTTCAACCAGTTTGATATCCAACGCTATCTCGTAGTAATCCTGTGCCCAAGCATGATAATATTTCGCGCCGCCTACCAAAATCTCTAACAGTTCGTATTCATGATCCCCAAGCACCGTGCCCGCAGACCACCCTTCCTGATCCGCCACACTCCAGATACAGAACGTCGTCTGATCCATTACAAATGCCGGTTCTGCCAAAAATGTATTAAATGCTTCTGGAACACGCTTTACCACATCACTCCGGTCAACCTTATGCTGAAGTTCATACTCTTTATCAAAGCCTTTAATAATCAGCCCATTCGGACTGAATATTGCAAAATAATGATCTCCTTGCCCATCTCTCATGGATGCCATTTGCTCATTCGTGTCCCACTGGGAATTATACGAGTAATACCTGTACTCCCATTCCGGCATCAAAATGGCATCCAGCATAGCTGCTGCCTTTAGAATCTGTTTGCATTCACTAATGTGAGGAAGTTTATCGATAAAATTAAGATTACCCATCGTGTGATATTGCCTCCTTTACCCTTTCAAATGGAATAATTAGTTGCCCGACTTTGCGGTTAGCAAAGATAAAATAACATAGCCAAAAAGTTGAACCGTAAATACAATGGCGACAAACTCAACCATCATGCTGTTCGCTGCATTGAAATCGTTCACAAGATCCACGAAGATCTTCCCAGGCCTCGACAACACATCCCACGAATTCCACCGATTAAATCTACCAATGTAGACCCCTATACTGCTCAATAGCAAAATAACACCGACAACCATCATACTAATGTACTTATTGACTAATTTGTTTAACATGCCATGGATTTGAATGATCGAACAAGTCGAGAGCAGCAATCCGATAATCGCTACGGCAAACGTCAGGGTGAGACTATACCAAAAATCAATATTAACCCAAAATCTAACTTCCCCTTGAGCATCAAAATATCTGAATGAGTGCAGGATCTCTGTAAAAAGATAGGCCGAATTCGGCAAAAAAAAGAGCCAAATAGCACACATTAGCCCCATACATATCATGCTCGTTGTGGTTAATTTCTTATTGAATATGTATCCAATGCCGGATGAGATGATGAAGGGTACCCATGCCAAGAACATATCCCAGCTCAAAAAGCGATACATGTTCGTATCTGTTTGAGCACGTAAATACATCACAACACCTAGACAACAAAGAGTAGCCACGAGCAATGTACCAATAAGTCGGAGATCTTGAACCGGATGTTTGTTATCTTTCATATCTTTGCTTCTACTTCCTTTTCCTTGATGAATGTTATAAGTTATAAATACTTTTTAAATGCCTTGCTGGATTCTCCGTTGTACCCCAATTTCCTATAAAAGTGATGTGCTTCGTTTCTGGATGATCCGCTCGTAAGAAACACCTTCACACAATTTTTCTGCTCACATACATGCTCTATATGTTTCATCAATTCAGATCCATATCCCTTGCTCTGCACATGTTCCGTAATGATAACCCGCTCAACTACGCCAAAGGGTCTATTCTCTACCAAAGCATCCAGACAAATATGTAAATGAGCAGTTCCGATCACCTGATCACCCATTTCATACACAAACAAGAAACTGTTTGGATTATTCCGAACTTCTTCAATACGCTCTGCAAGCACCTTCGTGTTTAAGTTGTTCGGCAATAATTCTGTATACAGCCTTTCAATCCCTGCTGCATCTCTAGATTCCGCCTCTCTTATCATCAAGCTCCCCCCTTGCAGCTTATTCACTAGATTTTCTTGATCAAAATAATCTCCAAAGGCTGCACATCCAGCAACAGAGCCCCTGCATCAACATAACCCAGCTTTCGATAGAAATGTTGGGCATGTTCGTCTGATTGCGTTGAAGTCATCACCGTATCGAAGCCTTGTTGCTTCATTAGACTTTCCCAGTGATGCACGACTTTTTTGCCAAATCCGCCGTTTCGATAGGGTTCATCAATCCAGATCATATTCATAAAGGGAATGTTGTCCCAAAAGTACCCGTATCTCATCCATCCAATTCTTGATCCCTCGTCCCATAGGATGAATACTTCTTTCTCACTAATCTTTGTTTTCACAAGTGGCTGATGGATATGCCGATCTCTCTCCATGATATATTCGTAGTCGTCTTCCGTTGCATATTCAATCCTCATTCGTCTGGCTCCCTCCATTAACTACGTCCATCATAACCCAAAATGTGGTAGTTGCGAACAGTTCCTTCCTCTTTTTCTCCCATGCTAAAAAGCCATGGTTTCCCATGGCTCTAGACGCTCTATTTTCCTCAATCCGATGTCGATCCGCTCACCAATTTCCCATTGTACCATACCGACTGCCGCGCAGATCGCCGAGCAACGGCTTCCGCCGAACAACTCGCATGGACTAGTACAAAACTCGCTGCATCTCCCACCTTCGGCCATACCTGTTCCCCTTGTGAATCCAGCGGTGTGATACCTCCTGTTACGAATGCCAAAGATTGAGACAAGGATAACTCATCGCTATATCCGTACAGTTCTGCGAAGCGTCCCGCTTTCGCAAGCAGATCCCCATTGCCAAAAGGAGACCAATGATCCGTCAGGCTATCTGTTGCCAGCTTCACGTTCACGCCCATACGGTGGAGCATGGGAAGAGGCATCATCGTTCTGCCAATGGGCACCGTGGAAGCAATGCTCATCCCAAGCGAAGCCATTCGCTGCGCCATATCTTCTGCTTCCTGTTGTTCTGCGTGGGCGAACCAGAACGCATGACTCACGGTAACTTTGCCCTGAAGCCCTGCTGCTTCGGTCAGATTCGCGAGTTCCAGCAGCGTTTGTTTGCCAGCCTGCCCGCTATCATGCAGATGTATGTCTATGCCCACATGGTGCTGAACAGCCAGTTCAACCATGGCGTTCAGTGATCTCTCGATCTGTTCATCCACCGTATGAGGATCAAGACCGCCCACATGCGTTGCACCTTCCTTCATCGCTTGGCCCATAAGCTCCACTGAATTGGAGCGAAGTAGCCCATGCTGTGGAAAAGCTACGATCTCTGAAGAGATTTTGCCCGAAAATGATTCCAGAGCCTGCCGCGTCGCTTCCAGTCTTTTCAAGCCACTGACGGGTTCAATATTGCAATGACTACGCACATGAGTGGAGCCATACCCCTGGATCAAGGTCAGAATACTCTCCGCTTGACGCTTCGCATCTGGTAACAGCTTGGGCAAAAGAACCTTCTCTTCTTCAATACGATCAAAAATGCTGGAGATACGCTTAACCGCTTTCCATGGCCCGTCGTAGTACGTTTTGTCCAGATGAATATGTGCCTCCTCGAACGAAGGCAGCAGTAAAAGTCCCTTGCCATCTACTTGAGGTAGATCGCTAGACAGCGGGCCGTTTCCTTCCACAATCTCCGCGATCACTCCATCTTCAATCCGCAGATGAGCGGGGCTTGTCCGTGTCCCCGTCACCTGTTCTTCTTCTCGAACATAACTCTGCTCCAAAGTCACATTGGTTAACCAGTAGGCCTGCTTCATCATGTCATCCCTCTTTTCTCACCCGGCATTACGTCCCCAGATACCGATTGTTCTATGATCCATGGTACCATACGGTTTCACCGGGCAAAAATATGTAAAACGTTGGTTTTCCATACGCGGAACGTTTGCATGCCTTCCTTAATACATGCAAAAAAACAGGCACAATAACGTGCCTGCCCTGTCCATATCACCTTAATCTGCTTGATTCCGCTCTTCCATTAAAAATGAAACCGCGCATGTCCTCCATCGGTCACGCCTTCAATCTGTTCGATATCCAGCAGTCTGCGCTTCATCTCCAGGCCTCCACGGAATCCGGTCAGCTTGCGATTGGCCCCGATAATACGGTGGCAGGGTAACAGAACCGGAATTGGGTTAGCTCCATTCGCAGCCCCAACCGCTCTCACAGCCGAAGGTCTTCCAATCGCAGTGGCGATGTCACCATAGGTCCGAATTTCACCATAAGGCACACGCCCTAGCTCTCTCCATACCTCCTGTTGAAAGTTAGTTCCGATCAAGTCTAGTGGGATTGCATCCGTATAAGCCATGGGCTCCCCTGCAAAATAGGACTGCAGCCAGTCCATCATACCTGTTTGTTTCAGCGCATGCTCGTTCTCTTCCAGTTTTACGCCTGGTGCAACTTTCTGTATCCAGCCCTTCCAGTCCTCCAGTGTTTCATTAGGCATGACCACTCGGCACAACCCTTGTTCCGTAGCGAGCAGCACCCATGGACGACCGTCCAACTGCATCGTGGCGTACATCAACTTTTTTCTCATCCGTTTATCACCCTCTCCCCGGTGGAATGCTTAATGCTAGGACGTAGCCTGCTTCTTCACCTTACGTTTCATACTGCGGATCATCTGCTTGGTCTCCGGATCAACGCGATAAGATTCCGTGATTTTCTGAAGTGCCTTATTATACGTAAAATCGTCCAGGGTATTATGCTTCAGATAACGCATAGTCACTTCAGGTTGTTTCACATAGGCCATCGAGATGGCCCAGGCGACTGCCATTTTCACATAATACGCCTCGTGCCTGATCTGATCCAATGCGTTTAGAACCTGATCAATATATCTCTCATCCAGATAAAAATTCAACAGCATCACCACGCCAAACCGAATTTCATATTCCTGCTCTGATCTCAGATAGGGCTGCAAGAATGTCCACATTGGCTCCGAATGCACTTTCGTATATTTCAGTCCCGCACAGAAGCTGTCGCACACTGACCAGTTGTCGATCTTTGGTACAAATGCTTCAATGGCCTTCAGCAGCTCGTCCAGATCAGCCTGTACATGTCCAATCACCATCGCTTGCAGCATCACTTCTTCAAAGTATTCATCGTCTGCCGTCTGCAGATACGTGCGCCAGTCCCCGACAGCAATCTGTTTGGCAATCTTTCGTAAGACTGGCAATCTCACACCTAGTACATTGGTGATGTTAGGAATGAGCGCAGCTGAGAATTTCTGATACTCCGGCTCAGCCAGGCTGAGCAATTGTGTTCTGATATCTGCTTCCACTCGCACATGTCCTCCTCGTTTGTTGCTGTACAACAAGTATATCCTTGCAGCGACTTTTTGTAAGCCCATATCGAATGTTTGAGCAAGATTACAATATCGTTTTGGGTACTCTCTTTTTCTCCATTTGTTTAACCTCCAACCCATTTCGTTTAAAAATATGAAGCTGATCGTTTAGAAAGGAGTGTCGATATGAAAGAATCTAATTCCAAGAAAGATTTCTCTGTTGAAGAAATCACCGAACAACTCGTGCAACATGTGCAATCGCGGAACCTGTCCGATTTCTATAAATTGGTGAAAGAACTGCATCCCTACGACCTCTCACTCGTATACAAAAAGTTCCCTGAAGAAGAAACCAATCGGTTTCTGCTCCTCTTCAAACCCGATGCCCTAGCCGATCTCGCCGAGACCCTGAAGCTGCACGAACAGATTCAGCTGTTTGAACGACTCGGCCCGGAACGAACGCTTGAAGTCATGCAGCAGATGGACAAAAGTGATCTGATCCGGTTCATGCACGATTTGCCTGCCAAACGCAGAGAAGAATTGCTGTCCAACATGAACCTGGACCACTCGGCCATTATCCGGTCCGTGCTTAATTATCCGCCGGAGACGGCAGGACGCATCATGACGGATCAATATCGGACTCTGCTCGCCCATGAGACAGCCAAGGAAGCCTTACGACAATCGCAAGGTACCATGCATATCTCCGCCTCCAGTTATCTCTATGTGACCGATAATGAAGGCAAACTGGTCGGTGTCGTGAGTTATCGATCCCTCGCCTTGTCTGACGACAAGACCCCAGTCGAAGAACTGATGACCCGGCGAGTAATTCATGCAACGGTGGATATGGACCAGGAAGAAGCCGCACAGCTTTTGCAGCGTTATGAGTTTATGGCGCTTCCGGTGGTAGATGAGAATCACAGGCTATGCGGTGTCATCCAGATGGATGATGTCATTGATATTATTATGGATGAAGCAAGTGAAGATTTGGCCAAGATGGGTGGTGGCAGCAAGGATATCGATTTTGATACCAAACCGCTGGTCGCCGTCAGACGCAGGCTTCCCTGGCTCATATTGCTTCTGTTGATTGGATTGATCTCGGGAAGTATCGTGGATTTCTTCGAGGATACACTGAATCAGGTTGTCGCACTGGCGTTCTTCATGCCAATGATCGCGGGTATGACAGGTAATACAGGAACGCAATCTCTGGCTGTTGTGGTACGCGGATTGATCGGACGCAAACTCGACAAAGCCACCGTACTGGCACTGATTGGTCGGGAGATCAAAGTTGGCACGATGATAGGCTTGGTATGTGGCTTACTGATCACCGTCATTGCTTATTTCTGGCAAGGGGATTGGCTGTTAGGCGCCATTATTGGGGTGTCTTTGTTCCTCACTCTCGTCATTGGCACACTGACCGGTACCTGTATCCCGCTTCTACTTAGTCGTTTTAAAGTCGACCCTGCTGTCGCTTCTGGCCCATTAATCACCACATTGAATGATATCTTGTCCCTGTTTATCTATTTTGGAATCGCTACACGTTTTCTCGATGCCTTGATGTAGCAGCGTGATCAGGCCGCCTTCTATGAAGCGGTTGGGTTACGCTGTTTTCCTTTTCTACATATGCAGAGTCGCATGCTGCAATAATGTACTATATAGTTTTCCCCTCTGGACGTATGATCATGGAACTAGACTACAACCAGAGGAGAGCATCATCATGAATCTTGCATCTTTTTTAATCTACTGCATCGTCGTTACGTTCACCCCAGGTCCCAGTAATATCGTGATTCTTTCTTCCGTGCAACAGGTTGGGGCGCGTCAAACGATGCGATATGTGTGGGGAGCTACGCTGGCATTTGGTCTGTTGCTTACCGCTTCAGCTTTTCTGAATCATCTTCTTGCGGGAGTCTTACCCGGAATTCTGAAGGTGATGCAGATTGTCGGCGGCCTGTATATGGTGTATCTGGCTTACCAGATCTACAAGATGGGTACCACCGAGGATGCACCGAAACAAGTTACCGGATTCTGGAACGGTTTCATCATGCAATTTGTGAATCCAAAGGTGGTCTTGTTTACCTTCACTGTCATTCCAAGTTATGTATTGCCCTTCTATCAAAGTTCTTTCTCATCGTTTTTGTTCGTGATGCTTATTACCTTTATAGGTTTTCTCGCCTATTCCAGTTGGGTTGTGTTCGGTAAGGTTTTCAAGACGTTACTGAATCGCCACCAAAAATTACTTAGTATTCTCATGGCCCTTTTTTTGTTATACTCAGCCATTATAGTATCCGGATTGATTTAAAGTTTGGGAGGTGTGCTGCATGGAACGCTTTAACTATAAAAAGTCGCAAGACGTGCTGGCACTATCCGCCAGCTTTACTGATTTCACCTATAAAAAGCATTGCCACGAAGAGTACGCGGTTGGCGTAACGCTGCGTGGCATTCAACAATACAACCTGGACGGACAATATCAAGCTTCTCACCAAAATGGTGTCATGCTGTTCAACCGTGAACAGTCCCATGATGGAAGCTCCTATGATAAAGCTGGCATTGACTATGTGATGCTGTATTTAAAGCCGGATTTGGTAGAGGAGATTATAGGTAAAAAGGAATTGCGTTTCGCAACTCCCATCGTCTATGAACCCGAACTTGCACGTAGCATTCTGATGCTGAACGATGCCGTTCAACTCAGACAGGACGAAGCCGAGTGCAGCGAACGGGTCTTCGATCTGGTTCATCTTCTGGCACAGAAGGAAATGGACACCAAGCTCTGGTTACCTCAGGACAACCTGGTCCGCAAAGCCAAGGAAATCATGTTTTGCAGTACCGAAGATGTGCTCAAGCTGGACAACCTAAGCTCCGAATTTGGCATGTCCAAGTTTCAGTTTATCCGTGAATTCAAATCACATGCTGGCATCTCACCCTACCAGTTTTTCTTGAATTGCAAGGTTGAGCGTGCCCGTCAGTCCATCGAAACACACAAGGACATCTATGCTGCTGTTGCCGATTGTGGATTCGTCGATCTGACCCATCTGAACCGACATTTCAAACGGGTATTTGGTGTCACCGCTTATGAATACATGTTGCAGTTAAACTAGTTCCATCGGATCGGTAATCTCGACTCCAAATGGATAGTATTTTGACGCCACTCCTGAAAATCCCCATATAGAACGTCAATGTTTCTTAACGCTCTGTACGGGGATCAGTTTCTTTTTCCGTCATACAAACCTTATGTTATACAATCCAGCTTTCAATTTTCATCAGACCTGCAATCAAATTCTTTTCTTTCGTTTCCATATCCACACGATTGCCAACGCTGCCAATAAAATGACTCCACCGTATAAGATAAGTAGGTAATATTCACTTCGTCCATTATTGGTTTCTCCAAAATCTTCTTTATTTACAATCTTGCCCGCGCCCAGCAATTTCAGATCATCTCCGGCTTGTTCAATAGGAACATTGCCACTGCAAAGATTCGTATGCAGCTTATGATCCAATACATTTTGATAAGCAAAGATCAGATAGGACTGATTCTTCTCAAATTGAATGCCACAGGAAGCAGACCCTCCGTCACTCCCCATGATCTTTATTTTTTTGGCACTGACTCCCTTCCATGCAGAATCTACATCAAAGGTATACTCTCTCACTCCATTATACCGGTATATCTGCGATCCGCCCTTCCTCACCACTTCTCCCGTAAATACCGTTGTATAGGTCTTCAATCTCTCTTGGGCATCACTACCGGCACAACTGCAAGCATACACTTTCTCTCCGGGAAATAGAGCTAACCCAGACGTAACCAACAGTAAGACCAACATGCACATCACCAACCGTCGTTTCATTCCGCCCCTCCCCCTCCTAGATTCTCTGCTTGAATAACCGTTGTTAAGGTTACATATTTTTATTGCTGCTATATTTATTGTAAAATTATAGCACAATACGAATATCGTTATGTCCGACATACGCAAGGACACAACATACGAAATCAAACATCACGGAGGAACTCAACATTTGATGCACAACTGGAAAAGGAACATCTCATTCCCGCTGCTCGTTGCAGCGTTATGCATGATCGCTTTTGTAAGCATCGCCCTGTCCATCAGCGACAACCAGATTCATCGATTTGATGATACGCTAATTGGCTGGATTCAGGGATTGGAATCCCCCGGCATGACGCAATTCATGCAGCTGTTCACCTGGATTGGTGGCGAAATGCCTGTGGTCATCATTACAATCATTTCAATGATTGTGTTATACGTTTGCCTGCGCCACAAACGCGAACTACTCTTCCTGGCTTGTGTGCTTGCAGGTTCAACCCTGTTAAATGCTCTACTTAAGCTGGTATTCCAGCGTGCCAGGCCTACCATTAATCGAATTATTGAAGTAAGTGGTTACAGCTTCCCTAGCGGCCATTCCATGGCTGCATTTAGTCTGTATGGCGGACTGGCCTTTCTGATCTGGAAACATGTGCCTACCACCACCGGACGTGTTTTCATGATTATTGCCAGCGCTGTCTTTATACTGACTATTGGCATAAGTCGTATCTACTTAGGTGTACATTATCCAAGTGATATCGTTGGCGGATACTTTTTAAGTGGATGTTGGCTCTCCACCTGCATATGGTTTTACCGGCGTCATTTGGAGCGCATGTCTCAACTGCAGTCCAGAAGACTGGCATAGCCACCAGCGCGTGTACATAGAAATACCCGGCTTTCCTTAACTGAAGGATCGCCGGGTATTTTTTATATTCATATATAGTAGTCCTGAACTCTTCATCTTCAGGACCATATGAACCCGCCTGTCCCATTTAAGGGAACAGGCGGATCTGGTTTTTTTTCACGCCAAATTATAGCTCTTCACCATTGGATTCAATAACTTTTTTGTACCAGTGGAAACTCTTCTTCGGTGTTCTGCTCAAGTCTCCGTTACCATCATTGTCCTTGTTAACATGAATGAAGCCATAACGCTTCTTCATCTCTCCAGTGGATGCGCTAACCAGGTCGATACATCCCCACATCGTGTAGGCAATGAGATCTACGCCGTCAGCTACCGCTTCTTTCATTTGTTCAATGTGACCTTTCAGATAATCAATGCGATAGTCATCCTGAATGGAGCCGTCTTCCTCGACCACATCGACAGCGCCCAGGCCGTTCTCAACCACCATCAATGGAATCTGATAACGATCATACAGATGATTCAAAGTGTAACGCAATCCTTTCGGATCGATCTGCCAGCCCCAGTCGGAAGCTTCGAGATATGGATTTTTGATACCGCCAAGCAGATTGCCTTCTGCTCTTTCCAGCGTCTGATCCGCACTTTCAACCAGAGACATGTAATAACTGAAGGAATAAAAGTCTACGCAGCCTTCACGCAGGGTCTGCTCGTCTCCCGGTTGCATCTCGATCTGGATACCTTCTTCAGCGAAGAAACGTTTGGCGAATCCAGGATACGCTCCACGAACCTGTACGTCACCACAGATCATGTTCGACAGCTGGTCTTTCTTCTGTGCAAGCAGCATGTCGTCCGGGTTACATGTATTTGGATACGTTGTCATAAACGCAACCATACAGCCAATTTTGAACTCAGGATTGATCTCATGTCCCAGTTTTACCGCTTTAGCACTTGCGACAAATTGGTGATGCAGTGCCTGGAAACGAGTCTGTGGATTATCGATTCCATCCGTCAATGCCTCTTTGCCTTCCAACAAGATACCGGCACCCATATAAGCACCCATTGGCATTGTCAAAATGTTGATTTCGTTGAACGTCAGCCAGTATTTCACTTGATCCTTGTAACGGTTAAAGAGGGTTGTACAATAACGGATATAACAATCGATAACTTCACGGGAAGCCCAACCGTTATACTTCTGTGTCAGACCGAATGGCGTTTCATAATGGGAGATCGTTACGAGCGGCTCAATATTGTATTTTTTCAACTCGGCAAAGACATTATCGTAGAACTGCAATCCCTCTTCGTTTGGCTCCAGATCGTAACCGTTCGGATAGATCCGGGACCAGTTGATGGACATGCGGAACATTTTGAAGCCCATCTCTGCCATCATCGCAATATCTTCTTTGTAATGTCCGTAAAAATCAACCGCTTCATGGCTCGGATAATACGTACCCTCTTCCAATACAGGCGTAATCCGGCGTGGAATCGTGTGGGTTCCCCCTGTCATCATGTCAGACGTGCTTGGTCCCTTACCACCTTGGTTCCATCCACCTTCGAATTGATTGGCAGCCGTTGCGCCACCCCAGTAGAATCCTTCTTTCATTGTCATGATCAGTTCCTCCTTCATAATTAACTCATTTCAATATAAAGTGCTTGATATTATGCGAGTAGCCGTTCCGGTCACGAATCGTTCTTCTGATCGCTGTTATCCTCGGATTTCTTTTATTCCCATTTTTAAATGGAAAAATCCGATGATAGCGTTTGCTTCCGAAGTAGCTTTCTTACAGAAAGCTTTTAGCGAACACTTCGTTTCTTCAGAATCGATATCGTCCCCTTCACTACCCCGCAATAAATGAAGAACAAATTATAAGACTGAGTCAAAATGTCTTTGGTAAGACTTTTACACAAGTGTACCACCCATACCCTGACACCTATTGTCATGGTATAATTAAGGCATGGAAAATAACCGACTATTTCGAATGTTGCTTTTGTTATTGGAGAAAAAGAAAGCCACTGCACCCGAACTCGCCCGTTTGTTCGAGATTTCTGTACGCACGGTGTACCGTGATATCGATCGGCTGAGCGCTGCCGGCATTCCCGTCTATACGACGACCGGCAAGCATGGCGGCATTCATCTCATGGACAACTATGTCATGGACAAGTCGCTGCTGTCAGAAGAAGACCAGAACGAAATTTTGATGGGACTCTATAGTGTCAGTGCGATCCCCCATCTTAACAGTGCCCATATGCTGCAACGGTTAACCGCCCTGTTTGATCACAAACTGGATTGGATTGAATTCAATTTCTCACCATGGGGCAGCATCCCTCTGCAGGAGAGAGAACTGTTCAATCAGGTGAAGCAGGCTATATTAACGAATCAACTAATTACGTTTCACTACATTAATTCGGATGGTGAGAAGAGTATTCCGACCGTGGAGCCACAGAAACTTATATTCAAAAACAGTACGTGGTACTTCAAAGGATATATCCATAATGACCCTGATCGGAGAGAATTCGAGACATTCAAGATGAAACGGATCACCCAGTTGACTTTTCTGACTAGAAAACACGATCACTCTGTTACTGCCGGATCAAACGACCCTGAATTAGAGTCAGCCATCACCTTGACCTCTCTGACACTTTTGTTCTCCAGCACCATTGCATACCGTGTACATGATTTTTTCGAACCGTCCCTCATTAAAAAAGAGTCTGATGGCAGACTCCGTGTGTCTCTGGAACTGAATGTAGGGGAATGGCTCTACTCCTTCCTGCTGTCGTTTGGTTCCGAGCTGACCGTCATCGAGCCTGCTCATGTTGGACAGGAATTGCTCAGGCGTCATATCAAAGCTGTTGAACATTTGCAGAACGTCATGAACAAACAACCCGACAATGAATGATATAATATAGGCCTATACAACTTTTGAGTACAGCTGACTCTCTGTCATCCATCTGACCGAAGGAGGTTTATCCATGCAAGACATTAGACGCAACAATGTGGAACGTTTCAAAGGTTTCGGTACGTTATACGATGAGAATCGACCAGCTGCTCCCACTGAAGTGGTGGATATTCTAACGACATATCTTGGCAGCACACCGCGTATGGTCGCAGATGTTGGCTGTGGCACCGGTTTATCCTCGTGGATCTGGCTTAATGAGGCAGAACGCATCATTGGCTTTGAACCCAGCGATGACATGAGGTCTGTCGCGGAATCCAAGTGGGAATCTGCCGGGAAACCGGATAACCTCCGGTTCGTGTCCGGCTTGTCTCATGACCTCGGGCTCCCGGATGGTAGTGTGGATGTGTTGACCTGTTCACAATCATTTCACTGGATGGAGCCGCAACCCACGCTGCGCGAGTTTGCACGTGTACTTCGTACAGGAGGCATATTTGCTGCCTACGACTGCGACTGGCCGCCAATGCTGGACTGGCAGTTGGAACAGGCCTATCTGCAGCTGAATACGGAGGCAGATCATCGAGCAGACAGTCTGGCTCCCCAGGATAGTCAGGCACACAAATGGAGCAAGGATGGGCATTTGCAGCAGATTCAGCAGTCCGGGCTATTCCGATACGTTCGGGAAATTGTGTTTCATCACCACGAGACCTTTGATGCAGACCGATACGTGAACCTGGCCCTGAGTCAAGGCGGCTTGCAAACGGCGTTGAAGCTTGGAGCGGATGATCTATTAACAGCTGCTGACGAGTTCAGAGCGCTGGCTAATCGTGTATTTGACGGAGAATCAAGAAAAGTACTATTCTCGTATCGCATGCGCCTTGGTATTGTCTGAAAGTAGTACGTTACTTGCACCTTTTGTACATACCAAATGAAATAAGGAGGTCCTACACGTCATAAACTTGACCTTTAGGATCTCCTTTTGTCTACATCATCAGGAGGAGAACAAGTCACTTAATTGTCCTTCCTGTACATTCAATGCAAGTACCAACTTTGTTGGGTCGTGCCTTGAATAAATAACGTTAATGATATGACCTTGCTGCACCTGCGGCAGCGCAGACGATAAAATCTCTTTTTGCGTCGTCACATTAAAGGTTTCGCCATTCGTCTTCGTTATGCTGAGTTTAAGCTGAAGCTTGATCTTGTTGCTACCTTCACTCCCCAGTGGAGTGACATCAAGAATTTTGGCCATCGCTTTTTCACCTATTCTCGCAATATCCATCATTTCAGGTGATACCCCTTGCTGTACCATCTTTTCATCCAACAATTGCTGCATATCCTCCTGTGATAATTGCCCCTTCAGATCAAGCCCTACCTTGCGCTCATCCTTTACAGAAACGACTAACGGAATGAAACTGCCCGGTTGGAACTGTGCCAGGGAGATCAATGGAATGACTGTTTTCATCTCCGTATCGTATTTCTCTCGCCCCTTACGCGACACCGTCAGACCCAATCGAACCTCCGGCTGTTCATTAATATACGTCCCCGTCTGTTGTATAGTCTTAATGACCCCAACTGCTGGTAAACCTGTCTTCACTCGACCTACGCCAAATATATTGCTCAAAATCGCAGGAACAAAAATCAGTGCGAACCCGGCAAAGATCGCCGGAGTGTACCACCATGCCTGCATAATCATAAACGGATCATTCCACAACTGCTGTGCCAGAAATGGGGAGAACCCCACTCCAAACACCGTTAATACGCCAATGAATCTCAGGAAACCAACCATATGATCCACCCTCTCTTCATCCTTCTTTTAACATCTCTTTTTATCGTTGTTATACGCATTATATAAATAAAATATCACTGTCTTATAACCAAATACCTTCTAGATAGACAATAGCCCCATGTAAATCAACTCAGACGGATTTGCTGGATTCTGGCCCAATCCCACCCGATCATCAACTCGCGGAATCTTCATCTTCAATACCAGTGTCTCCAATGTACGCTGATACTGGTTACCATTCGTTTCTGTCACATCCAATACAAGCACAACAATCGGATCAAAGTTGATCAGTTTGCCTGTATCGGTGATCGTCACCACCGTAGCTGTTGCAGTTAATGGAAGCGAACCACTCGCCGCTAATTGTGCCTGCTTCGCCGAATCCAGACTCTGATTGATGGCCTCTCGATGTTCCTTGGATACAAAGCCTTTCATCATCATGCCAGTGAGTCCTTTATTCATCAATTTATCCGCTTTAGCAATCGAATCTTCCTGCTTGTTCTTTTTACCGAACCATCCCATATTAAGCACCTCATTTGTTTTATTTTATTTTTGATTATAGTTAAATTATAAACACCGTGACTTGTCCTTGAATACCCTTCTGGTGGCATACAAAAAAAACGAAAAATCCGGCAATTGAATTACGGGATAATCGTTTCTTTGGTAAAGAATGATGCTAATTTGGCAAAAAAAGATCTGTTAATTCGATCTTCATTTCACAATTGGCAGACATATTTTGTGGCAAGTAGGTTGGTAATGCACAAAATCATGCCAACAACAGTGTTATTTAACCCATTTTATATTCTAATTTTTTTACTAATTCATATTCTCCTTCAAAATATTGAGTTTTACTTATGTAAGCTAACGTTCCCCGTTAGCGAAATCCCGAAATAACCATTGACTTCTTCTATGCCTTAGATTTACTTGAGGAAAGGATTGTCTTGTGACGGAGTTATTCCGACAAACTCCTCATTATCTACAGGTTTTAAACTAATTAGCTCTTCTCCAAATTGCTTGTTAAGCTCTTCGACTTCACTGTTCGTTAGTTCTGACTGAACAACAATTTTTCCAATGTCAGATTCGTAATAAATTCTTTGTTTTTTCCCTGACACATTGTAAGTAACATGATCTGCCATTGATTTCACTAATGCCTGCAGCTCACTTGAAGTATATTCTGTTATTTTGGGTTCTTTTACTGAGGTATTTCCGCTTAGAAAACTACACCACGTAACCAAAGAAGCACACATAAAACCTAAACACAAAACGAAAAAATATTTACGCATCATAGCCCCCAATCACTAATCATAATATCATCTAACAATTATAAAAATTTTAAAAAAGCGGCGATAAAGTTCTCTCTGTCGCTCTTCGCGCAGTTACGCATAAATTTGTATAGTTGGCTGTTTCATACCCAGTATGCCTTGGAAATTAAATCTAGAGGTTTTAGACTAGGTCTATTCAACTAGAGTTTCCCGTTAGATCAATGATGAAACAAATTCAGAAAATTTACATTTCTTATTATGATTCTCGAAATTCTACGAGAAAGGGATGAGTTTGATTATTAAGTGCCATATCTATTCTTTCTATGAAATTGCCCCAAATTATCATTTTCCTTGCCTCTTCCAAAGAAAAGTAACCTACCTCATCACTCTCTATACTTGTTTTTAATGTACCACCCACTGGCTTGCCTGTAAAAATGTTGTTACATACACCACGAGTTATATTCTGATACAACCCACAGAAACTAATTAGTTCTACTTCAATTCCTGTTTCCTCTTTCACTTCTCGGATAGCGGCCTCCCGAATAGTTTCCCCTTCTTCTAAACATCCTTGAGGCATCTCCCAACCACGACGATCTCGCATTAACAGAATTTCATTTTTTTCATTGAGCACAATCACACTAGCTGAAACGATGAATTTCATTAGTTTCCACCTCTCTAATGATATTTGTCGCTTTAACGCTTAGATGCTTTTATGCATTGAAGTATATCAATATAGATTATGTTTGTAAACACAGAAAGAAAGCCGACTTATTAGCCGGCTGTATACTTGAATTATCGTTCTGGGATCTATAGGTGACTCACAACACACTTATGGGTAAAATAATTGAACCCTCTATCGGTTAAGGCTCTTCCAAGCCGATTCTCGCTCTATTTTTTGCGTAACAGATAGACCAGCTTCCGATAATACATCGCAGCTTCCTTGTATTTCCGCTGATCCTCAGACACCACAGCCATTCCTTCATATAACGGTTCAAGCCGCATGACATGCTGCGCGGATTCAAAATAAGGCAGACACGCAAGTGCCCGCTCCATGAAAACCTCGCGATCTCCATGTGCAAGAGCCAGATGGCTCTGGTAAAAGGTTGCGCTCATCTGCTGATCCTGTGTTGTTGCACATTTCAAAAGTTGATCTACACTCTGCGCAAGCACGCCCCAGTTCTTGCGTGCCAGAGCTACTTCGCATCGATACACACCGATGAGCGGCTGCATGGCCTGCTGTGTTTCTTCCGGTTCCTGCTGCAACATCGACTCGAATCGTTCAATCTCAGCCTGTGCCTGATCCAGTTCACCTGTCATCGTCAGCATGACAATCCGATTGTTGGCAATCGCCGTCACCAGATCACCCTGGTTACCAGCATACACGAGGTTCGCTTCCGCCATTGTTAATGCCGAGAGTGCCTCCTGAACCAACCCCATCGCGAAGCAATAGCCACTATATGCCACATATAACCCGGACAACCGATGGAACATCCGCTGATCATAGACATGACGCATTGTAAGCTCAAATACCTGTTTTGCCTCTTCATACTGTTTGACCTGGATATAAGCCTCCATCTTGATGTTTTGCACAGACAGCCAAAATTCACTGCCAGGAAGCGCCAGCTCACTGAGCCTGGTTGCATGAGTTAACACATCCACAAATGCCATTTTGGAGCGATAATATTGTATTTTATAGAACAAGAGTGCCTTGACTAACGGACGCGGCAGATCAATATCGTCTGGACGACCGTATTTCTCCAGGTAAAAATTGAGGTAAGACGTATGTATATACTCATGAGCCGTTGCTTCGTTTAATTGCTGATAATAGACCGCCTTCATCAAGGCCGTTGTCAGCTCTACGGTCAGCGTGTCATCCCGATCTGCCAGCGCATGCACCGTATCTTCTGATATCGCCGACGCTGGAACTGACATTTGTTCGAAAATAACCTCTGCCCGTTCGAGTGTTTCCTCGTCCTTAGCCGCTGCCGCTGTAATATAGGAAGGAGTTACCCCAAGACGCCCAGCGATGGCTTCTGCCAAGTCCTCAGGGAGCGGATAACGATCCGCCAGGATATTTGCAAAATGAGCCTGCGTGACCAGACCTTCCACAAGGTCTTTACGGGAGATCTGTTTTCTTTTGCTAAGCAGTTCAATGCGTTCTTTCAGCATGCTATCCCTGTCCTTTCTATCCTAACGAGCGAGTACATTCTATGCACATCATCGCAAAATTAGAGATATAACGCTACCCTTCCGATGAAATCAAACGAAACGGTTTCCGTTTCCGAGGTAATTGTTTTACAATAAGGAGGTATGTATACGAGCATTTTATCGAAATGCTGAAACATGAGCTGAATATGAAAGGATGCAAATAAATGATTATTAAACCAAGAACACGTGGTTTTATTTGTACCACTTCCCATCCTGTAGGTTGCGCTGCGCAAGTGCAGGAACAGATTGATTATGTGAAATCCCAGCCGGAGCTGAAAGGCCCTCGTAATGTGCTCGTCATCGGTGCTTCCACCGGATACGGACTGGCGTCACGCGTTGTCTCTGCTTTTGGAGCGGGAGCGAATACGGTCGGCATTTATCGTCCAAGTAGTTCTACAGAGAAACGTACAGCTTCTGCAGGATGGTACAACTCCGCTGCATTCGAAAAAGCCGCTGAGGAAGCATGCCTGAAATCGTACAGCGTTACAGGTGATGCATTTGCAAACGAAACACGAGAAAAAGCCGTTGAACTGATTCGCAGTGAACTCGGTCAAGTGGATTTGGTTGTATACAGCGTAGCCTCAGCACGTCGTACCGAGCCGAACACCGGTGAAGTATTCAACTCTGTGTTGAAGCCTATCGGACAATCCTACACGAACAAAACGGTAAACTTCCACACAGGCGAAATCAGCTCCGTTACCCTTGAACCGGCAAACGAAGAGGAAATTCGTCAGACGGTAACCGTTATGGGTGGAGACGATTGGGAACTGTGGATGGATGCCCTGCAACAAGGCGGCGTGCTTGCCGATGATGCAACAACGATCGCTTTCTCCTACATCGGTCCTGAACTTACGCATGCCATTTATCGTGATGGTTCCATCGGTCAGGCCAAGAATCACCTGGAAGCGACTGCACACAAGCTGAATGATCGTCTAAGTGCAAAAGGTGGACGTGCGTACTTAACTGTAGCCAAGGCGCTGGTGACTCAATCCAGTTCTGCGATTCCAGTCGTGCCGCTGTACATCTCAGCATTGTACAAAGTCATGAAAGAAAAAGGCTTGCATGAAGGATGTATCGAGCAATTGCAACGTCTGTTCGCTGATCGCTTGTATACGGGAGGAGAAGTTCCAACCGATGCCGAAGGCCGTATTCGCATTGACGATTGGGAGATGAGAGCTGACGTTCAGGAAGAAGTGGCGAAGCTCTGGAATGAGTTGACCACAGAGAACATCTACGATCTGTCCGATCTGGAAGGTTACCGTCGCGAATTCTTCCAGCTGTTTGGTTTTGAAACCGATGGTGTGGATTATGAAGCAGATGTTGATCCGAACGTTGAAATGCCTCATCTGGTGATATGATTTTAAAATCAATGAAGGGGGAGCCGTCTGGCTCCCCCTGTTTTTTCCTTTTTAGATTTGTTCATGAAATCCAATTTCCCGTGTCCATACATTCTTTCGTGTATCCCCTAATCAAATCGACTTAAGCAGCTTTTTCAGCTTTTTCGGTACCGTCTTCTCAATAGAGATAGAACGCGCTCCATGCATGGACGCAAAGAATTGAAGCCCCTCCCGAAAATCTGTGATCCATTCCTCCACAGGTAGAGCTGTCTCTTCCATCGATAACAAACGAACGTTGAGTACTCCTTTTTTACGATCAAGTCGTGGGTCCATACGTCCAATCAACCGATCACCGTGAAGAATAGGCATGGCATAATAACCGTAGGTTCTTTTCACCTCTGGCGTGTAAATCTCCCATTTATAATAAAAATCAAATAAATCGACAATACGTTCTCTTCTCCATAACAGGTTATCCAGCGGCGGCAAGAAACGCACAGGACCTGACGCATCATAGTGCGGCTCTTCCTTTTCCATATGCAGTAGCAAATCCTCATCTTCAGCACGAATATAATAAGGCGTTGCCACATCCTCCACCTTAAGTGGGATCATTCGCCCATCTGACACACGTGCAGCAATATCGGCGCGACGTTCTGCCGCTGTAGATTTCAGCCAACCCAGACGGGGATCACGGGCATCTACAACCCGATATGCATGAATGTATTTATCCAGCAGAGCCTGTCTCTGGGCAAATACATCCATGTCTTCTTTCATCGGAAGCCCCTGTAGCTGCAATTCGGATTCGGTAATATGAAAATAACGTTCATTTCCCTGCCTCGCCACCACACGAATCACAGCGGAGTCCAACAGTAAATTCAGAGCAAGTGTTGTATCCTTGGTCTTCGGTACATCCGCACTGTCCCAATAACCACTTACCCGTTCAACAGCACGGAAAGCTCTTGAAGGTAAGGGTCCTTCCTCCTTCAGTCGCTGTAACACATGCTGCACTGTTTTCTCCAGACCTTGCAAAGACGGAGCCAGACGCTCCCTTAACCGAGCACGCACAGGTTCAAAGAGAGTATAATCTTCGATTGGAATCACACATGCCGCATTGGCAAAATACTCAAATACCTTGTGATCGCTCAGCAGCGTATTTAAGCTATCAGCAGTATATCCCGGATCACGGGCACCCAGCACCAAATGCTGATTTCCGGCTACCGCAGATACCGGATCGATCTGCACACAGCCAAGCGAGCGGATCAGCTCCATGACCTGATCCGGCCCGGAGTGTCTCGCTTCCGCTGGCCAACGTGCCAGTAAACCTTGCGTGTGCAGCAAAAGACGTCGAACAGCTGCTTTATTTATACGTAGAAGTGTTGTCATCGAAATGGCTCGTCCCTTCTAACTTATATTCATGATCAACCAGAAGCTTCCCCAACCAAAGGAAGGTTTATAGGAACATTATGCACTTTTTCGCACACATTGGACAAAATAAAAAGAAGCACCACCATCCTGGATGATTTGCTTCTTGTGTTTGACCTTTTGCAATTTTTCCTGCTTCGTAGGCATGAGCCGTACATGCTGGGATAACGCGCTATAATCCCCGTTAACTCTTCGGCTCTGTTCCGAGCACCATTGACCTGACCGCTCTGCTTTGCGTAATGCTTTTTGTGTTTGTGTACGTGCCATAATGGATCACACACTCCTTTGGTTGATATGCACTCAATATATCATGTGCAGCTACGCAAGTGAAGGTGCTTCCTACTGGAATGAGATGTACATCATTAAAAAGGCTTCCACCTAAGTACTTAGCGGGATTGCCGCTTTCGCCGGGACTGCCACGTCTCGATTGGTTCGTGGTCATCTTCTTCGATCAGTTCCAATGCTTCTTCCACTCTTCTCGCTTTGAATAACAGGATTAACTCCATCAGATCTTCCCGGTCCAGCAGCTTCACTCCATTAACCGCTGCAAGCGTCCGACAGGCTTCGGTGTAACGAGCGGACGTTAATACAATGGACCGGTCGGCTTCATAATAACGCATCGATGTATATATCTCCTGCACTGCACTCAACCCTACGGGATGGTTCGCACCATATCGCTTCGCTTGTATCACACTTCGTCTGCCGAGTCTATCAACAAACACCAGATCTGCCCCAAAGTCCCGGCTGCTTGTTGTCTTATGCACCTCATCGTACCCGAGCTCTTCGAATAGATGATAGAGATACAATTCAAACTCCGAACCATCCTCCATCTTGTCGATATCCTTTATCGTAATCTTCCGAGGATTGGCCTCACTTCGGATCCGTTGCCCGCGCCCGATAACACGCCGAATAATCCAGGCCAGCAGCAACAATACGATGATACATCCAATGACCCATAGGGTCATATTTTCACTCCAATTCATAGCTCTTCTCCTTGTTCATTCCTATGTTGTATCTAACGTCTTATACAGATATGGCTTATCACCGCACTAAATATATCAGACTTCCACCTTCATCGAAAGAAGATGAAATCCCTGTAACCGTTATAATTCATCAAACAAAGATAATTTGATATATGAATGATAAAAGGTTACAGTGCGTTCGGTTGAATTCAATATGACATCAATGGTAAAATTCAACAATCGGTTCTATTTTGAACCGAAGAAGAAAGGTGGTTTATCACTTGCATACATCGACCAAACACAAGTCCAAAACATGGGCTGCCCTCATTCTTAGCGGCATGCTCCTCTTCACCATGAATACAACGAGTTACGCTGCTGCCTCACCCGAATCCATGCCCAAACCCGCGTGGACGTCATCTTCCCTGATGCTGTCTGAAGCCAATACAGAGAAAGATGTCCTGATCAAGGAAATCCATGTTGTGCCTTCGAAAAATCTCGTATATGTGCATGCTGCCCAGTCTGTGACCAAAACAAGCAGCAAAACGACACTGGACTGGCAACTGGACTCTCTTCAGGCATTCGATGCGACAACTGGACAATTGAAGTGGAATACGATATTCCATGAGAAAAGTGGTCCTTACACCACCTACTCCGATTCGGTATATGCCAGCAACGGTACTGCCTATGTATATATGGAATACTCAGACAAAACCAAGAAAGTGTACTCATTTAATACATCCGGTAAAACCAACTGGGTCAAAACGGTGAATTCACCTGCAAGCATATCCCTATTGGATAACGATACGTTGTTGATCGCTTCAAGTCAGGGTGTGCAGTCGAATGGTTCCGTTCGCTCCGCCATCTCGTTATATGACAAGAAGGGAAAGCTGATTACCGAAAAAACCATCAACGGTAACGTGCTTAAGGCTGATCATGGTCGAATTGTAGTGGATGCCAGTAAACAAACCAAGGTAGGCAACTTCTGGCAGCAAGCTGCGAATCCCAAAGTGGAGATCTATGATCGTACGCTGAATCGTCTGTCCTTCTATCAATTCCCGGCTAATGCGAATACCCAAGGAGATGGCGGCGGTGAATCCCTGGCTATTCTTGATGATGGTTCCATCATTATGCGCGCCAATTTCGAGAGCACGGGTAACCGACTGATGGGCTTTGGCACCGATGGCAAGCTCGCTTGGGGACGTGCCATTGCTGGTGATGCCTACATCCAGACGGCTGGCAACGGCTATACGGTCCTTACAGGGCAGAAGCTTGAACTGTATACGATGAAAGGCAAAGTGACTGAGCGTACGTTCAAGGACGCACAACCTGCATTGATACATGTCGACCAGACGCAGGAAGGTCAGTACCAGATTGATTTTGCCAAAACGGGATATATTCTTGATCCACTCACGCTGGAAGACGTGCATGTCTACACGACCAGTGCCTCCGTTCCTTCATTAGAAGGTGTCTCTACTTATGTGGATGATGTCATCTATTCCATGAACGATGAGACATTGTCCAAATATGTACTGAAGTCCAATCCTGCAAAATAAATACTTGATTTAATAATAAGCCGGGAGAGTTCCATAAGGAGCTCTCCCGGCTTATTGCATGGGCAGGATAGAATTATCCTATTTCCAATTCTCGTCTATAAATTCGTCCCGTCCGGATAACGCACGGTCTTCCTTATAATGTTTCTCGTTTTTCTTGTGGTAATCCTGATGATAGTCTTCAGCCGGATAGAATACGACGGCATCCCGAATTTCCGTAACAATCGGCTGATTGAATCGTCCGCTAGCTGCCAGTTCCTGCTTGGACTGTTCGGCAAGCTCACGCTGACGTTCATTATGCACAAAGATCACTGTACGATACTGTGTCCCCCGATCCTGGAACTGTCCTCCGTCATCCGTCGGATCAATCTGTGGCCAGTACAGCTCCAGCAATCGTTCATAAGGGAATATATCTGGATCAAATGTAATCTCAACCACTTCGACATGACCGCTCTCCCCGGTTTTGACCTGCTCATATGTTGGATTCTCGACGTGACCACCAGCATAACCCGATACAATACCATGAATGCCCAGTTGTTCTTCAAACGGTGTAACCATACACCAGAAACATCCGCCGGCGAATGTAGCTTTTTCCATTCCGTTCATCCCCTCTTATCGAAACTACCTTTTACACTTACCACTCCGATGACAGAACAACCTTCTGATCGCTGTTATTCCCATATTTTTTATATTTGGCTTTACAAGGAGAAAATCTGGTGATAAAGGCGAACGCTCCGCTTCTTCAGGTTATTTCTGTCCTCTACGTTCTCGTGTAAATGTTTAGTCCAATTTATATAGATAGCTATTACGCATATCTTTATATATTTTAAAACAACAAGAGGTTGATTGAAAGCCATGGTTATGGCTCTCAATCAACCTCTTCATTAGTAATGCATTTGGCTGACAACTTATTTAAGAAATTATCTTAAGTAAGTTACCCGCGACTACGACCCATTGAACGGAAGATCAAGCTTACGATCGCTACAAGAACAATCGCACCAATCAATGCAGGTACAATGTGGAATCCGCCCATCTCAGGACCCATATCGCCCAAGATTACTCCACCTAACCATCCACCGATGAAACCAGCAATGATGTTACCAATAACACCACCTGGAATGTCACGACCAACGATCAAACCTGCCAACCAACCAATGATACCACCGATAATTAATGACCATAACCAACCCATATCATTCACCTCTAATTAAAGTTTTTGTTGTTGTCTGTCTACTATTAACCGCTACAGAAGCATTTAAACAATTGGCATGAAAATTATTGCATATTACCGTTTGTTTACGATGCACCCTGCTCTGCAAAACAGGCCTTAGCCCAGTATGGAAACAGATCGCGTTACTTTCCGGCATCTCACCAGCTCAGGGCTGCGTTATGTACCTCCCGAAAGTCATTGTATGTTACAGCAGACAAGGTTAGTATCACCAATTGAGGTAGGATTATTTATAAAATTGCGTCTTATTATCGATTGGATTGGTTAGGTCTGATCAATAAAATCCTGCACGTCCCTTACCCGGCTGCGCCAGCCAAGTATGTTTGTGACTCTTGTCCAGCTCGCCACGCATCGACTGAATGACTTTCACAATGTCTGTCTGTCCATTCTGATGCCATTCCAGCGCAGCGCTGACATACAACTCACCCAGCTGCGCTAGAGAGAACGTGTCGGTCAGGCGAGCTGCCTCTACCGTGCCTTCTTCACCAGCAAATACGGTGAAGCCCCGTTGCCGCAAATATTGCAGGCGCAGCGCTTCATCTGGCAGCGGAATTTCGTAAGCCCGGTCGAACCGTCCAGCACGGTTCATGAGGCCCGGATCTATTTTCTCCGGATAATTCGTTGTCCCGATCAGGAAAATGCCTTCTTTCGACGTAGCTCCATCCAGTGTATTCAGGAAAAAGGAACGGACTTCATCCGGCATCGAATCGATGTCCTCAATGATCAACACCATCGGTGCCAGCCGTTTGGCAGCTTCGAACACTTCACGCACCGATTCACTGTTGGTATACTCCGTAATCTGCCAATACGCAGCCGGTCCCGGGATACTTCCAGCAATGGATTTCACCAATGTGGTCTTGCCGTTTCCGGGGTGTCCATACAATAGAATTCCCCGTTTGTACGGGATATCATAATCTCTGTAGAATGAACGATCCGCTTCGAAGAACTGATCCAGCGAACGGAAGATATCCTGCTTGATCTCCGCCGAGAGAACAACATCCTCTCTTCCCACGGAACGAGTAATGGATTCGACATGACGATCGCTTCCATTCCGGGCATCGGTGTATACCGTCACCTTTTTCATATTTTGCTGACGTTCCCGTTCGCGGACACTTCCCAGAAACTGCTTCATCTCCTCATCACCGATGGCAAAGACAAAGTCTTCACTGTAGATCCCATTCTCCCGGAAAAATGGAACCCGTACGAGCGAAACGCCCCATTTCGGATAGGCAAATACGTTGTTGCGAATGGAGTAATGCACACCATAAGTCGGCACATCTCCATCATCGTTGTAATGCAAGGTCTGAAGCTCCAGATCTTCGAATATGCGGGCTACCAATTCCACTTCGTCACTGCCATTTTGCAAGTCTTCCCGGAGTAACTCCCAATATTCATTGTTCGGATCCGAACTGGCATAGAGCTTGTATTCAACCCCATAGCGCTGATGAAGCGCCTCACTGATTCCACGGATCAGCCTTGAATAGATGGCGTATCCTTCCACTCGAATTCGGGTATCATGTTGTTCGTCATAAGTATAGATTGCCTGGGTTGGATCTGTTTGTTTTTCGTTTATTGTCATTATTTCGCTCCCTTTACCGCTACAAGCGGTTTGCATTTGGCTACAACCTGAGCCAGGCCTGCGCCGGTAACACTGTCTATAATTTCATCTACATTTTTATAAGCCTGAGGTGATTCATCAATAATGGATTCAAGTGAACGCTGGTTTACCACAATCTCATCTTCTGTCCCCACGCCCAGTGCCGATGCAAAATCTTCCACCGAAACCAGTCGTTTCGTTGCTGTCCGTGAACGGATCCGACCCGCACCGTGACATATTGAATAATAATTATCAGCACCCTGTGGCTGACCCACCATGATATACGAAGCAGTTCCCATGGAACCGGGAATAAGGGCAGGATGTCCTGTTGCCAGATAAGGCTTTGGATTGTCCGGGTGCCCTGCCGGCAACGCACGTGTCGCTCCTTTGCGATGCACAAAAACGGAACCTTGGTCTGCATGAGATTCCTCCCAGGCATAGTTGTGCATCAAGTCGTATAACGTACGGAATTCACATTTGGAACCAAACACATCCCGGAATGCTTCGCGAATAGCATACGCAATCAAGTGACGATTGACAACAGCGTAATTCAACGCAGAATACATCATGTTCACATAATGACGACCTTCCGCATGCTCAAGTGGAGCAAATACCAGTCTGGGATCGGATGTACCCAGGTTAAGCCGCTGCATGACTTTGGCGATCGCTGACGAACTCGTCTGACTGACATAACCACCCCATGCACGAGAGCCGGAATGAATCATGACCACAACCTGTCCATCGTACAATCCCCAAGCTTCGGCGATTTCGCGATTCTCTTCAGCAATCTCAATCGCCTGGATCTCAGCAAAATGATTCCCTCCACCCAGTGTACCGAGCTGACGATGCGAACGATGCCACGTCATATCAGGAACGTGGTTTAACACATCCTCATCGTAACTGAACTTGCTGCTTTCCACATGCGTCATCGAGGTTGATTTTTTCGGGGTATAGCTGTCGGGAATATACTTTTTAGGTAACCCATGCAACCCTTTACGAACAATATGTTCCAGTCTGATATCTGAATAATGACCTCGCTGGTTTGCCTCCATCGGCAATACTTTCTCAATGGTCTTGACGAGTTTGCGGCGGAGCTTGATGTCTTTCAACTCGTCCTTGTGCAAGTTCGTCATATGCACTCTCATGCCACAGCCAATGTCACTGCCCACGATAGAGGGAGATACATATCCACTCTGCGCATCCCACACGGCTGTTGTTCCGATGCAGGTACCTACACCGACATGCACGTCTGGCGTGTAACTCATATAAGAAATTCCCGGAATCTGCAGATTATTGTTCGCCATCTCGAACACCTTGTAATCGAGCGAGGAGAAGAGCTGTTGCGCCGCATATACGGTTAGATCGCCTGCAGGCAATTTTACTTCATGCCGGTAGGCACCTGTTAATTCGTTTGGATTGGTAAATAAATTAAATTCTGTATTCATAAAAGTGTGTTATTCCTTTCTCTACGTTCAGCAAATTCGGTTTGCTGATTCATCTGTAAAATAAAACTAAAAAAAGCCATAGGCTAGTCGCCCATGACTTCTACTAATGACAATAACGGAGAACAGAACAGCATGAACATGCTGTGTGTCTGTCATCCATCGCTATAATATAAGCGAAGAACGCATATCGATTATAAGCTGCTAAACGATATGCCTATCCCCTATGTCGACCGTATGAGGCCAATGAGACGATGAGCCGGATATGCAGTTGTGTCTACGTTGCGCCCTGTTTGATTCAAATCATAACCAAGCATCATGTCTTTCGGCCTCCTTTCGTTAATGTTAGTCTTATATTAAGGGGACTCGATTTCATGTGTCAACCCTTTTCTTGGAAATTGGACCATGGTGCAGATTACATATGTAAACAAAAACAGGAGACTGTCCTAGGACAGCCTCCTGTTTTTCTAATAATAATGATGTTGTTAGCGTAACATGATTATTACAGTCCTGCTTGTTTTTCCAACTCTTCAACCGGATTTTCGTCTTCTTTTTCAGGAACTTTGGAAGACAGGAACCAACCACATACCGCAATGGTGATCAGTACAATATAGAATCCGAATTTCCAAATTTTATTTTCCGGGAAATGCTCATCCAGAACACCCAATGAAGGGTGTGCCAGTGTAATAACTGCCAGCTTAACCCCTACCCAACCTACGATCACAAAAGCAGCAACTTCAAGCCCTGGACGGGAATGAAGCAATTTCACAAAGTATGTGGCTGCAAAACGCATGATCACAAGTCCGATGAATCCACCGAGGAAGATAACGATAAACTGTCCACCGTCAAGTCCGCCAATTGGAGGCAATCCACTTGGTGGCAACGCCACGGCCAAAGCAACAGCAGCCAGAATGGAATCGACTGCAAATGCGATATCCGCTATTTCAACCTTGAAAACAGTCATCCAGAAACCGGATTGTTTTTTAGGTTTCTTCGGCGTTGAATCAGCTGCTTCATCTGTTTTATTTCGACTACCCAGTATCTTTTTAACGATGTGGTTAATCGAAATGTACAGGAGATACAGGGCACCGATCGCTTGTACTTGCCATACATCGACGAGGAAAGAGATCAGGAACAACGAACCTAAACGGAAAACAAATGCACCCATCAGACCATAGAACAACGCTTTTTTGCGCTTATCTTCAGGTAAGTGTTTAACCATAATTGCGAGTACCAATGCATTATCTGCTGCAAGTAGTCCTTCAAGAACTACTAAGACGGCCAGCACCCACCCATATTCCAATAATAATGAAACTTCCAACATTGACTCCTCCTTAATATCCTTATGATGTACAAAAAAAAGGACCTTTACCATCACTGGTAAGGTCCTTTTATATCCACAAAAAGAGACCTTTACCGAGCATGAAAACTTGGTAAAGGTCTCGCTAACAACAAAATTGCTGCCAATAAAGCCGGGGATATGAATCCCGAATTGACGACTTTACTGTAAAAGCTACTCCCCTTTAACAGGAATATGTAGTTTTAGTTGGAACGGGTTGTTTAACCTGTACTCATCATATTTCATAACGTTAAATAAAGTCAAGCTTTATTTAATTGACGGTACAGCTTACGGAATACGACAACATCATAGATCATGTTCCCCAGCGGAATAAAGGAAACAAAGAATAGAGCAATTGGACGGCGCAGACGCCACTTCTGTGAAGTGTACAAACTCACCATAAATAATAAGTACATTAAAAACAAAAATCCGTATAAATTTCCAAACCATGTGACAGCCTGCGGTATAATCCCCGCATCTCTTAATGGAAAAGCAACAAACAGCAGCAATACGTACGAAATGCCCTGCAACCACAACAGCAGCCGGAAACGCCCCAGCGTAGAATGTAACATCATTTTCCTCCTGCTTCTATACATGTAACGAATTCAATAGTTCCCGTACAGTATATCACAAAAGACGAATATTTCTGCTTCAACCCAAATAGCAGATTATTCCTGCACGCTCATATGGGTGGTTCACCGGCCTGTTCGCAGGAGCCAAATGCTTCCGCTTCTCATAGGATATATGACGAAGATTGTTATCGATGTCGGACAAGGAGGAGCCTGTTAATGAAAATAGCTATGGTTGCACCCGAAAAATTGCCTTTGCCCGGAAACGGTTCAGTGGAAATCTGCATTCTGGGAATCGCTCGCGAACTTGCACACCGTCATCAGGTGACCATCATAAGTCGTCAAATGGCAGGTCTCGCCAACATGGAGCTAATGGACGGTATCACCATTCAACGTGTCTCTGCATCTAGTCCTGTTGGGTACACCAAAGCAGTATTACGTTTGTTATCCAAACAACTTTATGATGTGATTCAAGTGGATAACAGGCCCCGCAGCATGGCTGCCATCAAACGCGCTTTCCCCCGCACACCGGTTGTACTCTACCTTCACTCGTTAACGTTCGCTCAGCCTGGACCTGCAAGACTCGCATTGATGAAAAAAGCCGATTGGATTGCCGTCAACAGTCAATCCCTGAGACAAAGGCTAGGTCGCCGATTTCCGCTCGTAAAACGCCGGATGAGTGTTGTTCCACTAGGTGCAGATTTAAGCCGCTTCAGACCTGCTGAGTCCAGTGAAGAACAGCTTCGCCTGCGTACACAATTTGCAATAACTAAACCATTCTCTATTCTGTATGTCGGTCGGCTCATCCCTGGCAAAGGTGTAGACGTATTAATACGTGCCACTGCCCTTCTTCAGCAAGAGACGCCTGTTCAACTGGTTATTGCAGGCAAAGGGCCGCCATATTATGTGCGGAGACTTCGCGAGCTTGCTCGAAAACAAAAAGTCCATATATCCTTCCGCGGTCAGATAAACCATGAATATATCGACCAGTTGTATCGGGCAGTCGACTGTCTGGTCTGCCCGTCTCAAGAACATGAAGCCTTTGGCCTGGTTAATGTTGAGGCGATGGCTTCGGGATTACCCGTCATTGCTTCAGATAACGGAGGTATTCGTGAAATTATTGAATCAGGTATCAATGGATACCTTGTCACCTCTTTTGAACGACCCCAACGTTTTGCTTCTTGCCTGAACAAACTTGCAAGCAATCCAGCTTCTGCCGAAATGTTAGGCAAGGCTGGCCGAGACAGCGCGATGGCACATTTCAGTTGGGCGAGAACAGCCATGCATCTGGAAGCGACCTATACCAGGCTCATCCGTGAATGAGCCTCCTTCTGTTTTGATAATCATCCTGCCCCATAAGAAAGACGCTCTTTAGGATGATCAAGCTTTTTCACGAGATTGCCATCCGGTGATAAAAGAATCCATTTGCGGAATGGGAATTTGGCTCATCTCAATTAACTCCATAATGACCAGATCTCTCATCATGAAGCGTACTTTGGCACACGTTAGTTGATGAAAAACATCATAGAATGCCGTCCCGGTCCAACATCCATGCGGTACGACAAGCGGATCATTAACGATATAACCTACGGCTCCAATCGGGGGAATAACAACCTTAATCGCTTGATGGTCCAAACGATTATCTGGATCTTTGACGAGATACACGGTGTCCCCCACATGTAAAGCTTGCACTCCATGGAAATGCTCCATCCCATACATAGCTGCGAATAATTTGGTGCTCATATCACCTGCTCCTTTTCCTGTATTCTCCATTTTGAAAATTTCACAAATATACTTCGTTATCATAATGCTCCAACCACTCCACGAGTTGCCTGCGTATCTCTTTACGAAACTCACGAGGTTCAAGTACCTCTGCCTCGGGTCCGAATTGATACAACCATTTCAAAAACTCTCGGCTGCTATTCAGTGTCACTTCAAATAACAATCCCCCATCCGACATATCCGTCATTCGCGGGCGAACAAACATCTCTTCTTCTTTTATGTAGGGGGCCACTCTCTCAGAGAATCTTACCTTGAAATGGATATGTTCGTCGCCACGGTCAATGGACCATGTGTTCTTCATGTACTGCGTTATGTTGAAATCACCCTTGTCGAATTCGACATGTGTTCTCTCCACATCCAGAAAGCGGCTAATTCGAAACAATCGGACTTTTTGTAGCAAATGACAGTATCCAATCAGATAAAAACGTTGATCCCGCGGAATAAGATAATAAGGATCGATATCCCGGACCGTGATCTCATTTCTAGTCAGCGTATGATATTGAGTGCGAATCGTTTGCCGACTTAGAATCGCTTCGATGATGGGAATCAGCAAATTAGGGTCTTTTCCTTCCTCACGATAAGCTGGCGTGCCCATCCGAATAATTCCCGCAATATTCTCTACAATGTCACTGTTTCTTGATTTTAATTTGGTATGAGCTGACATGACCTTGTCAAAAGCTGAATCAAATTCAGCAGGTAACTTGGAGGTATCAACTACGGACGGAAGCATGGAGAAAACCATCGCTTCCTGTTCAGTAAAGTCTAACGGATACATCGCAAACTCACCAATAAATCGGTAACCCTTGCCGTATCCTTCATTCATAATCGGGGCGACCCTGTCCAAAATCCGGAGATCACGATATATCGTGCGTACAGTTGTACCGCATTTCAGCGCCAACTCCTTGGCGGAAATTCCGGGATTTGCTTGTATAGCCTGAAGTATACGCAGCAGACGAATTAATTTCTCTGTCATGTAGTTTCTCCCCTTCGATATTTTATCGGCAAGGAAAACTAGTTCCTTTAGTACAGAACTAAATCTTTAGTCCCAATATTATTTTCGCAATTTCACCGTTTGTATATAGTTCAATTGCACTCTTACCCCCTTTTAATATACATTCTCTTACTTGCTTGCGTAAAATATTAACCCAAAAGGCCTTATACCTAAGCCTGAAAGCCTATACAATTTTCTAAAAATAATACAAAAAAGCCCTGATCTCTACAAAGAGACAAGGCTTTATTCAGAATTACTGGTTATACAACGGTAAAAATTGATTCATCACATTCGCCATATGCTCACAGAGTTCAGGAATATCTCCCATCTGGTCTTCATTCACACTGCGGTCAAAATATACGTGAGCCGTGACATTATACGTGCTTGGCTGTTCATCAAAGATATATCGGATATTCTGGCATATCCTCTGCTCAGGCCAGCTCATCTGCAATATCGAACGAATAGCTGGGCACAACGTCTCTGGCTCCTTCACAACCATGCCAAACCGAAGTTCCAGACGGCATCCCGGATGTGTATCAGGCGTCTCCAAAATCTCGGCTGCAAGCTCCTCAAGGGAACTGCTAAGCACGACTTCGCCTGTTACTTCAGGACGATTCCTGAGACAGAATTGTAACATGAACTCTCTGGACATTACCGCCATCTCCAGCCGATCTTTACGCCCCTTAATCTGAATACGCTCATCCAGGTTATCCATATCATAGAGATGATTCTCAAACCCGACTTTCAGATTGTCATACACCGTTGGATCAAACATTGAAATAAACCCACTTTCTTATCCTTTAACCTGTATTGTAGTACATTCTCATTTTTCATGCGAACGATGTGCCTATTGAACTCTCTTGCTCGGCAAACAAAAAAAAGCCCAGTCACTAGGACTGGGCTTTGGTTATGCATGAGATCTGGCAAGATCCCGTAGCTTGGCTTATTCTTCTTCAGCTTTTTCTTCAGCTGCCGGTTCAGCTTCCTCAGCAGATGCTGTTGGCTCTTCCTCAACCGCTTGTGGCGGCATAACGGAAGCGATAATGGATTCAGGTGATGTTACGAGTGTCAAACCTTTATTCAGTTTGATATCCGCAGCAGTCAAGCGATCACCAATGTCCAATCCGCTCACATCAACCTCAATAGAAGTTGGCAGATCTGCTGGCAAACCTTCTACTTCCAATTGTGTTTCCTGTGTCTGGAATACACCGCCAGCTTTCGAACCGGCTGCTGTACCCTGGAAGTCGATCGATACACTTACGCTGATCGGCTTGTTCTTGGAAATTTGCAGGAAGTCTACATGGAGCAAACGTCCGTTACGCTCTTGCTGATCCTTGATCAGCACTGGAATCGTTTTACCGCCCTCAACATTCAGGTTGAACATCTCGGAGCGGCCTGTGCGTGCCACTTTCAGCACTTCTTTTTCATCTACATGTATGGAGGAACCTTCTTGTCCCGGGCCGTATACGACAGCGGGAACTCGTCCACCTTGTCTTAACAGGCGCAATGCTGCACCTTTCTTTTCCGTTCTTGGCGTTGCTGTAAGTTGAGCCATTTTTCCGTTGGATTTCATGATTGAACATCCTCCTTCAAGGGATCACTACATTATATTTGTTGGAAAGCGCTAAGGCTTCTCTCGTAGACCATAATGGTCTTTTTTTCTTTGGCCGAATCGTGGGCCATATCTATATTTACCCCAATGATAGAGGATCTCAAACACGGAACAGGATAATTCTTTATTTTTTGACATGCCAGACTTCTTATAATCAGACCAAAAAAGCAGTCGGAATCTCTTCCAACTGCTGGTTTATCAAGGGTTTTGACGAACTACCTTATGATGTTATTAAAAAGAACATTATGCACTATTACGCCCCTCTGAATTATCCCTTTCGCGAATGACCTGCATCTCGTCTGAACCACTGCGGACCGTAATGTGTACATCTCCATCTTCAGGTACGATATCCACATAACGATCTCCGCATGTATCTTTGGCCTCCCACTCGTTCAGTCGAATGATGAGTCCCAAGTGGTGCAAACCTGGAGCTACGCGGAAACGGGCTTCAGCGTAATTTCCAACTTGTTCCAGTCGTACCGCTCCGTCTTCCATACCTGTGCCCCATACCCAGACATCCCAACCTTCATAATGCTGGTCTTCCCGTTCGTATCGGAGCGTGACCGTTCGCGAAATCTGTTTATGAATGCTTACGCCAAGCGTTGCCCGGATCCCTCCAGATTCAGCAATAATATGGGTTGCTCCAGGTGTCATCGCACGTACGATCCCCGCTGCACTCACTGCTGCCAGTTCCGGATGAGAGGAGCTCCAACGTATGTTTGAATCCTGAAGCGGCTGACCGAATTGATCAAGCACTAATGCACGAAAGCGACTGATTCGAGTCATGTACATGACAGGTTCGCCCACAATTTCGATTCGCTCCGCATGACGATGATCCACCTGTAACATACAGGTTGCCGTTATCTCCCCACAGTGGACTGTAATCGAAGCTTCCCCACATTCCAGCGCTTGGATTGTTCCATCAGGTTGTATCCGAATAATATCTGGCTCAGAAGAAGTCCAGGTAACCGGGGCATTCTCTACCACATTGCCGATGCTGTCCCTTACAATGGCTCGCAGTTTAGTGGTCTCCTTCGGACTGTATACCTGACGTGGAAAACTAATCTCCAGGGTAGCCGGTTCAGCGCCTCCAGGATGCTCTGTGTCATACAAAACCATCAATGACCACCGTTCTACCTGAACAGTGCCACGAACGGTCTCGATCAGATCTGTACCTGCCTGATGATCGTTGACCACGATATGCCAGTCACCTTCCCCCAGGTCCACATGCTGCTGATGTTCCGTTCCGTTATAAATGACCATAATCTGATTCCAGGTATCCTGATTCGCTCCATCCTGAAGTATAAAAGCAACCACATTGCCGTCGCCACGGATCACACGAAGGTGATTACGTACCTGTTCGGCATCAATCATACGAAAGGCGGGATGAGTACGTCGCAGATGAATAAGACCACGGTAGTAGTCAAACACCGGTCTGAACCGCGATTTATTGGCCCATGTGATGGTGTTCACCGCATCCCCGCTCCGATAACTGTTATGATCACCGGCTTTGGATCGGAGCATCTCATCCCCTGCATGCAGAAACGGAATGCCCTGAGAGGTAAGTAGAATACCGGAAGACAGCAACGAACGACGAACCATCTCATGATCCATTACATCATCTGCATCGACATACCGATAAGGATCGGCTGCTTTTACAGCCGACTCCGCACTTCCGCCTCCAACGGGCTGTCCGTCCTTCCATACGGGAAAACCTAATTCATGTCTGAGGTTCATCGTGGTCGCAACTTTATCCCACAGATTGAGATTGTCATGGGCAGTCACATAATTGACGGTTTCCACAGGTGAAGATGTAAAATCATCCAATGCTCCTGCTAATCCCCTAATAATCTCATATTCCTGTCCTCCGGCACCCGTGACAAACCCTCTGCCACTGCCATCACTATCACCCTTGATTGCACTGCGAAAATGATCATTAAATACAGCAAATCCCTGACCTCGCTGGGTTCCTTTTAACGTTTTGCGGTCCAAAGGTGAATCTCCGCCCGTCCAGGGTTCCCCATAGATCAGAAACGCCGGATCGATCTGTTCCCGCAATTCGCGCGTTAATTCATTCATCGTTTCCGTATCAATCAGGGCCATGAGGTCAAATCGAAATCCGTCCACATGATATTCTTCTGCCCAATATCGGAGAGAATCCAAAATATATTTTCGCACCATTGGACGTTCGGTCGCCAATTCATTGCCTACACCAGAACCATTACTGAGGGTGCCATCCTCCCGATAACGGTAATAATAGCCTGGTACAATCCGTTCAAAAGGTCCCTCTTCCACGCTATACGTATGGTTATAGACAACATCAAGTACAACGCGAATGCCTTGTCTGTGCAGTGATTGAACGAGGGATTTGAACTCTCGGATGCGAACTGCCGGATCACGTGGATCTGTCGCATACGAACCTTCGGGAACGTTATAATGCTGGGGATCATATCCCCAGTTGTATGGTGCTCTGACATTAGAACCCACATCCGCCGCAGCGAGTTCATTCACCGTCTGATAATCCGCTACAGGCATAAGATGCACATGAGTGACGCCCAGTTCGGCAAGATGGTCTATCCCAATGCTATTGCCCGCTCTGTCGGTGAGTCCGGATGCCGTGAATGCCAAATATTTTCCCTTATACGGAATATCTGCATGGGGGTCCGAGGAGAAATCACGGACATGCAGCTCATATAGAACGGCATCCACCGGACGCAGAAAAGCAGGTTTGACATCCAGGTCCCAATCGACCGGATTGGTGGTCTCAGGATCGATAATGGCTGTTCGTTGCCCATTAGCTGTTACCGCTCTGGCATACGGATCTGCAACTACTTCAATCCGCTGATCATCATGGGTGATTCGGTACATATAAAAATGTCCTGCCCAATCGCCGTTAAGCTCCCGACTCCATATTCCATCCGCATCGCGCGTCAGAGCATGTTCCTGCCCACCTTCATGATCTTGTACTTTGCCACTATCGTTGTAATGACCTTCATCTACAAAAACCAATATATAAACCTGTTGTGCCGTAGGTGCCCACAATTTAAAAGTACTTGCAGCACGAGTATATGTTAAGCCAAGATCGTTGCCTTCGTAACGAAAAGAAGTCCATTCCGGCATCGTTCCCACCGCCTTTATATCCATTGATTTCGTGTTGTCCCGATGTTACGGAGTGGGACGTGATTTGTCAACCCGGGGTTGTCTGTACTCATCATATCGGTTCCATTCAAGTATTCAATTAGCAATCGCTTTCAAATTATAGATATGTAAACAAGCGCCATAGATTGACAGCATTTGTACCTGTCCCGACAAAAAAAGTTTGAAATATATAAGAATATTTGCAGAACGAACGTGGTATGAAGGAAAACTATACTAAACTACGCACTAAAATGGCGGACGTTTAATAAAGATCGAGCAGGACAAAGTCCTCCTACGACTGAGGCACTTCTCTTTAACTCGACACAAAATCCCCTTTCCAATTGGAAGGGGATTCGTTTTTTTTATTTTGCACCCAATTTATGGGGACATCTTGGACGTGTCCTTGTGAGCACTCTTCCTATTGCGGGCACACCTCATTTCTTGGCAACCATTGTGGCGATCAGGAATTCGAATACATCACCGTTATAGATAAAGCATTCACAGTCACCTGTCCGTCCTGCACGATACGTATCGCATCGACATCGGCTTTCCCTTCCTCTACGACCACATTCCATGTCCCTGTGGGAACAGAGACGGTACGGGTTTCTTTTGCAGCATTATAGATGACGACAATGCGTTCCCATGAATCGCTGACGGCCGCACCTTCCAATTCATAGGCTAGTACACCATTACCTTTTTCAAGAAGACGAACATGCTTCTCGATCTCTTCCCGTGTACGAAGTCGAAAAGCTGGATGCTCTCGCCGAAGACGGATCAGCCCACGATAATAGTCAAACACCGGCTTGAACTGTCGCTTTTGCTCCCAATGAATGGCATTGACTACGTCCCCACTCTGATGGCTGTTGGCATCCCCATATTTGCTGCGAAGCAGCTCATCTCCAGCCGCGATCAGAGGGACACCCTGGGAGGTTAGCACGATACCATTGGCAAGCAGACAACGCCTAACCGTCTCATTCTCCAGAATGTGTTCTGGATCGATCTGCAGGTAAGGCTTCGCCTTCTCTACAGCCTCTTCCACACTTTTGCATCCGCGGATACTTCCATCCTCGTTATAGGTGAGGAAATTCAGCGTATCGTGTAGTCCTTGTGTATGTGCGACTTTGTCCCACAGGTTGAGATTATCATGCACCGTTACATAATTAATGGTTTCGGATGGGCCATCCGCAAAATCATCGATGGCTCCCCGTACGCCTGTCCACAATTCGCCTTCTTTCCCGTCCGCGCCCGTCGCAAATCCCGTCCCGGTTCCATCGCTGTCTCCCTTGATCACTCCGCGGAAATTGTCGTTAAACACGGCGAAACCAGCACCGCGCTGCACTCCTTTAAGAGTCATATCATCTCCAAGCGGTGAATCCAGTGCCCCCCATGGTTCACCATACAGCAATACGGATGGGGATACTTCGGCGTGTAACTCCGCTGCAAGCTGTTTCATCGTAGTGGTGTCCATCAGGCCCATCAGGTCAAATCGAAAACCATCCACATGATACTCCTCTGCCCAGTAACGCACCGAATCGATAATGAACTTGCGAACCATGGCACGTTCAGTAGCCACCTCGTTGCCCGTACCTGAACCATTGCTATATGTCCCATCGGCATTTTGGCGATAGTAGTAACCTGGTACCAGTTTTTCAAACGAGCTGCCTGCCGTATCAAACGTATGATTATATACGACATCCATAATGACACCTATTCCCTTGTTATGAAGGGCTTGTACCATTGACTTGAACTCACGAATTCGTATCTCCGGATCATCCGCGCGTGAGGCATAGGAACCTTCCGGGACATTGTAATGAAGTGGATCATATCCCCAGTTATAGTTGGAGGCATCAGACGTATCACCATCCACCCTTGATTCATCCACCGTCGCAAAATCAAATACAGGCAGCAGATGCACATGAGTAATCCCCAGTTCAACCAAATGATCAATCCCCAACGTATTGCCATCTGAATCGTGCAGACCCGTCTCGGTAAAAGCCATGTATTTGCCTTTATTCGTTATGCCAGATGATGAGTGAATGGAAAAATCACGCACATGCAACTCGTATAAGACTGCATCTACAGGACTAATCAATTCAGGGCGAACATCCTCACTCCATCCAAGCGGATCTGTCTGCTCCAGTCTTACAATTACACCCATTTCTCCGTTCATGGTCACCGCTCGTGCGTATGGATCTACAGCAGTAGTTGAATGTCCATCTTCAAAAGTAGGCTTGTACATGTAACGGTAGCTACTTAAATCGCCCTCCAGTTTGAGAACCCAGACGCCTTGTTCTTTTTTTCGCATGGGTAACGTCTGCTGTTTCAGTCGATTGGGCTCTTCCTCCGGGCTTCCGCCTGTCAAAGGTGGGTACAAAAGAAGTTCCATCTGAACAGCTAACGGTGACCAGACTTTGAAAAGACAGCCATGTGCTTCTAATGTGACACCCAGATCTCTTCCTTCGTATGTATCTTCTGAAAACAATAGTTCCTGCTTATCCTCTTCAATCATGTGTGTTGTTCCCCTCTCGTTGAAAAAATTAATGAATGGATGGAACGAGTGCCTCTTACCTTTATACCCGTTCTGCTGACCAACCATAATCCAAATCACGCAAAAGAAGACAAACGTCATGTGGATTCACATCACGTCTGCCTTCATTAGGGGTAAGACGATGTCTCTCTAATGCGGTACCTGGGATTGGAAATCATTGCGGCTGGATTGATGGGCGTGGTACAAAACCACATCCCCATCTTGCATCGGCCAGCTTCTACCCTGACCATCTACGGGGCTGTTATCGAAACCCTCCATCTGCCATTGATTCATCAACGGGGCATGAATATATTGCAGGTGCGGTGCATTCGTATTGCCGCTGCGCAATGTTTCGATATTGAAGTTAACCACGATGTAACCGTCCCTCAGAAATACCTTTTCCTTCTCATCCAACTGATTTTGTCTGGCGAGCAGTTCTAGATTGGTTCCTTTGGGGACAGCATATACATCCGCTGGCAAGCTATATTCGCCATACCAGCGCTGAATCGCTGCATTCGCCCGATCTACATTAACCCCAAATGGAATATCTGTTTTTGGACCAATGAGTGTACGGATCTGTGAAGGAAGAATCATCCAGTCATAACGGCCTACCCACGTTTTATGATGAGAGGTCTGATCCACGAAACGCACCATATGTTCCGCCATTGTACCCTGATTGCGTTCCTCCTCCGACAGTTCATAGGTATACTGATAACGTGCTGTATCACCTAACTCCATACCGGGTACATTCCGCAACCGTGAGTTCAGGACAACAAAGCGTTTTTCTAAATCTTGTGCCGATCCGATACGAATGAGTCGTTCCTGTCCTCGATGGTAGTATAAATCCACTCCTTGCCGGGTGGTGCCATCTTTGCTCACAAAAGAGAACGTCGGCGTGATTCGGATACCATCCTGTTTCCCAAACATATTACCCTTGGTCTTCAGGTCAAACTTGAAATGGTAACCGGTCTTCAACGCTGCATTTCGAAAACCCTGTACCGGATGACTGCCAGGACGAATGGGAAGTACATAGGGAGCCAAGTTACCTCGGGGATCTCCGTCAATACTATTACCTCCGGTCCAGTAGCTCACACCTGTTGGTTCCGGGCTGCCCATCCGCTTGCGGAACACATTCTCCCAGTTGTAGTCTGAAATATCGGTGATATGAAAATCATACAATCGTCCGATGACTTCCACAGCAACGGTATCTGCTGCGACATGATGGGTCAGATTCGTGTTCGCATCCTGTTGTTCCGTAAAGTTTGCAGGTGCATTTTCGGCGATATTACGGAACTCGATCTGGTAATTCCCCTCATCTATCCATACCGGGAGATAAAAAGGGGTGTCCAACTGATTTACCGGAATATCCACCCATGTCATGGCCGGAATAAACTGACTTCTGGCACCGTTATAGACATCGAATGGGAAACGAACCTGTTTGATCCGAAAATATTTTGCATAATCACGGTTTCCATAACCAGGGTAACTCGCTGCATCCAAATGTTGACCTGAGGTAGGTATCCGCACTAGGAATGGGCGCTCTAGAATAAGTGCAGCCCTGGTCGGATCAGGCGTGGTCTTCTGGTTATGCGGCTGATCATCTGACACCCAGGCATAGTTCACAACCGGAGTATGTACCGTCACCGAGTTGATACCCAGAATGGGAAACTTCTGATCCTGCCCTCCGTTAATATTGCCAGGCTGCAGTCCATATGTAATCTCACCCGTGGTCGGCTGGTTAGCTTTGTTTATCAATGTGTTCTTGATCGTCAGCCGGTTCTGGTACAGAACATCGTCTTCAATCATGCCAGGCAGCGGGATCGTGCCAGGTCTTGGAGCTGTTTTCTCCACTGGAGCAGGGTCCATAATCGTCGCTCCATTGAAGGTTACCTTATCGTTATTAACGGTGTTCTCTCTAACTTCCGCTTCAGCTTCAGATTGAAACAATGACGTTTCATCTGGCGTAGGCGGTTCAGTCGAACCACCCGGAACCCCTTGGATGCCAAGATCAATTTCTCGACATGGAGCAGGTTTCACATGATTGGTAACCGCAGGATCCATAGCCGATTGCAAAGCCGGTGGAGTATATGCATTGGGCGTCAGGGTCACGGTATCACCATATCCACCTAGCGCATAGTTAGATACCTTGGCTTCATTTAACTTGTATACCTCCAGGTTATCGATCTGCCAATAGCTATATGTCCGTGTTACTCGCATAGCCTTGTCACCAGGAACATCAAGTTCTCTGGGCTCAGGAGGTGTTCCTGGATCACCCTCACCACGGGAAGGTCTTCCGGGGATCGTCCAGGTTTTATGATAAACCTTCTTCACATTCACGGTATAAGTCACCGTTCCTGTCATGTTAACCCAACGATGCTGGAACAGATATCCCTTAGCCAACACATTGGCATAGAGATCTTCGGAAGTTGGAATACCACGAGTGACATCAAACTTCTCAGCTCCCCGATCGTCTGCCTTCAGCACGCCTTGAACAGATGGGTCCATGACTGATGCTTCAATCACCGTACCTCTACTAGGTGGACTGATGGTCACAGGGCATGCGTTCGCAGGGTCTCCACCCGGATCACCACCATTACCGCCTCCTCCATTATCCGTGCAGTCCTTTACTTCAAGCACTTGAGTACCCTCTTCATCCAGTTGCTGGGCAGGATCAAGAAAATGAGCCTTGATAGTTGTGCTACCCACGATCCCTTTCGTCGTGATTTTACCATCTGCGCCGATCGTTGCCACAGCCGTATTCGAGCTCTGCCACGTCAATTTGGGATGAGCCGTCAGTTTATGAACAGAGCGATCCGGTTTGGTTAAAACCGCTTCCGCCTGTAGGGGTGTGGTATTGGCTTTGCAAGCGTTCGGCAAATTCACCACGAGTCCTGGCTCAGACGTAACGGTTATGGTGGCTGTATCCGAGATAAGGTATGTACCATTGTTCCAGATGGCACGCACAGTGACCGTGCCCGGACTTTCGGCTTTTAACATGCCTGTTTTGAGCTCTATACTCGCAATCGTCTCGTCAGAGGAAAACCATTTGATCTCCGTTTCCCTGCGGGATACGTCGATGCCCTCATTAAAGTCTGTTTCGCCATAGTTTTTGGTTTTCACCAGGGCTTCCATCTGCTGAGTTTGACCTGTGGTAAGAGTAGTATCTGGCGTTACATCGATTTCTTTTTCTTCAACCAGATCGCCTTCCCAAATGATATCCGTAGGCGTGAAATAAGAAACATTGTATTTAGGACAGCCCGCTGTTGTTTGTCCACCATTTGCGAATGGACTCTTGTCAGTTGGTATGTGGTACCCTCCAGTAATCGTTCTTATTGCAACAATTGTTGAAGGAAAAGGTGGGGTAGGGTCTCCCACACCAGTATATGAATCTTGATCTGCTCTTCCCTGATAATTAACATCATGGATTCGGACATTAAGTATGCTTGAGACTTCGACTCGTCTGGAATTATAATCAGGCCAGTTTTCTGCAGGCCATCTACTGAAATCTACACTATCCGGAACTTCTGCAGCAGCAGGAAATGGACTGGAGCAACTCCCTGCATTATTCGCATAAGTTGGTCCTCCCGCATGGTCAGCTCTAAATTGTCCGCTATCCACTTGATACCAATAAACCCCTGGCCTCCCTACAGTAGGAGTGGCCAGTATTGTGACCTTCCGAGGGTTTTTCATAGATTTAGGTCCATACTCATCTGTAGCAGCCTGAACAACGTTCAGAGGTAGGTACAATACTAACATTAATAAAATTTGTAAAATAAATATACTCACTAAAGTAATAGCAGAAAAATAATTAAGCTTTTTCATTACAACTTGCTCACCATCCTGATAAGGCTACCTTTGAATTTTAAATTCGCCTTCTGTATCTGATTTCAAAAAATAAGACCAAGATTTATTTCTTAAAGTTGATGTAGTCCAAAATCTTTTCTGTAATCCTTTTTTTATAAGCTCACCTGAGTCCATAGGTATTGTCACATTACTTTGTTTCTTAGCCAAGTCTAAATCAAGACGATTGAATTGTATTAACGAATCCGAAAGCCCCTGGTTAAATGTAATTAAATTCGAGTTTTCTAAGTTAGATGTAAATGACACATCTGCAAAAGTTCTATAGGAACCACTTGCGTATTTTTCCGGAAGAAAGAGCTTCGCGTAAATACCCTTCGGCTTATTTTGAGTAGCGTCTACAACGATAAAACGATGAATTTTTAATAACCCCGATTTATTGCTTAAATTGATATTCCCTTTCGATAAATCAGATATCATGACTGAACCTGAACTATATTTATAATTACTAATCGTCGTTAAATTCGTCCCCGTCGTGCCAACCTCTCTCATCTCATTCAGGTCACTGTACTTCCCGGCATCCGTGCCCTCCACGTCCATATAACGCAGTAAAATGGCCGATACTTCTGCACGAGTAGTGGAATCCGCTGGTTTTAATGTCCCATCCTGAAATCCACCCACAATGCCTGTCCCACGAACAAGGGCAAGATACGGAATCTGCTCCGCACGAATGGTGCCGTGGTTCACTTCCGGTGTAGGAAGCAGCGTATTTTTTGTATCGTTAAAAGCATCCTGGAAGCTGCTCCCGGACTTGATCAGTCCATTGGCAATCCACTTCATCATCTCGTAACGTGTCAGCTCCGCATTCGGATTGAACCCTTTGGCGTAATCACCCGCGTTAATGAATCCTTGTCCGACAAGCTGGCTAACCGCCGCTTCAGACCAATGTCCCTTGAGATCGGAGAATGGATTTTGCCCCTCTACCGTTTCCAATCCAGTCGCACGGGCAAGTATGGTCGCATATTCCCCACGCGTGATTTTGCCATTGGGACGAAATGTTCCGTCTTGATAGCCAGAGATCAGATTTTTTTCATAAGCTTTGGTAATCGTCGCTTGAGCCCAGTGGCCTTTAATATCCTTGAACTTGCTAAGGGCAGTGTCACTCGTCCCCGATGCAGCTGTTACTGTTGATGTCAAATATCCAGGTCCAACAGGAAATATTGTGCCTGCCAATACAGCTGTCGTTAACAACCCGACGATCCAACCGTTCCGTTTTTTCTTCTTCTCGTATCCTTCAATCTGCTTCTTCAATCTACTCACGCTCCTATGTACCTTAGTATGGGGGTGCTTTGCTTAGTCAGCCTAGTTACTTCTCTCCACAACAAAAACCTAAATTTGCCATAATAATCAATATTCTACCATGTCGAACTAGGCTATTGGTATCATTTTTCGTCCGTCCCCATCACTTCAAGGCGTGCATCGCTCCTTCCATAGGCCCACTTCATTCGCTTAAAACACAAAAAAAGGCCATGAATCCGCAGATTCATAGCCTTATGCTTTAAGGGTGTGGTCTTTCTTATGATATTGGAAAATGAACTCACTCATAGAATAAACTATATCATTCCATTTGATCAACCCTTTTTTATTCCAATCAGTTTTATTTTCCGTTTAATTCCTTGTAGGATGCTTCCAATTCCGTGATCAATTGATCACCACCGGCTTTTCTCCAGCCTGCGATTTCCTGCTCCCAACCTGCATCATCGATTTTGCCCATAATGTACTTGGTCTGCGCATCCCAGATCATCTGATCCAGCTCCTGGCCACGCTCAGTATAGATCGCCGAAGACAATGTGAGTGCAGGATTGGCAATGGCGTACTGCTCATTCTCACGTGCCATCTTCGTCCCCTTCATGCCAATCGGGACATCGACCAGTTCAGGTACGTTGTACCCTTCAATGCTTAACAGATTATCCCGGTATGGCTTCACTTCACGCTGATAAGCGTCAAAATCCTTAAGTTCGGTTTTCCCATCCGCAGTCTTGGTGTAGTGCACATCGAGCAATCCACGGAGCTGCAACGCGCTCAATTCCTCATCCATCAACTGATCCAGGAACGTGAGAACCTGCTTCAATTGCTCCTCATCCGTAACGGACGCCTTCGGGATGACCAGCATTCCATAGTTTCCTGGCTCCCCGGCGATTCGGATACCATCGGTTCCCTGGAATGGAGCCACATCAATCTCTCCATCCGGAGCATTAGGCGTAAGCCGTTGCTGAGAGGACTTTCCGTTCTGGGCCACACCATTCAGCTTCATGCCAATCAGGCCCGAATCCATTTTTTTGTCCGCATCAGAAGGATCCAGGGCAGGGAAGTCACTATTAATTAATCCCTCGCTGAACAGTTGCTTGAAGAGTTTCATTGTGTCCACATATTCGGTGGTCAAGAACTCCGGGGTCAGTTTTCCAGCATCATCCACACCCCATTTGTTAACGCCGCCAATACTTACAGCGATCCGCGTCAGTGGGGAAGAGACACCCTCATTATACTTTTTGAATAGCAGTGCACCATACGTATCCTCTTTACCATTCCCGTCCGGGTCATCCTTACGAATGGAGCGCATCACTTCATACCAGTCATCCAGCGTTTTGGGTATATCCAGCTTCAACGTATCAAACCAGTCCTTGCGATATACGATAGCAGTCCGTCCAATATCCCGGAAGTTCGGAATACCGTAGACCTTGCCTTCAATTTTGATATTGTTAAAATAAGCCTCGGATTGGGCAGACAGATTCTTATAATCCTTCAGGTAAGGCCCCAGTTCCCAGAACAGTCCCGTTTTGGCGGCATTAAATGTTGTCGGCACATAATTCACTCGCATAATGGTCGGCATCTCGCCTGAAGCAACCATAACGTTCACTTTATCATCAAAAGCAGACTGCGGAATCCACTGTACATTGACATCCGTATTCGTATATTCCTCAATCTTCTGTTCAATTCCGTTCTCCTTGGCCGGTATATCACCAACCTGCATTAAAGAGATGGAAATGGGAAGTTTACCTTCCCCTGCAGCAGGCCCTTTTTCTCCCCCGCAACCTGCAAGCAGCCCAGCGGACATTGCACCAATTACAACGATTCCGCCTAAACGGGACATTGGACCTTTTGGACTCATGAACCATCTCTCCTTTTGGATAAGGTTATGTACATAGACCACTCCGATGACAGAACAACCTTCAGATCGCTGTTATCTCCAGATTTTTTGATTCCCTTTTAAAAGGGGAAAATCCGGGGATAAAGGCGAACGCTTCGCTTCCTCAGATTATTTCTGCCCTCTCCGTTCTCATGTACATGTTAGTTGGACTTGTAAAGTTCAATCTCCACCCCTGCCAAAATGAACGGAGCGACCGACTTCGGATCATTGATTCGAATGGACTCGGTCACATAATACTCGTATGACCCATCACGATAGGGGCTCCCTCCGAGACCTGCTCCGCCGTTACACTGCGTCAGGGACAGCACACCTTCACGGTCCGTTTGTAACAAATGCTGCAGCAGACCCTGATACCCTTTTTCAGCAACTGCTTTGAACTTGCCACTTAGATATCCTTTACGTACACCCTTTGCCAAGGCATAGACAAACATCGAGGTACCGGAAGCCTCCAGATAATTCCGCTCACGTCCCGGCTGATCCAGCAGATGTGGCCATAGTCCAGTCTGTTGATCCTGCACATGTACAAGCGCATTCGCCACCCGTTCGAAGATGCCTACAATCTGTCCGCGCTGCGGATGATCTACCGGCAGGTGATCCAATGTGTCCACAACCGCCATCACATACCACCCCATCGCCCGACTCCAGACATGTGGAGACCATCCCGTCTCCCCCGAACTCCAGCGCTGCTCTTTGCTCTCATCCCAGGCATGGTACAAGAGACCGCTACGCGGATCACGTGTACGTTGCTCCACCAACAAGAGCTGCAGAGCCGCCTTGTCAAACCACTTCTCTTCACCCGTCACTGCACCATACTGGGTCAGATAAGGAGTAGCCATGTACAATCCATCCAGCCACATCTGGAAAGGGTAAATCTTTTTGTGCCAGAACCCGCCCTCACTCGTATGTGGCTGTCCCTTGAGCTGCATCATAAGCAACTCCGCAGCTTTGCGGTACTTCTCTTCTCCCGTTTTCTCGTGCAAAAGGAACAGCGATTTCCCCTGATTGATCTGATCCAGATTATACTCCTCAACCGTATAGGAGCGAATCGAGCCATCTTCCTGCACGAAATGATCCATCAGCTCACGGATGTAGTCAAAATACTTTTGCTCCCCCGTGTACGTATACAGCTCCTCCAGCGCTTTCAGCAGACAGCCGTTCTCATAATGCCATTTGGGATACAGCTCATGATTGCGATAACTTTCCATGAACTGCTGTGCCATACGCACGGATGTGAATTGCAACGTTTCCTTCATGATCAAGCCTCCGCTTCCGGCTCTTTATTGAGCCTGTTTTTTATAATCTTCGGCATATTCCTCACGAATCTTGTTTCCACCCGCATTGCCCCAATTCTCGATTTCCTTTTCCCAGCCACTTTGATCGATCTTGCCCATAATATATTTGGTCTGTGCATCGGCGATCACCTGATCCAGGTCTGCCCCACGGTCACCATACGTTGGAGAATATAACGTCAGCGCAGGGTTTGGCACAGCGTGCTCTGCTAGTTCCTTGGCAAGTGCGGTACCTTTTTCACCCAGTTCGGTGTCCTTCAATTTCGGTACGTTATATCCTTCGACATAAGGAAGATTATCACGGTAAGGCTTCACTTCACGCTGGAATGCATCAAAGTCACTCATCTCCACCTGATCTTCGCTCACTTTGGTATAATGTTTGTCTTCCATACCGCGCATCAACAGGGTTGCCATCTCAGGGTCCATCAGTTTATCCAAGAAGGAGAGCAGGTTTTTGAGTTCTTCTTCCGATTTCACCGTTGATTTAGGGAATGCCAGAATCCCGGAGTTACCCGTCTGTCCTGCAACACGATCTCCGTTCGCTCCAAGCAAACCAGCGATGTCTACCACACCATCCGGATTGTTTTTGGACAAACGCTCTTGCTGACTTTTACCGTTCTGCGCAACACCAACACGAATACCAACAACACCGGAATCATACTTTTTCTCCGCTTCCGTAGAGTCGAATACGGCAAAGTCCTGGTTCAGCAGTTTCTCATCGTACAAACGTTTCAGCAGATCCAGCACCTGCATATATTCCGGTGTCATGAATTCCGGCGTGAAGCTGCCATCATCTTCGACCTTCCACTTGTTAGGTGCACCAAAACTTACGCCAAGGCGCGTTGTGAAGGAATATTGGTCCTCATTGTATTTTTTGAAAAGCATCAGTCCAAACGTATTATCCTGACCATCTCCATCCGGATCAGAGGTTGCCAGCGTCTTGATCGTTTCATACCATTCATCCGGTGTGGCTGGCACCTTGAGATTCAGCTTCTCGAACCAGTCCTTGCGATAGATCACTGTAGCCCGCGCAATATCCGAGAATACAGGAACCCCGTAGATTTTGCCTTCTACCTTGATGTTGTCAAAAAAACGCTCATTCTGTGCCGACAGATTTTTGTAGTCTTTCAGCAAAGGGCCCACTTCCCAGAACACGTCATTACGCATCGCGCTGGTCACCGTTGGGTTATATTGCACCTTCACAATTTTCGGCATATCACTTGAAGCGATCATCACGTTGATTTTGTCATTGTAGGCCGAAGCCGGAATCCACTGGATATCCAGTTTGGTATTGGTATACGCTTCAATCTTTTGCTGAACTTCATTGCCTTTGCTTGGCACATCACCCACCTGTGCAATGGCTATGGACACATTTTGTACGCCGCCCTCGGCAGCCTGACCCTCGTCTGATCCGCATCCTGCCAGCAAACCTGTCACCAGTGCCAGTGTGCTCAAGACAGCTACGGCTTTCTTTTTTGTTGCTTTCATCACATGAAAACCTCCCTTTTTTTATGCAGTCATAGTGAACTGACTTTGAACCATGTGCCGACTCAACCTTTCACCGAACCCAGCATCACTCCTTTTGCAAAGTGCTTTTGCAGGAATGGATATACCAGCATAATCGGGATCGTGGAGAATACGATAACGGCCATACGAATCGTAAGCGGCTGAATCTCGGTCTCTTCGATACTCGTGTCTCCGATTCGGCTCTGTGCCAGAATGACTATCTCACGCAGCCAGACTTGGACAGGCCACTTCTCACTATCGTTGATATAGATAACAGCGCTGAAGAAGCTGTTCCAGTGGGCCACCGCGTAAAAGAGTGAAAATGTCGCCATCGCTGGCATGGACAACGGCAGTACAATCCGGAACAATACGCTGACATCGTTACATCCATCAATTTTGGCTGCATCCTCCAGTTCGTCGGGAATGGCCTGGAAAAAGTTTTTCAGTACGATCAAGTTAAATGCACTAATAGCGGTAGGCAACATCAGCGACCACAACGTGTCCGTCAGGTGTAAGGATTTCACGACAAAGTATGTTGGAATCATTCCGCCACTGAAGAGCATCGTGAACAATACACCCAGCAAAATGGGCTGGCGTCCACGCAAATATCTTCTGGATAGCGGATACGCCATAAGTGACGTAAACAGCAGGTTAATGAAAGTACCGATCACCGTAATATAGACCGATACACCCAGACTGCGAATCAAGGTATCTGTAGAGAAAATGTAACGGTACGCGGCCAGAGAGAACTCTTTTGGAAAAAGAATGAATCCTCCCTTAGCCACTTCATGCGGACTGGTAAACGAGACGGCCAAAATATACATGAACGGGATAACCGTCACGATTCCAATCAACAGCAGCAAGCCGTGATTCACAAAATCAAAGATCCGGTTGCCCCACGTTTTATCCTGTTGCATCTTAATGTTCACTCCTGTCTGGTGAAGAACGTCTGCACCCGAGGGTTAGTAGACGCCTTCCTCCCCGAATTTTTTGGCCAGCGTATTGGCACCAAGGACAAGCGCCAGCCCGACAACCGATTTGAACAACCCGACAGCAGCACTATAACTGTACTGTGCCTGGGTAAGACCCTTCGTGTACACGTAGGTATCGAATACCTCGCCCACATCCCGGTTCGTCGGAGTCAGCATCAGGAAGATCTGTTCAAAGCCTGTATCCAGGAAATTGCCCAGACGCAAAATGAGCAAAATGACGATCGTACTGCGGATGGCCGGCAACGTAATGTGCCAGGTTTGGCGCCAGCGATTGGCACCATCAATCCGTGCAGCTTCATAGAGCTGTGTATCCACACCGGAGAGCGCCGCCAGGAAGATAATTGTGCCCCAACCGACTTCTTTCCAGATGGATTGTCCGACAATCATCGTTCGGAACCATCCGGGTTCAAGCAGGAACGCCACTTTTTGTCCAGTCAGGTTATAGAGCAGTTCATTAATGGCACCGCCCTCGGTTGTGAACAGCATGTAGAACACACCGACAACAACAACCCAGGAAACAAAGTGTGGAACATAGACGAGCGTTTGTACAAATCGTTTGAACCGTTCACGACGAACTTCATTCATCATGAGTGCCAGTACAATCGGCAGTGGGAAAAAGAACACAATGTTATAAATGGCAAGCAAAAACGTATTCCGAAATAATGTCCAGAACTGCGGTTCTCCGAAGAAGCGTTGGAAATGTTTGAACCCTACCCACTCACTTCCCAAGATGCCCTTGTAAGGCGTGTAATCCTGAAAAGCCATCGTGATGCCATACATGGGTATGTATTTGAAAATAACAAAGTAAAGCACACCCGGTATTAACATGATATACAGCCACCGGTTTTTGATAATGTCTCTCCACAGCAGGTTTTTGTCACTGCGGGTAGCGGGCCGTGTTCGAGCCGCCGTTTCGGCTTTCATATTGTCTTCCTCCCCACATTGGAAACGATTACAAAATATCACTTCCTGAATTCATGTCTTCATTGTGGAGGATAAACGAATTACTGGCTATCGTCTCGTTTTAGCCTTTTGTTTCCCCTTATGCAGCAAGGGTTCAGCGCATTTTCATCACAGAATTTAAAGGAGCAATGAACTGCTTTCAACCTCCATGTTCCTGTCTTAACTTTATGGAGAAAAGCAGTCTTCTTCCTTCATCCAGACATGAAAAAGCCTGCCTGCCATGGCGGGCAGAGCAGGCTTGTTTTATCGCTGCTGCTCCCGGTACTTGCCGGGGGTCGTTCCTGTGATTTTGCGAAATGTACGGATAAATGCGGTTGGATTAGTATAGTTTAATTTCTCAGCGATCTCCGATATTTTCAGATTTGTCGTCTGCAGCCAGGTCTTGGCTTTTTCCATACGATACTCTGCCAGATATTCCGTAAAATTAACTCCTGCTTCTTTTTTGAATACCCGACTTAGATAGACAGGGTGAAAATTAAGCTCAGCGGCGCAGGCTTCCAGCGACAATTCACGATCATAACGTTCCTCGATCAAGCGAATCATGCGCCTTGCAATGTTCATGTATTGGGATTCTTCCTGTTCTCGCCAGAAACGGATAACGGGCAGGAACAACCGCTTGCGGAACCAATTGGTCATTTCGTCCAATGTGGACAACTTCAGCAAATGTGACATGGATGCTTTTTCTCCCAGTACTTCGGCTACATCTCCGCCTTGCTCCTGCACAAGCTGATATACACGAGACAATAACTGAACCATAATGACGGGGTATTCACTGAAATGAAGCTTCTTGTCTGCAAGCAGCCCCAAATATTGCTTAAAGTAGGCATCCGTCTTCTCTTCATCTCCTTGCTTGAGCGCAGAAGCAAGCTGATCCTCAATCATGCGTAACTGGGTATACAACGCGGCCTCCATCTGACCACGTGGCTGAATATCCTCGTAATGCAAAATAATACGGCTGCCCAGACTCACCCGGCCTTGCAGAGCCTCGCGGCTCTCCTGAACCGCTCTTGGCGTATCACCAATACAAGTGTAAGAACGACTGATGCCGATACTTACGGGCAGATTCAGATAGGTCACGACACGTTCGCGAATCCAGTCTGCCTGGGTATGCATCCATTCCTTCAGCTTCACCTCATCCGTCAGTTCGGAGGCAAGTACGGTGACCTGAGCATCATCTAGCATGACGGGAGTGAACCGAACTGCCGAAGGAAGAAGCTCACCTACCATATTGTTGACAGCAAACAGCAGCAGATCCCGATCCTGTTCCTCATATCGAGTCCCTTCCAACGTATCCATCTGGAGCATGAGCACACCAAGATTCGCCCACCCTGTCGGAAAATCGTACAATTCTCCCTGATATCTGAAATCCTCTTCGGAGATTTTGCCTGTCAACAGTTTGGTCATAAAAAACTCCTGGAGGTGCACATGCTGCCCCTTCATCTGCTCACGCATCGTTTTCTCCGAACTGAACAACGTTGACAGCTGCTCCTCGATATAGATAAATTCATCCTGACGCCGCCCAGACGGAGCAACTGGAGCATCCAGCCCTTTCGTAAACTGCAGCAATCTGGAGATCGGTGAGTACATCCGCCGACTGCCGTATATGGCGACCAGTCCCGTTACACATAACATGACCAGCGTAGCGACACCGGTTACCAATGCAATTTTCTGCGACTGAGCCGTGATCTGTCCTAGAGATACGACGGACACATACAACCAGCCATTGAGCGGAGACTGTCTGTAGCTGACTGCTACTTGGTTACCTTCCACCTCCGCACTAAAGAAACCCTCTGGCTCCCCCGTCGTCTGGACGATCTCGTGGATTTCTTTATTTAAAGTGTCATATTTCGCCCCTTGCTGGGTATCATTCAAAAAATATTTCTGTTCCCGGTCCAGAACGTACAAGTCCCCGGAATTCGAATTGCGACTCAGAAATGTACTAAGCTCCGCGTCAGCAATATCGATGACCAGAAAGCCTTTGGGTTTCACATTCGTGGGTACCATCGGAATCTTGAATACCATACTGACCACATTATCGGATGAAATAAGGGTCGGCGCCTGTTCGGGTGTTAGTTCACCCATTCCAGCTGATACGGGTACACTTTCTTTGGCTGAACTGGCGTTCTGTGTGACCCAGAACAGGCTGTTGGTATAGGTCAGATAGGAGCCAATCCGGTCTCGAATGCTGAAATCATCCAATTTTCCAAAAGAACGCATCGACACGACCCAATCTTCATCCAGATTAACCAGATAGGCTTGGTCAATGTTCGTAACCGCTTGCAAGTTGTTAAAGCCGGAAGTCAGATCACGAATCTCCTGAAACTCGCTGCTGTCCAGTGGTTTCTTCATCGCTTGTAGTACCAAGGGCGAATTGACATACTGGATGGATGATAATTGCAGGCTGCGCAGAACTTGTTCTACCCGCATTTGGGTCTGATGCAATATCTGAAGATTGCTCTCGCGCACCTTCTGCTCAATGTCACGTGATGCAATCGTATACGAGACGGAACCAATAACAATGACCGGAAGGGCTCCGAGGATCAGGGTAAAGCAGAGCAAACGCAGTAAATACTTCGGCAAGAAGAGCATCCTCCTTCTTATAAAATCGCTTTCATTGGATTATTTTACTATTGTTATTTTAAAACCCATTCTTATTCAAGTCCACTTATTTATTCTAAAGGTTGACTTCAAACCAATTTCCAGTTTATATTGGTTGCATATTCCTCAATCAAAGGAGAGATTTTTAATGTCGGTGAATGTTCTTAACTAACCAAGTTTCATATTCAGGAGTTTGGCCTTTCATTGCGCTTGTGCCCTTATGGCATACGTGTATTTCATGATGCGCCAGATCCCTGTACTTAGTTAAGAACAGCGGATATCATAAATCGCCTCCGGGATTGTCATTGTCCGGGTCTATTTCCGCGCTGAGTTCAGCGCGGATTTTTTAATATAGACCTGTAGTGGACTCTGCTTTCCCATACGTTTAGGGCGGAGAATGACGTTTGTTCATTCTCCGCCCTTTTTGCGTTTTCCAGGAATATGTTTTAGCACATCAACTGAAATGCCAATTCGAATCCAAGGAGAGATTACGCATGAATGAAAACACTTTAAACAGTTTGGGCTATCCACAAATTCAAAAAAACGTTGCAGACTGCGCCCTGTCATATCTGGGCAAACGTTATGCCAGAGAACTAAAACCGATGGTAGATGCTCACCTGATCCAGATTCGCCTGGAAGAAACAGCGGAAGCCGCTGCGTTGATTCGTTTTGGCGCCAGCATCCCCCTCCCTTCACTGGATGGAATGGAGACCATTATGGATCTGCTCGGCACCGGTTATCTATTCAGTGAACGCGACTTCAGTCATCTCGCTCAATTCCTGCGGAGCTGCGCACAACTCATGAATTACATGGAGGGCAAATCCGGGGCCGCTCCCACCGTCAGTCGCTATGCAGCATCCATGATTCTGATCGAACCTTTGCTGAGTGAAATTGAGCGCTGCATCCATAGTGGACGCATTCAGGATCAGGCCAGCAAGGAACTGATTCGAATTCGTAAAAAAATGACCGTGAATGAGGAGCGTATGAAACGAAAGCTTGATTCTCTGGTGAGCAAACATCGCTCCATTATGCAGGAACATGTCATCAGTCAACGCGGAGGAAGAACGGTTCTGCCCATTAAGAAAGAGTTCCGTAAACAGGTGAAAGGCAGTGTGCTGGATGAATCGGGAAGCGGGCAAACCGTATATATTGAACCCGTTGAATTAGTAAGTCTGCAGATGGAATTGGCTGCTCTACAAGCCGAGGAGTCCCGAGAGGAGATGAGAATTCTCGGTGATTTAACCTCCCTGACCGAATCGTATAGCCGTGAAATCGCCCTGAATACCGAAACGGTAGGTGTGCTGGACTTCCTGTTTGCCAAAGCCAAATATGCGGCCACCATGGACGGACGTAATGTTCGAGTCAATACACAGGGCCACATCAGCCTTCAACGTGCACGTCATCCATTCATGGGTTCTTCCATGGTTCCCCTTGATTTTGCAATCGGCAGAACCTATTCGTCGCTCATTATTACTGGCCCGAATACCGGTGGTAAAACGGTCGCACTCAAAACGCTAGGTTTGCTAACCCTGATGATGCAATCCGGACTGCTTATTCCGGTGGAGGAAGGTGGCGAGATGGCTGTTTATAACGAGGTAGCGGTTGATATTGGTGACGGACAGAGTATGGAACAAGCGCTCAGTACATTCTCCGCACACATTCGCAATATGATCGGCATACTGGAACAGGCCAATCCATCGACGCTGGTGCTCATTGATGAGATGGCTTCCGGCACAGATCCCGGTGAAGGTGTCGGACTGTCCATCGCCATGCTGGAGGAACTTCATAGCCGAGGAGCAACTGTTGTGGCAACAACGCATTTTGGTGAAATCAAACATTTTGCAGCTGCCACGCCAGGATTCGAAAATGCCCGTATGGAATTTGACACCGTTTCTCTCCAGCCGCTGTATCGATTGCGTATCGGAGAAGCCGGCGAAAGTTACGCCTATTCCATCGCATTAAAGCTGGGCATGCCACAGCGAATTATCGCGCGCTCCAAGTCCCTGTCCGATCAAAGTATTTCGAGAGATCGTACTTTAGGGTTCACGTCACCTCCTTTGGAAACTCCGGTCCTGGCGCCTGATCGTTCCGTTGCAGAATCAGACCGCCCAGCAGAGTTGTCCAAGTGGGAGAAGTGGAAGCAACCAAAAGATTCAATCGGTCTCCACAAAAAGACAACACCCAGAAAGTCAGCTTCCCCTGCTCCTCCCAAAAATTTTCGTAAAGGAGATCGCGTGTATGCGGCCTATCTCAATCAGTCGGGCATCGTTTGTGATGTCCAGGATAGCCGTGGAAATATCGGGGTCATGCTGCGAGGACGCAAAGTCAAAATCCATAAGAAACGCCTGACCCTGCATATCTCTGCCAATGAGCTTTATCCGGGTGACGATTATGACTTGGACATTGTGCTAGAAACAAAGGAAAATCGAAAGAAACGTAAGTTGATGGGACACAAACACGTGGAAGGCCTACAGATCGAATTACCGCCTGAAGAATAGCCGATGGGCGAAACAGATGTAGTGGAATGAAACTCATATATACACAGTGAATTCCATAACCACCACCACATTTCTGTTATACTGGGACCAGTATGTTTAACTTCAGCTCGTAGCTATTCCACAGGGAGGGAAGAACTGAATGTCTGCAGAACAAGACGATCAAGAGCACATCCATATCGATGTTCTTGTCTGCCCGTTATGCGGGGAAGCTAATCGCTGTTCCTATGCCGCAGGACATCCTCATTCGGAATGCTGGTGTAACCGGGCTACTTTCCCCGAAGGTGTATTTGACCGTATTCCGGCAGAGCAGCGCCGAAAATCGTGCATATGTCAACGCTGTTTGGACGACTATGCCGATAAAAGCCAACCAAAAGAAGAGCCACACAGTTAACGACTGTATGGCTCTTCTTCTATGCATTATCTATACTGTTAGCTGGCTACACTGCTCTTACATTTGGTTATATTGGGCGACAGCCTGTTCAAGCACCGGATGATGCTCAGCCATGGACGTATAATGATGCAGTGCAGCTGTAATCCCCTTCTGGCGGATCATGTCCTGCAGTTCGACTGCTTCCGGATCATCGGAGACATCGAACTTGCAGGCTGCTGCCATACCCATAGCCAGATAAGTCGTTTCGGTTCCATCCGCATAGGCCTGAAGGGCCGGGCGAACCAGACGATCATTCGGAGACAGCTTGCGCAGCGGGGAACGACCAACACGAGTAACCTCATCGGTGAGATACGGGTTGACGAACCGTCCCAATATTTTGACAATATACTGCTCATGCTCTTCTGGGTTGAATCCAAACCGCTTCACCAGAACTTCTCCGGTTTCCTGCAAGGTACCATATACAATGGATTTCACCTTTTCATCGGCAATAGCCTTCTGAATCGTGTCATACCCATGCACATTACCGATGTACGCAGCAACGCAGTGTCCTGTATTAACCGTGAACAGTTTACGTTCGATATACGGCTCCAGATCATCGACATATACGATGCCCTCAACCGGTTTGAATGCAGGAGCCATCTGGGAACGATCCACGACCCACTCGTAAAAAGGCTCAACCTGTACATGCAACGGATCTTCATGATGCTGAATAGGCACAATCCGGTCTACGGCCGAGTCGGGAAAATAAATGTACTGATCTGCAAGGGGACGTACCTTTTCATCGAGCAGAGCATATATATGCTCTTTCAATTGCGTACTGGCTCCAATTGCGTTCTCGCAAGCGATAATGTGAAGAGGGTTTTGAGCAGGACCGGAATTTAGCCTTTTCTCAAGTCCCTTCGCAATGCCTGGTGCAATATGCTTCAGTACGCCCACGCCCACTGCGGTTGTAATCAGATCAGCTTCCACCACGGTTTGGGCAACCGTCTCCAGCTGGGTTCCATCGATTGCATTTACACCTGTGACGGTCTCCTGATCCTTGCTCTCGTTGGCCAGTTCCACCGTATACTGCCCCCGTTGCTGGAGAGCTGTTACCAAGGTCTGATTCACGTCGGAGAAAATCACCTCATACCCTGCACGGGAGAGAATCAACCCGATAAACCCGCGTCCAATGTTACCTGCGCCAAAGTGTAGGGCCTTCATAGCTCCATTTCACTTTCCAGAATAGCAATAACTTCTTCAGCAGTTTTAGCCAGACGCAGGGCCTCCATATTCTCATCTTCAGCACAGATCACCGCGATGCTCGTCAGGATCTCCATATGTTCCCCGCCTTGAGCCGCGATACCAATCACCATATAGGCTTTTTCTTCGCCAAAATCAACACCCTGTGGATACTGAATAACAGAGATACCTGTGGATAAAATGAAAGCTTTGGATTCCTTCGTACCGTGCGGGATCGCAAGTCCGTTCCCTACATAAGTCGAGACAATCTCTTCACGTTCAATCATCTTCTCAATGTAGTCAGCGGTAATATGTCCCGCATCTTTCAGAATCTGTCCTGCCATACGAATCGCTTCGTATTTGTCCTGAGCCGTCGCATTCATGATGACTTTATCTGTTGTTAACATACTCATAATGGTTGACCTCCAATTTCGGTTTTACTGCGATAAAATCCAACAAGTTCCTGGGACAGGTAATGAATGAGTTCATCCCTGATTCCCTTTTCCAGCAATGTAATCATCTCTTCCTGCAATAACAGGGCGCTGATCTCACTGAGAACCTCCAGACTTTCCTTGGATAATTCTCGGGGACCGAGCATCAAAAGAATATGGGTAACTCCTGCCGAATCATCCGGCGTACGAAGGAGTGGCTCGGTGAGCTGAAATAGACTGATAGACGGCCTGTAGATCCCCTCACTGCGTGTATGAAACAATGCAAGTCTTGTGCCGGGAATCTTCTGACTGCCCACTGCTTCACGTGCTTCCAACCGTTTTGCGATCTCCCCCGGTTCCTTCAGCACACCTGATCCATGGAGTACGTTGCACATCGCATATACGGTCTTATAGAATCCGATATCCTGATTATCCAGCGGGTACACCTGAAACTTGCCAATAATTCGGACAATTTCAACTAGAATAGCTTCCATTCCGTCAGGGTCCGAGTAACGACTTGTCGTCTGAACCTCTGTTTCACGGGGCTTGTGATGTTGCTGTTGTAGCGTTGTGGTTTTAATAAAATGACGCAGGCGCTCGCTCTCTTCCGCCGTAAGCAGTGGACTCACTTTGTAATACTGATGCTCATCCATCGGCAGATCGACAGTGGATAACACCAGATCATATTGATCGGTAGGTATCCGGGCAGCTTCATACCAGGACACGCTATCCATGATCCGAATCTCGGGAATCTCCTTGGACAATCGGCTGGAGAGCATACGTGATGAGCCAATTCCGCTTGTACACACGATGATGGCCCTGATCTCCCGTTTCAATGCACGTAACCTCTCAATGGAAGCTCCAAAATGCATGACCAAAAAACCAATTTCCTCATCCGGAACGTCTGTGCCTGGCCAAGCTTGCTCCACAGATTTTTTGACATCTTCGAAGAGTGAATCATAATCCTTGCGAATCTGCTGCAGTAGCGGATTACGAATCATCTGTTGTCCTTCAATTCGCTCCATTACAGGTTGCATATGACCAAGTAGACCTTCACGAAGCAAACGATCCTCATGAAAGGCATAATGCGTTCTGGCCTGCATCTGATCAATGAGAGAATGTACCCTGTCCAGTAAAATCAAGTCGTCTATTGGCAACAGCCGCGAAGAGTGAATTCGTTGCTCTGTCTCAATTAATAGTCTGTGAAAATAAGCTTGCTCATCTTGGGAGAATGTCAGCCCCAGCTGGGTGGATAACACACCACACAAGCGGGAAGCCATATAAAGTGGAACCTTTATCTCATCCAGCTCTGCAACGTCATCTCCCATTTTCTCTCCTGGAGAAATACGCCCAATGCCAAAGCCTTTACGAATACGTACAGCCGCTACGGATAATTGAATCAGCAACTTCATGTATTGGCGTTCCGGAATGTTCTCCAGCCATTCGATATCTGGTTGCCATAATGCATTTTCAACCGTAAGCACATCACCGTGTCCAATCATATCCAACAGTTTTTGGTTTACGATGGAGCCTCCCTGTTCTGGCTGTCTTCCGAATAGGTCCGACTCATCCAAAAATTCAAGAGCAAGTGCAGCTATGGCTGTGCGATGAATCGTCTCACTTCCGTTAATCTTGACGCCATATCCACGTCTGCGAACCAGCTTCAGTCCCGCCTGACGAATTCGTGACTCCAGGTCGTCCAGATCAGTGGTTACGGTGGATACGGTCACTTTCAGATCCGAAGCCAAGGCGAGTAACTTTACAGGCTCCGGTTCATCCAACAGGATGCAAAGCATGAAGAGCTTACGCTCTTCTGGCGTAAACTCTACATATTCTTTACCCTCTAGTTGCTGGCGCAATACAGCCAGATCATCGGAACCGGCATCAATTCGGATACCGGTTCCTGATTTTTTTTCCAGCCTCATGCCCAACGGTTCAAGCCATTGTTCAATCATTTGAAGCTCCCGGTGAACCGTTCGGGTACTGACCTTTACTTCAACGGCGATTTCGCCGGCTGTTACTTCATGTGGATGCTCTAGCAGAAACTCCACGATTTCACGTTGTCTTTTGGTAATACTCATATCTCAGCCTCCGGCTCAGGGAAAACGAATGCGTGCAATTACTTCAGACGTTCAACGAGCGCATCGTATTCCGGGCTTTTTAGGAAGTTGTCGATGGATATATGTTCTGCATTCGGTGCAACAGAGCGGGCACGATCGGTTAATACTTGTTGTGTGATCACCACGTCTGCATCCGGCGGGATATCACTGATGGCCGTGTTGGTCACCGTAACATCAATCCCCTCTGCCTTCATCTTCTTGCGTAGAATGGAAGCGCCCATGGCACTCGATCCCATACCTGCATCACAGGAGAAGACAATTTTCTTCACGTCTGTTTTCACTGTAGAAGAAGCCATATCCGCGGCTCTGTCTGCTTCACGTTGGTTAGCCGTAATGCCAGCGTTTGGCACGTTTCCTTGGCTCTTCATGTCTTTCATCCGACTGGATGCAGACTCCAGATCTTCGTCTTTTTGTTTACCTGTTTTCAGCAACACTGCTGCCACCAGGAAGGAAACGACTGCTGCCACAAGCACTCCTGCGAGCATCGGCAGGTATCCACCTTTTGGTGTTAAGAGGGAATACGCGATAATACTACCCGGCGATGGTGCTGAAACAAGTCCTGCTCCGGTAAGCATGAATGTTAATGTACCTGCGACGCCACCCGCAATTGCGGCAAGAATCAGAATCGGTCTCATCAGAATGTAAGGGAAGTAGATCTCATGAATTCCCCCGAAGAAATGAATGATAACGGCTCCTGGTGCAGATGATTTGGCCATTCCGCGTCCGAAGAAGCAATAAGCAAGCAAGATACCAAGTCCCGGACCTGGGTTCGATTCAAGCATGTATAATACGGATTGCCCTAATTCTCTCGCTTGATCTGTTGCAATCGGTGTGAGGATCCCGTGGTTGATCGCATTGTTCAGGAACAATACTTTACCCGGTTCAATAATCAGGTTGACCAGCGGTAACAAGCCCAAATTCATTAAGCCTTGTACCCCAGCAGACAATACTTTGCTAATCGCTTCTACAGCAGGCCCGATGCCCAGTAGCGCAAAAATCCCCAAGATTCCGCCAATAATACCGGCTGAGAAGTTGTTAACCAGCATTTCAAATCCGGCTCTAATTTTACCTTCGATCGATTTATCGAATTTTTTGATGATCCATGCTGCCAGTGGTCCGGCGATCATGGCCCCGAGGAACATCGGAATATCACTACCCACGATGACCCCAATGGTCATAATGGCACCCACAACACCACCACGCTGGCCATGCACCATCGTACCTCCGGTGTAACCGATTAACAGTGGTAGCAAATATTTGATCATCGGATCGACTAGCTGTGCAAGCGTCTCGTTAGGGAACCAGCCTGTTGGAATGAACAGAGCCGTAATTAATCCCCAGGCGATGAATGCACCCATATTCGGCATGACCATACCACTCAGGAATCGGCCAAAACGCTGCACACCTACCCGTAGTCCACCTTTGGAATTGGACGATTGGTCCAAATTACTCATTGTATTATCCTCCTTGGATCGAGTCATTATGATTATGAGAACGGTATCAGTTCTCCCCTGCTGTAATCCTAAGCGAGAATGCTTTCCTGTTCAATCAAATGAAAGCGTACTTTCGTCATGAACAATGATGACAACATTAGGTTATGTAATCGTTTTAATCTATGCATATTAGCTGAACCCATTGGTACACAAGGCTTTTATCGCCTATGACTTTTATCATTTCCAAAATCAATTTCGCTCCTATAGCTTGATCCAATCAGGCGATTCACATCCATAATCTGCTTCAATCTGCATTCAAAACCATCCTCGGAAAGCACAAAAAAACCTGTGCAAGCCCTCAGGCTCACACAGGTTGAAACAAGATGAAGCACATCTCATTTTGTTATAAAATATATGTTAATGAGTACAAGTTCGTTGATACTATTCTTCCGTATGTTTACGATACGCGTCTGCATTCATCAATGTAGACAAAGCTGCTGTCAGATCTCCCTCAACGCGGATCTCAATCATCCAGCCTTCCTCGTAAGGAGAGCTGTTCACAAGCTCAGGTGAGTCCTGTAACGAATCATTCACTGCAATGATTGAACCAGTGACAGGAGAAAACAAGTCCGAAACCGTTTTGACCGATTCGATCGTTCCAATGCTGTCTTCTGCTTTTACACTGGATTCAAGGTCAGGCAATTCCACAAACACAATGTCACCCAGCTGATGCTGCGCGAACTCGGTAATGCCAATACGTACAGTATCCTCCCCTAAGGTTTGCACCCATTCGTGCTCTTCACTGTACAGGAAATCACTTTTCAATTCGCTCATCGATATCCGCCTCGCTTTTCATTAATGAGTGCATGCGTTCTTTGACCTTAACCTTTTTCCCAGAACATAGCGTATGATATTTCCGAATCAAATGTCAAGATACCTCACAATTTATTTAATAATTGCCTCCTCAAACCGTAGCCTGAATACACTCTTTCTACATATACTGGTGAATATTAGAATAGTAAGCGCAGTCTTTATAAATACACGAACAATAATATTAAAAGTATATTAAATATTCGGTTTTAAATCCTTTTCTATGATATCGTTCTTGACATCAGCAGTGGATTCACGTTTTAATGAGAGGAGTAAATGTGTTTGTTGGACTATGTTATACCCGCGGATGAATGTAAAGGGAGAGATTACCCGTGACACCCGATTCGGGATGTTCATGAGGTAACGCCGAAGGAGTAAACCACCGATAAGCGGGGGTGAATCTCTCAGGCAAAAGGACTTTTACGGGACGCAACTCTGGAGAGCATCTATTCGCCCTGTGCGGGCGTTATGATCACCCAAGGGGAAACCTGCTGCACAAGGCGGCGGGGTAACTCTCAGGTACAAGGGACAGAGCCTTAGAATACAGCGTGCTACATGGCATGCCGGTTCTTTGGCCTGTCCTTTTCCTTTTTCCCAAAAAAACGAAAAACAGGATTCAAATCGGCGCTGTCATAGCTGCCTTACCATACTTACCTTACGAAAAATCTCTAGATGAAAATTTAAAAATACCCTGGTTCATTGATCCACGATTGTATATTCGGCCGGTTAACGGTCCATGACGAGGTGATTTGATGTCCGATTTGCTTAGAACACCACTCTTCCCACTATATCAGCAATATGAAGGCGTACGGTGCATTGATTTTGGAGGCTGGGAGCTTCCGGTGCAATTCAGCGGAATCCAGAAAGAACATGAAGCGGTGCGTGAGCGTGCTGGACTGTTCGATGTATCCCATATGGGCGAATTCACAGTACAGGGTGAGCAGGCTGAAGCGTTTTTGCAACAAATGATGACCAATGATGTTACCACGCTGATACCCGGTCAAGCCCAGTACACCCTGATGTGTTACCCAGATGGCGGTGTGGTGGATGATCTGCTCGTGTATAAGCTGGAAGATCAGCATTATATGCTCGTCGTTAACGCCTCCAACATCGACAAGGATTGGGCGTGGCTGCAAGAGCACCTGATCCCTGGCGTAAGCATGACCAATGATTCGGAGCAGACGGCGCTGCTCGCCCTGCAAGGTCCACTGGCTGTAGATATTATCGGGAAAGTTACGGATACAGATGTATCCTCGATTGAGCCTTTCCGTTTTGTACAGTATGCAGAGGTATGTGGCGTTAAATTACTGTTGTCCCGTACCGGTTATACCGGTGAAGATGGCTTTGAGCTATATGTACCTGCGGACCAGGCCGCTGTGGTCTGGAATGGATTAATGCAAGCCGGAGAAAGTCACGGACTGGTGCCAACCGGACTCGGTGCCCGGGATACGCTGCGCTTTGAAGCGAAGCTCCCCCTGTATGGACAGGAATTGTCGGCAACCATCTCTCCGCTCGAAGCTGGCGTAGGCATGTTTGTGAAACTGACTGCCGGACCTTTTATCGGACACGAAGCCTTGGTACAGCAAAAAAATGACGGTCCCGCCCGCAAACTGGTCGGCATCGAAGTGCTGGAGCGCGGCATTCCCCGCCCCCACTATCCGATTTACGCCGAAGGCGCACAGATTGGTGAAGTTACTACAGGCACACAATCACCTACATTGAAGCGTAATCTGGGGCTTGCCCTCATCGACAGCAAATACGCTGCGCTGGGAACCCCGCTTGAGATTGAGATCCGCGGCAAGAAATTGAAAGCCGAGGTCGTGAAGACCCCTTTTCATAAACGGACACGTACGTCAAAGACACCTACTCAAGGAGCTGATCAAGCATGAGCAAGCACCGTTACATTCCCATGACTGAGCAAGATCAGAGCGCCATGCTCGCAACCATCGGTGTGGATACGCTGGAGGATCTGTTCCAGGACATTCCAAAAGAAATTCGTTATCAGGGCGAGCTGCCCGTATCCTCCAAACTTGATGAATATGCGCTGACACGTCACATGTCCAAACAAGCTGGCGCCAACGCCAATTTCGAAACACACGCCAGCTTCCTCGGCGCAGGTATATACGATCATCATGTTCCTTCCGTCATCAATCATGTCATTTCCCGTTCCGAGTTCTACACTGCCTACACACCTTATCAGCCTGAGATCAGTCAAGGTGAACTACAGGCCATTTTCGAATTTCAATCCTATATCTGTGAATTAACCGGTATGGCTGTAGCCAATGCCAGCATGTATGACGGCGCAACTGCCTTTGCGGAAGCAGGAAACTTAGCCGCAGCGGCAACGCGTCGCAAACAGCTCATCGTATCCCGTACGGTTCACCCGGAAGCCCGTCAGGTATTGCAGGCGTATGCGCACGGACTCCGTCTGGAGATTGTCGAGATTGGCTATAAGGATGGCGTCACTGACTGGGATGCCCTGCAAGCCGCCATCTCGGACGATACCGCAGCAGTCATGATCCAGAGCCCGAACTTCTTCGGTGCCGTGGAAAATGTAAAGCAAGCCGCTGACCTCGTGCATGCGCACAAGGGTCTGCTCGTCGTAAGTGCTAACCCGCTATCGCTGGGTCTGCTGGAAGCCCCAGGCAAGCTGGGTGCTGACATCGTTGTTGGCGATGCACAGCCCCTCGGCATCGCCGCTTCACTCGGCGGCCCCACATGCGGATATTTCGCCGTATCCCAGCCTCATATGCGCCGAATTCCTGGCCGAATTGTAGGACAGACCACGGATCGCAACGGCAAACGCGGTTTTGTACTCACACTGCAAGCACGTGAACAACATATCCGCCGCGAAAAGGCGACATCCAATATCTGTTCCAATCAGGCTTTGCTTGCACTCAGCGCATCTGTATATATGTCCATCATGGGTAAACAGGGCATGATCGATGTTGCGGATCTGAATTTGCAAAAGAGTCATTATACCCTGAATACATTAACTGCGATTCCTGGAGTTAGCCTTACTTTTAACGCACCAACATTTAATGAGTTTGTTATTAAACTTCCTGAAGGAACCGACGTGGATGCACTTCAGTTGAAATTGCTGGATGCGGGCTTCATTGGTGGCTATGAACTTGGACGTGATTATCCTGAGCTTACTGGACATATGCTGATTGCTGTTACCGAAAGACGCAGTAAGGAAGAGATTGACGAATTCGCACGAGCATTGGAGGGATCGCTGTGACTCAGGAAACGACGACGACAACGACAACATCGGTACAAGGACAACCTGAAACAGGTAGCTCTTTCTCCACTTCGGCTCAACCTGAGACGAATACAACATTCAGTGCACAGACCCTGTCTCCTGCTCCAGAACAATCATTGATTTTTGAACTCAGCAGCCCTGGACGTGTCGCTTATTCCTTGCCAGAATGTGACGTTCCTCGCCAGTCTGCCGATACGATGATTCCCCGGGAAATGCTCCGTTCGGAAGCAGCGGCACTGCCGGAAGTATTCGAGGTAGATGTTATTCGACATTATACAGCCCTGTCCCGTCGTAACTTCGGGGTAGATAACGGATTTTATCCACTGGGCTCTTGTACGATGAAATACAATCCGAAGATTAATGAGGATGTTGCCCGTTATAATGGATTCGCCAAAATCCATCCGTACCAGCATGAATCCAGCATTCAAGGTGCTCTTGAACTGTTATATACATTGCAAACCGACCTTGCAGGTCTGACAGGTATGGATGCTGTGACCCTGCAACCGGCCGCTGGTGCCCATGGAGAATGGACTGGACTTATGATGATTCGTGCCTACCACGAAGGTCGTGGTGAACAACGTACCAAAGTCATCGTGCCCGATTCTTCTCATGGTACCAACCCGGCAAGTGCAACCGTTGCAGGATTTGAGACTGTGACAATTCCGTCCCGTGCAGACGGACTGGTCGATCTGGACGCACTCCGTGCAGCCGTCGGTTCGGATACAGCAGCATTGATGCTGACGAACCCGAATACACTTGGTTTGTTCGAGAAAGACATTCAGGAGATTGCATCCATCGTGCATCAGGCTGGTGGCTTGTTGTATTACGATGGAGCCAACTCCAATGCCATTATGGGCATTACCCGTCCGGGTGATATGGGCTTTGACGTGGTGCATCTGAACTTGCACAAAACGATGAGCACGCCTCATGGCGGTGGTGGACCTGGTGCCGGACCAGTCGGCGTGAAGAGTCGTTTAGTTCCGTTCCTGCCTAAGCCAATGGTAATCAAAAATGATGACGGTATGTATGCATTCGATCGTGAAGGAGATCAATCCATTGGCCGGGTGAAAGCCTACTATGGTAACTTCGGTATTTTGGTACGTGCCTATGCCTACATTCGCACCTATGGACCGGAAGGTTTGCGCCGTGTCTCTGAATGTGCGGTACTGAATGCCAACTATATGATGGCCCGTCTCGCCCCTTACTACGAGATTCCATATCCAGGTGTATGCAAACATGAATTTGTCATGTCTGGTCGGGATTTGAAGCAATATGGTGTGCGTACACTTGATGTCGCCAAGCGATTGCTTGATTTTGGATATCACCCGCCTACAGTGTACTTCCCGCTCAATGTGGAGGAATGCATCATGATCGAGCCGACAGAAACCGAAAGCAAAGAAACGCTGGATGGGTTCATTGATACGATGATACGGATTGCCAAAGAAGCGGAAGAGACACCTGAATTGGTCCTGAACGCACCTTACGGTACACCGGTTACTCGTCTTGATGAGACTACAGCGGCCCGCAAACCTGTACTGAACTGCGCGTGTAGCTAAGCACTAAGTGAATTACTAATCTATGCTCTTGCTGATGTTACTACACCAGTAAGAGCATTTTTTGGCTAGACATTACAGAACCTTCCTCCTTGAACTCCCCTTCTAATTCCTATACGTTCGAGCAACAAAAAAAGCCAGTACCCGCTGTAACAGCGAATACCGGCAAAATCGCTGCATCAATGCAGCTCATTATCGGAAAAAGAAAAACCTCAAATCCGGAGGAAACCCCGGCAAAATTACGCTTGAATGCTTTGAACCAATTCAACGACTTGTTCAGCCGTTTGCATATCCAGAGCTTTAGCAGCCAGTTCCTGCATATCCGCACGGGACAGCTTGGTGATCTGACTACGAGCTGGCAGAATGGATGTTGCGCTCATGCTGAACTCATCCAATCCAAGACCGAGCAGCAATGGAATTGCTGTTTCGTCTCCTGCCATCTCACCACACATGCCAACCCATTTGCCTTCACGATGCGCTGCATCGATAACCATTTTAACCAAACGCAAAATGGCCGGGTTGTAAGGTTGGTACAGATAAGCCACTCGTTCGTTCATACGGTCAGCAGCCATTGTGTATTGAATCAGATCGTTCGTTCCGATACTGAAGAAATCCACTTCTTTGGCAAACTGATCCGCCAGAACTGCAGTCGAAGGAATTTCGACCATGATTCCGAGTTGAATGCTGTCAGAAACAGCAATACCTTCAGCAACCAGCTTCTCTTTCTCTTCGAGCAAGACAGCTTTTGCTTCACGGAATTCTCCGAGTGTTGCGATCATTGGGAACATGACACGCAGGTTTCCATGTACGCTTGCACGCAGCAATGCACGCAATTGTGTACGGAAGATATCCAGACGGTCCAGACACAGACGAACTGCGCGGAAGCCGAGGAATGGATTCATTTCTTTTGGCAGATCCAGGTATGGAAGCTCTTTGTCTCCACCGATGTCGAGTGTACGAACAACGACAGGTTTACCTTCCATTTTTTCCAGTACCGCTTTGTAAGCATTATACTGAATGTCTTCGGAAGGAAGTTTGTCTCTGCCCATGTACAAGAACTCCGTACGGTACAGGCCTACAGCCTCGCCACCGTTCTCCAGAACACCCGTTACATCATTCGGTGTACCGATGTTGGCTGCAAGTTCAACATGAACGTTGTCCACGGTTACCGTTGGCTCATCACGTAGTTTTCTCCACTCTGCACGTTGTGCATCATACTGTTCCTGTTTGGCACGGTATTCAGCAATAACTTCATCCGTAGGATTAACCAGTACGTGACCATCCAGACCGTCAACAATGATCATATCGCCTTGTTTCGCTTGAGCCAAGATGTCCTTGGTTCCAACAACAGCCGGAATTTCAAGAGAGCGAGCCATGATTGCCGAGTGAGAAGTACGTCCACCAATGTTGGTTGCAAAACCTTTAACAAATTGGCGGTTCAGTTGAGCCGTGTCGGAAGGCGTCAGATCCTCCGCAAGCACGATTACTTCTTCATTGATCTCAGCCGGACTCATGAAGTCGATACCAAGCAAGTGATTTAGCACACGTTTGGTAACGTCACGCATATCTGCTGCACGTTCCTGCAGGTATTCACTCTTCATGTTCTCGAACATGGAGATAAATTGCGATGCCGTTTCGTTCAAAGCAAATTCTGCATTGATCATGTCATCTGCAATTCTAGCTTTAACCGGATCAATCAGTTCCGGGTCATTCAGAATGAGCAAATGCGAAGCAAAAATCTCAGCTTTTTTCTCGCCAAGCTCTTGTAAAGTACGCTCTTTGATCGCCTCAAGCTCAGCCTGGGATTTACCCAGAGCTGAGTCGAGTTTCGCGATCTCTGCGTCAACGTCGTTGATTTGGCGTTTTTCTACAGAGTAATCAGGATGCTCCAAGATAAACGCCTTGGCGATAGCAATACCCGCCGAAGCCGCGATCCCGGAGACATTAAGCATTAATTTCGCCCAACCCTTCGTTAACCATAACGTCAGTCAAAGCTTGAAGAGCTTCAGCTTCGCCTTCGCCATCAACGATGATGCTGATAGTGTCGCCTTGTTCCAATCCGAGGGAAAGAACACCCAAGATGGATTTCAACGTTACTTTTTTACCGTTAGCTTCTGCAAAGGATTCTGCACCTTTGAATTTGTTAGCTGTATTAACCAGGGCTGTCGCCGGACGTGCGTGGATACCATCTTCGTCTGTAATTCTGAATGTTTGTTGCATTACAATCATCTCACTTTCAGTAATTTGGTTTAGGCATTGCATATATTTACACTTGCTTGCCATCGTCGTAACACTTCTTATTTTATCTCAATGATTGGCTGATCGCCAACTTTGAGCACTCCACTCTTCTTCAAGGTCACTGTGGAGCCCTCTGGCAGGTTGGTGAAAATAACTGGTGAAATGATCGATGGAGCGTTTGCTTTGACATACTCCAGATCCACTTCCATAATCGGCTGACCAGCCGATACCAGATCACCTTCCTGCACCAGTACGTTAAAGCCTTGACCTTTCAGCTTCACTGTATTCACACCTATATGAACAAGCACTTCCTTGCCACCGTCAGACATGATGCCCACGGCATGTTTGCTTGGAAATACATTAAACACTTTACCATACACAGGAGAAGTTATTGTGCCATCATGTGGCAAAATTGCGAACCCATCACCTGTCATTTTCTCAGCAAAGACCGGATCAGGTACGTTCGAAATGTCCAGCAATTCACCATTGACTGGCATCACGATATCCTCAGCAACGATACGCTCGCCTTGCTCACCCTGTGCCTTCTCCTCTTCAGGAGTTGGTTTAGCAGCTGCTGGCGTTGGTGCTGGTGTTCGTCCTGCAATAATATCCTGCATTTGAGATTTAATCGTATCGGAACGTGTTCCGAAGATGGCTTGAACATTATTACCCACTTCAAGCACACCAGATGCACCCAATTGTTTCAAACGATCTTTTTTCACATTGGATTTCTCATTAACTTCAATACGCAAACGAGTAATACAAGCGTCCAGATGTTTGATATTCTCCTTGCCACCAAAAGCTTCGAGAATGTTATGAGGCAGATCATCCGTTGAACCGGAACCTCCGCCAGATGCTGTTTCAGGCGTTGCATCTTCGCGTCCTGGTGTTTTGAGATTGAATTTGCGAATGATCAATCGGAAACCGAAATAGTAGATCACTGCAAGAATCAGGCCGACGATAATCACGTCCCACCATGGTGTACGGTTCGGAATAATACCGAAGATCAGGAAGTCAATGAACCCACCGGAGAAGGTCATACCGATCTTGACACCCAGAATTTGCATGGTCATGAAAGACAAACCTGCAAAGATACAGTGTACTGCAAACAGGATTGGAGCTACAAACAGGAACGAAAATTCAAGTGGTTCTGTGATCCCTGTCAGGAACGAAGTCAACGCTGCCGAACCCATGATCCCTGCAACATACTTCTTGTGTTCTGGTCTTGCTTCATGGTACATCGCAAGTGCAGCTGCTGGCAAACCGAACATCATGAACGGGAATTTACCAACCTGGAACGTTCCCGCTGTGAGGTCTGCACCATCACGCAATTGATTGAAGAAGATCTGCTGGTCTCCACGAATCACATCTCCAGCTTTGTTTACGTACTCACCGAACTCAAACCAGAATGGGGAGTAGAAAATGTGGTGAAGACCGAACGGAATTAATGACCGTTCCACGACTCCGAAGATAAATGCCGACAATGTCGGGCTTGTATCTACCATGAAGTGAGACACAGCATTCAATCCATTTTGAATCGGTGGCCAGATTATCACGAGAAGCAAACCAATTAAGAGTGAAACAACCGAAGTGATAATCGGAACAAAGCGTTTACCTGCAAAGAAACCCAGGTAAGACGGCAGTTCGATTTTGAAGAATCGATTGTAACACAGCGCGGCGGCAATACCTATAATAATACCTCCGAACACGCCTGTACTTAATGTTGGGATACCCAGGATGCTGGCATAACCCGGTACTTCGCCGATCATTGCCGGGGTAACTCCTACCGCGGTACCCAGTGTGACGTTCATGACCAGATAACCGATGATGGCTGCAAGACCCGCAACCCCTTCGCCACCGGCCAATCCGACGGCTACACCGACGGCGAACAGCAATGCCAGATTATCGAATACGATCTGACCTGCGTTCATCATAATTGTTGCGATCGAGTTCACCCATGGGGTGTCGAGCGCTGTTACATATTGCAAAAAGTCTGGATTAACCAGCATGTTACCGATTCCGAGCAGCAAACCTGCCGCAGGCAGAATGGCTACAGGCAACATGAGAGCTTTACCGACTCTTTGCAAGACACCGAAAAGCTTTTTAAACATCGCGTCGTATTCTCCCTTTCGTCTAAGTTGTGTGTCGTGATGCAAGCAAGGGGACACAAAAAAGGCATGAATTAATAAAGTGAACTGTACCAACCTTGGGGTATAGCATACCCTGTACAAGGAAAGAACAATCACACTCTAATTAACTCATGCCTGATCGAGTCAGTAACACGTCGCTTTTGTTTATTCAGTTGCTTGATTACGGAGACCATTGTAGCACCAGTTCTAATCCATTGCAAGCCTTTACAGCAAAAAAATCAATCCCGCATTCCATCAATGGAATGATTTCACTTATTCTCTTCTTCTTTCCGCTGATACAGCCGTTGAAGATGTATGGTCAGATAGCCTACTTCCGCAGGATAGACTGGCAGACTCAGCCTTTTCTCCATTACCTTGGTCAGCTTCCATGCAAGCGAGTACATTTCGGGGTACTCCAACTTAAGCAGCGAATCCAATTTATGAAGTTCTTCGACTTTGTCTCCACGACGAACACGCTCAAGAGCGAATCGAAGATGAGTCAGCAAACGGGAGTAGTCAAGCGATTCCGTTTCAAACGAATAATCGAGTTGGTCGGACACCAGGTTCACCAAATCGGTGATCAGCTGTGAGTGTTCACGTACCTGGGATATATTCTGGTTAGTCATTGCGCTATAGATATGAAGGGCAACAAAACCAATCTCGTCCATCCCCAGATCTACACCCATTTTCTCCTTGATCAGACGAACAGCGTATTCTCCCATCCGATATTCTTCAGGATATATCTCACGGGTTTCATATAGAAACGGGTTCTGTATGACAATTCCCTGCTCCTTGCGTTTTAACGCGAAAGAAATATGATCGGTTAATGCAATATGGATATGTTCATTCAGAGGAACGTCCGTACGCTCTGCAATATACGTAATGACTTCGTTAATAATCTCGATCAGCGCTTCATCCACCTGTGGAAGTAGCTGCTTGTACTGCTCTTGCTCTTGCTGGTTTCTCAAAATGAACATCTTCTCCACAGCCATTAGTGGAATAATGTCATTGGTTTTCCTGTTGAAGCCGATGCCTTTACCAATCACGACGACTTCCCCATGTTCAGGATGCTGTGCGATGATTACATTATTATTTAGCGCTTTGGCTACATGCAGGCTACTCAAAGTTTGCACCTCTTTTTCACACCATCTTAGATGTGATAAGTCACACCCTAGTTAAGAACGAAAAGACATCCGGAGCAGGCAAATCGCGCCGGACGTCTCGCTTAAAAAGTAACAAAATTTCGCCTTTAGGTCAATAGAGCAACCATGCAACATTCGAAGTGCTTCTTACTCGTCAACCCCAGCTCTTTCCACAATCTTGTCGATTATAGAAGGGGTTGTTACAGTCTCGCTCTGTTGGATGGCAACCGGCGCAGGTGTTTTGGACTTGGTAAGGCCTTTAATCAGCTGCTCTACATCGATGCCGGATACACTCTTGAGCATCTCTGGAGCTGTGGCCATTAACTCGGTAACATAGTTACTAACCCGCGTGGCACCTTCACCTTTACCTGTATCTACCACAGTCAGTTTATCAATGGATGCAATTGGCTCTGCAATTTTGCCGGCCAGTTCAGGCAACATTTTGACAATGATATCGAGTACAGCCGCTTCGCCAAACTTCTGGAACGCCTCAGCCAGTTTTTCTTTCGCTTCTGCTTCAGCAAGACCACGTAGACGAATAACCTCTGCATCCGCTGTACCTTTGGCGAGTTCCGCATCCGCCATAGCCTGACCTTCAAGTCGTTTCTGTTCAGCAGTTGCTTTAGCATGCGTTTCGATCGAGTACTGTACCGCATCGGCTTCACGCATTCTCTTGGCTTTATCCGCTTCGGCCGCCTGCTCCACCGCATAACGATCCGCTTCGGCCTTTTTCTTCACTTCGGCATCATATTGCTTCTCACGTACGACGATTTCTTTTTCCTGCAGATCGATCTCACGTTCTTTACGAACGAGTTCAACCTTCATTTCTTCTTCCACCACGGTCTGTCTCGCACGTGCTTCATGGATATGGTACGCCTGATCGGCTTCCGCTTTCGCTGTATCCTGATCCCGCTTAAATGTGGCTACTTTCAGTTCTTTCTCTTTGGCTGCCTCGGCGATATTGGTATCACGCAGCAACTCCGCTTTTTGACCCTGCTCTTCCGCATTGGCCTTTTGAATACGTGCATCACGCATCGCTTCCGCTTCGGCAATCTCGGCATCACGCTTCACGGCCGCAATTCTCGGTTTACCGAGAGCATCCAGGTATCCCTGTTTGTCTCGAACATCCTTGATGGTAAATGAGACAATCTGCAGTCCCATTTTCTTCAGATCTCTAGCTGCGACTCCTTGAACCTCTTGCGCAAACCGATCCCGGTTGCGATATACTTCTTCCACCGTCATCGTACCGAGGATGGCCCGCAAATGCCCCTCAAGTACCTCCTGTGCTTCGCTTCTCAGCGCTTCTACAGGTTTACCGATGAATTGCTCCGCTGCCGTAGCAACGTCCTCTACAGCGCCACCAACCTTGATAATAGCGACACCATCAGCAATAACTGGAACACCCTGTTCCGTGTACACTTCAGGTGTGGAGACATCCAGCTTGTGTGATAACAAGGAGATAAACTCAGATTGCTGGAATATCGGCAGGATAAATGCACCGCCACCACGAACAATTTTAATTTTCCGCCCAGAGTCATCATCGGAAATATTTTTGCTACCCAGGAATGATCCAGTAACGATCATCGCTTCATCCGGTCCAACCGTTTTGTATCTCGCCCAAAAAGCCAAACCCAAAATCAGAATCACACCAACAACAACTGCAGGAATCAACAACACATCCCAATTTAAATCCATTCCACATCTCTCCCCTTATTCATTTATGATTGCTTAAACTACTTAGGTGATTAGACTACTTTATAAATCTTTAAGTACATCCTCATCCCATTCCGACACACGCAGTACGCCATCTACAACATCCACCACAACAACACGCGCTCCCGCCGCAATGGGGAGGTGTTCGAAACTGGATGCTGTCTGAATCGTACTACCGGAAGCAAAACGGATCATCACTTCGCCAAAACCTTTTTCTGGCACCGGAATGGTGATTTCCCCAATTTTCCCTGCTAACTCTTTCATTGAAAATGTAATGGAGACATCGCTGTTACGCATCGGTTTGATATATGCGAAGAATACCAGCATGGCTGCAGCAATACCTATAAGCAGGGATAGTATTAGAGCAGACATCGTACTTAAGGAACTATAACGTGTCAGCATAATGCCTGCTCCACCAAAGGTTGTAATAGAACCAGCTAAAACAACGGGTTTGAAAAAATCAAGACCTGGCATTTCGAAGGCTCCGTCAATCAAGCCATCAATCAAGTCACCCAGCACAAGGCTGACAACCGCAAATATCGCCCCTCCGATTAGACACCCCCAATAAATTGTTTCCATCCCCTGTTCCTCCTCTCTCTGCCGCAAATTTATCCTATCTGAGCATTCCACATGTAAATAAATACGTAACTAACATCAAAATGTTTCAAAATCTTTCCTCAAATGTATTCTGGATCCGATAATGGGTATTGAATAAAAAAAACCGCAAGCCTCCATGAAGGAGACTTGCGGTCATTAGACATCAGGATGTGTCCGTTCGCTTGTCAGTGATTTTAGAATTACAGAGAAGCTTTGTAGATGGATACAACATCTTCCCGTTGCAGTTTCTTGAAATTACCGAATGGGCCGAACAACATCGCTTTATCAGCCATAACGTCGATTTGGCTATCATCGATATCATAATCAGCCAAACGGTTAGGGGCACCAATGGAAGTCCAGAATTTGCTGAGAGCATCAATACCTTCTTCGGCAATCTGTCTGTCCGACTTGCCTTCAGGACTCACTTCGAATACATTGATCGCCAGGCGTTTGAATCGGTCCACATTTACATCCAAGTTATGTTTCATCCAGTGTGGGAACAAGATCGCCAGTCCACCACCATGTGGGATGTCATACACTGCGGATACCGCGTGTTCGATATTATGTGTTGCCCAGTCTCCTGCGAGACCCATATTCAGTACACCATTCAATGCCATCGTTCCGCAATACAGAATTGTTTCACGCAGTTCATAGTTCTCCAGATCTTCTACCAGACGCGGTGCTGCTTCCATTACGGTACGCAGAATCGTCTCACAGAAGCCGAGTTGAACCGGTGTGTTGGCATCCAGATGGAAGTAATGCTCCAATACGTGGGACATCATATCCACCATACCGTATACCGTTTGGTCCAGCGGAACAGTGTATGTATTCACCGGATCCAGGATGGAGAATGCAGGGAATGAATAGGCGCTGCCCCAGCCCAGTTTTTCTTGTGTATCCTGATTGGTAATAACCGAACCGGAGTTCATCTCCGAACCCGTTGCTGCCATCGTCAATACGGTACCGAGTGGAAGAGCATCCTGTGCAACGGCTTTGCGCTGAGCAAAGTCCCACATATCGCCATCATATTTAGCACCTACAGCAATAGCTTTGGAGCAATCTAATACACTACCGCCACCTACAGCGAGGATCAGGTCGATATTATTTGTTTTGCAGAGGTCTACCCCTTTATGCACCGTAGAAAGACGCGGGTTAGGTTCCACGCCAGCCAGTTCTGTCACTTCTGCTCCAGCTTCCTTAAGCAAACCGATGACTTGATCGTACAAACCACTGCGTTTGATACTGCCGCCACCATATACAAGCAGAACCCGTTTACCGTATTTCGGCACTTCTGTTTTCAATGCTTCCAGTTGTCCTTTACCGAAAATCAGTCGGGTTGGATTATAGAATTGGAAAGATTTCATATCTATTGTCGCCTCCAATGGAGTTTAGAATTTTAGTGCAACTCCAATTATAGTACCCCGTTTATAGAAAAACAAATCGATAGCCACTCACTTTATAACAACCCGTTAATCTCCAAATGGGCTCGAAACATATCGCTCGTGGAAGGCAAATCCTCAGCGTCCACCCATGTTTCAGCAGACCATAATCCAGCTTGTTTGAATGCCCGCGGACAATGGATAAAGCATTCTTCCACATCCACAATGACAGCCGCACCAATCGTTTTACCGCTCCAGCCCATACTCGCGATAAATTCTTCATCCTTGGTAATGGTCGCTGCACCATTAATGCGCAGCACTTCATTCAGACCCGGAATCAAAAAGAGCATACCAATACCAGGGTTAGACAAGATGTTCAACAAGGAGTCTATCCGCCGATTGCCTGGGCGTTCGGGATAGACAAGCCGATATGTATCATATACTTTTACGAATCCCGCTCCATCGCCCCGTGGGGATACATCACTTTTCCCATCACGATCGGACGTGGAGAGGAAAAATAATGGTGACATGGATAGAAAATTCTGAACATGTGAATCCACAAATGAAATTGCCTTGTTACGCACATGTTCATGAGGTTCACCCACCATGCTTTGCAGTTCCTCTGCATCTGTAATCAACGGAATATTCAATGCCTGCTTTTCCAATTATTCGTCCCCGTTTCCTCATTGATTATGTTTTTCAATGGCTTTCCACCATTATACATGTGGGAACTGGCATCTTCCATTTCAGACAACAAATATGAGTGTTATTCAAAATACTGGAACCCCACATGCCCTCAGCTTGACCTATTGGAGATTCAGTATTGTTAATCTCATCTAACAGTTGTACTGTAACCACAAGGACTTCAAAATCCTTAACATAAATAAGGAGGTTATTGGATTGAAAAAAGCAAGCATTTTCGTCTTTGCTTTGCTAATGTTCCTCGTACCCTCGGGACAGATGGTTATGTATGCTGAGCCGAATAAAGAAAAAGACTTCATAACGAGCGCTAATGCTCATGGAATCACAATAAACGACTATGTGGGCACTTCGAAAGATGTCATTATTCCCGAAACCATTGGCGGTCAACTAGTTACTTCTATTGGTGAAAAAGCATTTTACAGCGATCATTTGACTTCTGTAGTTATTCCGCATACCGTCTCCACGATTGGAGAAAGGGCATTTGAAATCAATCAACTGACTTCTGTCGTCATTCCAGAGACTGTCACGACTATTGGAGACTTGGCCTTTGCATACAACCAGCTGACTTCTGTCGTCATTCCGGATAGTGTATCCACGATTGGGAACTCCACATTCACTAACAACCAACTGGTCTCTGTCGTTATTCCTGAGACTGTTATGTCGATCGGAAATAGTGCATTTACAAACAATAAACTGACTACTGTCGTTATCCCAGAGAATGTCTCAACTATTGGGAACTGGGCATTTGCATCTAACCAGCTGACTTCCATTGTTATTCCAAATCGTGTCTCTTCCATAGGACATGCTACATTTATGGACAATCAACTGACTTCTGTCGTCATTTCGGATAGTGTCTCCTCTATCGGGGCGATGGCATTTGCGGACAATCGCTTGGCAACTGTCTTCATTCCAGCTAGTGTCTTGTCAATTGGTTTCTTAGCGTTTGATGGTAACTCATCCCTTATTATTACGGGTTTTGATCCTTCCGAGGCTCAAAACTTCGCTAACTTTTATAGCATTCCCTTTCAAAAATTGAATATGGTCGTCTCCTTCGACTCCAATGGAGGGACCCCGGTTGCGGTCACTCAAGCCACTTATGGGCAAACCATTGTGCCTCCCACGCAACCTACCAAGGATGACTTCTCATTTGAAGGCTGGTATATAGATTCGGTTTACTCCCTTCCCTGGAGTTTTGATACCGATGTCGTGACTGGGGACATCACGCTGTACGCCAAGTGGACGAGTTCAATTACAACTGCGTCCAAAGTCACTAATAAGGAAGATCCCATTTCAGCTTTGACAGTCTCTTTTGACTCTCGCGGCGGAAGCCCTGTATTAGATACTATTGCTAGGCTCAATCAAGCGATTGCGCCGCCCACTCAGCCCAGCAAGAGTGGTTTTTCATTTGATGGTTGGTACATAGATTCGGCATTATCACTTCCCTGGAATTTTTCTAGTGATACCGTAAGTCGGGACATAACGCTATATGCCAAATGGGTAATAACGAATAGCTCTGAAAACAGTGGTGGTAGTTCTTCTTTCTGGCCAAGTAGCTCTCATACTGTCACATCATCTCAGGAACTTGAAACGGGAACGAAGCCTACAGCCGAACCTAAACCTAATGTTGAATCTAAACCTAAAGTTCCAACAACACCTTTGACTCCCATCGTGTTCAAAGATATTTCAACCCACTGGGCACGCTTGATGATTGAAAGTATCGCTGCACGTGGTCTTATAACGGGCTACCCTGATGCCACATTCAGGCCTAATCAGCCCATCTTACGTAAACACATGGCCGGTATAATCAGCGGGACGTTTGAGCTACCAATACTTCGAAAAGCCACTCCCTTTGCAGATGTAGAGCCCGGACATCCCTACTTTGAATCTATATCTCGACTACAGCAGATTGGCCTTATTGACGGCTTCCACCGCTCGAACGACTCAAACGACTTGAATGATTTCTTCCATCCGGACGCCGCACTTACACGGGCTGAGGCAGCGAAAATTCTGGTGCTCGCTCTGGACCTGCCGCTAATTCAAACAAGTTCTTTCGAGGATGTGCCATCCTCCCACTGGGCTCATGATTATATTGCCACACTGGCCGAGACTCGAATGGTTCTGGGATATCACGGACAGTTCAGGCCGGAGGAGTTCCTAACCCGAGCCGAGCTGGCTGCCCTGCTCTATCGTTCAATTCCAACAGAATAAACGACTGACTCGCGACTCCGTTGCAAATTTATATTAAAAAACACCAGCCCTTGTATGGGCTGGTGTTCGTCGTTATACCTGTTATTCAGTGTATCCCATGCTGCTTACAAAACGACGGAAAGCTTGGCGTCCTGCTTCATCATATTTGTAGACACCTGCATGCTCTAGAATCTCGGCAAATTTCAAGCCGACTTCCTGCTGTACAATGGCAATAGCTTGTTCTTTGTCCAGCTTAGGACCAAACCGTTTAATCAATTCTTCTGCCCAGCCCAGATGCTTGTTCAACACATGATCAGAAGCTTTAGCTGCTTCAGCAAGCTTGGCATCGCCAGCGAGGATATCCGCGATACTGTCCAGTTCTTCTTTCAAACGACCTGGCAGGATGGCAAGTCCCATCACTTCGATCAGACCAATGTTTTCTTTCTTCAGATGGTGCATCTCACGGTGCGGATGGAAAATCCCTTCTGGATGCACATCATTCGTACGATTGTTACGCAATACAAGATCCATCTCATAGCCACCGTCTGCACTGCGACGAACGATTGGTGTTACCGTATTGTGTGGTACTTGTTCCCCGTCCACTTCACTGAACGCTTCGATATCCACAGCTGAATCACTGTAGACCTTCCACGCTTCATATACAGCGTTACCCGCTTCAAGCAGCTCTGCAGAATCGTGTGAAGCCAGACGCATCACGGACATTGGCCATTTAACGAGACTCAATGTAAGTCCAGGTGCATCCGCATGGTGGAAGACCGCCTCTGGCTGTGCATTTTGAATCGCGAATGTATGACGACCACCTTGGAAGTGGTCATGTGTCAGAATCGATCCACCTACGATCGGCAAATCCGCGTTAGATCCGATAAAGTAATGCGGATACTCCCCGACAAAGGCAAGTAGTCTGCGCAGTGTATCCTTCGTCAGCTTCATCGGCACATGATCATGATGGAAAATGATGCAGTGCTCGTTGTAGTACACATACGGCGAGTATTGGAACAACCAAGGCTCGCTGTTAAGCTCCAGCGGAATGACTCTCAGATTCTGGCGGGCCGGGTGATTCACCCGACCAGCGTAGCCTACATTTTCACGACACAGCTGGCATTTTGGATATACCGGTGGCGGAAGCAATTTCGCCATAGCAATTTCCTTGGGACTTTTCTCCGGTTTCGACAGGTTAATAGTAATCTCCATGTCTCCATAGGCCGTGTCCTGTGTCCAGTAGACGTTCTTCGAGATCCGATCCATACGAATGTAGTTGGAGTTAATCGACAAGTCATAGAATTGAGATGTGGCCGCCTCAATGCCTTCCGTCTGCTCCGTGTGGCGGAATGCACGTACCACTTCGGAAGGGCGTGCCATCAAATGACCCATGATTTTCGCATCCAGCAAATCACGGAATGTATCGCTATTTTCAGGAATGAGTCCAATGGTGAATCCATAATCAATCAACGTATCCAGCATCGCCTGTGGACCATCGGGCACTGTCGTGTCCAACTCTCCAGCATAAGGCTCTGAGAATCCGAATTGTTCCAGCAGAAGGTTGCGGCTATAATCCCAATCCGCTTCCTCGATTAATTGTTTCTGCAAGGCAAATGCAACCAGACGTTCAATGGCATGCAGTGCTTCCTGCTGCTCCGGTGTCCGCTCTGTGGCACCTGCTGCAATATGAGTCTGTGACATAAGGTGTTCGCCTCCTAGTTTTTTCCGTAGCCGTCAGGACGTGATTGGTGCCAGCTCCAAGCGCTTTGAATAACATCTTCCAGATTGGTCCATTTCGGATTCCAACCCAGCACAGATCTCGCTTTTGCAGATGAAGCTACCAGCACAGCCGGATCACCTGCACGACGTGGCTCCTGTACAACCGGGATATCGAGGCCAGTTACTTTTTTAGCTGTTTCGATCACTTGTTTCACCGAGAATCCTGTACCATTACCCAAGTTAAACACGTTACTGTTCTCACCTTTGCGAAGATAATCTACTGCACGCAGATGCGCATCAGCCAAGTCGCTCACGTGGATATAGTCGCGGATACATGTTCCGTCTTCTGTAGCATAGTCGTCACCAAACACAGCGATGTGCGGACGTTGTTTCAAAGCCGTTTGCAGCACCAGTGGAATCAGGTGACTCTCTGGTTGGTGATCTTCACCAATTTTACCGCTGTCATGAGCACCGGCTGCATTGAAGTAACGCAGGGAAACGTATTTGATATCCTGAACTTTATCGAACCATGACATCATGCGTTCCATCATTAGCTTTGTTTCGCCATATACGTTGGTTGGCTCTGTACGATCGCTTTCTTCGATTGGCACTTTTTCAGGCTCACCGTAAGTAGCTGCTGTAGAAGAGAAGACGATGCGGCGTACGTTCGCTGCATTCATCGCTTCCAACAGACAGAGTGTACCAAACACATTGTTGTCATAATATTTAACCGGGTCTTTCATACTTTCGCCTACGAGTGAGTTAGCCGCAAAGTGAATGACTGCATCAATTGAATTTTCAGCGAACAGCTTCGCCAGAATTTCTTTGTCACGCAGATCCCCTTCATACAACTTACCACCGAGCAACGCCTCACGATGCCCTGTCTGCAAGTTATCCAGTACGACAACCTCTTCCCCACGTTCCAACAATGCTGCTACCGTATGAGATCCAATATACCCTGCTCCACCTGTCACCAAAATTGCCATTTTACTTCGCCTCCTTCAATTCTTTAACACCGTCGCCTACGCCGCACACATAAAAATCACCTTTGAGACGGGTACGCGCTTCATATGCAGCGCCCACTTCACTTACAAAACGCTCGACATCATCTTCATGCACAAGCGATACGGTACAACCACCAAATCCTGCGCCAGTCATCCGAGCACCGAGCGTGCCTGGAATCCGCTGAGCTTCTTCGACCATAACATCCAGCTCATCACAGCTTACTTCGTACAAGTCGCGAAGCGATTCATGAGAAGCGTTCATCAGCTTGCCGAAGGTTTCCAGATCATTACCCTGCAATGCTTCGACCGATGCAAGCACACGAGCGTTCTCTTCTACAACATGTTGTGCACGCTGTCTTACTTTCACATCCTTGATCTGATCCTGTAGCGTTACGAACTGCTCTGGTGTCAATTGAGCCAGGTAATTCAGTGCAGGCAGCTGTTCCTTCAAGATGGCAAGTGCCTGCTCGCATTGAGAACGACGTTCATTGTAAGCCGAATCCACCAGACCACGACGTTTGTTTGTGTTACCGATGACCAATTTGTAGGCACCTGTACGGAAAGGAACTTTTTCATACTCCAGTGTGTCACACATCAGCAGGATCGCATGATCCTGAGCACCGTTTGCGACAGCGAACTGATCCATGATCCCACAGTTGACACCGACGAACTCATTCTCTGCCTTTTGGGAAAGAAGCGCCAGTTGAACTGTATCAATATCCGATACGCCCTCCAGAGACTGAATCGCGAATCCCGTGAGTACCTCCAGAGATGCAGACGATGAAAGTCCTGCCCCGTTCGGAATCTCCCCGTGGTACAGGAAGTCGTACCCTTTCGTTACATTGACGCCTTTACCTTGCAGTTCAACCATGACACCAACAGGATAGTCGATCCATTCTCCGGTTTTCTCTTTACCGATGGTGGAAGTATCCAATGCTCCTTCATAAGACATGTTCGTGGAAGCCAGTTGCAACTTGTTATCCTGACGCTCACGGATAATTAATGTTGTTCCGAATTCAAGTGCTGCCGGAAGCACGTATCCACCGTTATAGTCAATGTGCTCACCGATCAGATTCACACGCCCAGGGGCATGAAATACACGGATGTCCGCTCCACTCTCTCCGTACTTCTCAATAAACTTTTGTTTCAATTCAGTTACGTTCACTGCTGGTGCACCTCGCCTCGTTGTTGTGGTTTTCTTAATGTTATTATATAAGAAAGCGATGCCTCTTGTAATGCAACCATGTGTGTTTCATATGGATAAATGTGACCTTAAGGCGTATAATGATCGAAGCATCCCGGAAAGAAGGAAACGACCATGGCAGACCAATCCAACATCAAGAAAGAACCTCTTGCATCTTCTATAGAAAAAATACAGGAATCACCTTCCGGTAAAAGCGGAGCACTCAGTTATTCGGTTGCCTCCAATCCGGTCTATTATGAACAAGGGGCATTGCATGTCCTGTTTGCCGGAGCAAGCCAGACACTTCCGGGGCACGCCCTCGGACCCAAACTGTTTGATTATTATCTGCTGCACTATGTAGAAAAAGGGGCGGGTACGTTCCGTACCGAACTGCACACCTACGAGTTATCCGCAGGTGATTGTTTCCTCATTCATCCCGGGCAACTGGTGAGCTACCAGTCCCATGCCCGTAACCCATGGCAATACCGCTGGATCGCCTTCACGGGCAGCCAGGCTGCCCAGCATGCCGATGAGGCGGGATTCCGCCCGGAGAAGTCCGTTTTTCACGCCGGACCCTCTTGTGGAATGTCCGATTGGCTATCCGTGATGCAAAATGCTTTTGCTGAGCGCAAAGAAAGCTCCCATTTCACATCACTGGGTACGTTATATATGATTCTAGCCGAAGCACAAAATCACCTTTCGCAGGGTCAAACCTTAATTCCTGGTGAATCCTCCATCCGACGTACGGTGAAACAGATGATACAATATATGTCCACCCAATATGCCTATCCTGTCTCCATTGAACAAATGTCTGCGAGTCTCGGTTACAACCGTGCGTATCTATCCCGTATTTTCAAACAGGAAACCGGACTTTCACCAGTCACTTATCTGCTAAAACTGCGGATCGACAAGTCGCGCCAACTCCTCAGGGAACGCCCGGATCTGTCCATCGAACAGGTATCTGCATCGGTCGGACTGCCAGACGCGCTGTATTTCTCCAAACAGTTCAAACGATTTCACGGTGAAGCGCCCAGCTTGTATCGAGAGAAAATCCTGTCCCGCTCGCCACATCAGGGGTTACAGAAGAACACTCAACAAAATAGACGTTGAACAACGTTACGGAACCATATACGACAAAAAAGGTGCATTCCGCCATTATGGCTAAGATGCACCTTTTGCACTTTATTTATTTGTCATCAGGCTCCGGAGACAGAATGGATTCAATCCGTTCCAATTCCTCTGTAGAGAAATCCAATTGGCTGAGTGCAGCCACATTCTCTTCAATCTGAGAAGGACGACTTGCGCCAATCAGCGCAGAAGTTACTCTGCCATTCCGCAGCACCCAGGAGAGTGCAAATTGGGCCAAACTCTGACCACGGGCTGCTGCAATCTGATTCAGCGCACGTACTTTGCGGAGCGTCTCTGGAGAGATGTTGTTCTCATTCAGGAATACCGACGGACCTTTGGCACGTGAGTCTTCCGGGATACCATTCAAGTATTTGTTCGTCAGCACGCCTTGTGCCAATGGACAGAATGCAATACTGCCTGTTCCATACTCATCCAGCACGTCCTGCAAACCATCTTCAATCCAGCGCTCCAGCAGGGAGTATTTCGGTTGATGGATTAACAATGGCGTACCCAGACCTTTCAGAATTTCGGCGGCCTGTCTTGTCTGCTCTGCAGGATAGTTGGAGATTCCTACATAGAGGGCTTTGCCCGAGCGAACAATATGATCCAGTGCCATCATCGTTTCTTCCAAAGGCGTTTCGGGATCATACCGATGTGAATAGAAAATGTCTACATAATCCAGGCCCATACGATTCAAGCTTTGATTCAGACTGGATACCAGATTTTTGCGTGAACCCCACTCGCCATACGGCCCGGGCCACATATAATATCCCGCTTTGGTAGAGATCACAAGTTCATCACGATAAGGTTTCAGATCCGAAGCCAGTATCTGTCCAAATAGTTGCTCTGCCGAACCTGCCGGTGGGCCATAATTGTTGGCAAGGTCAAAATGGGTAATACCCAGATCAAATGAACGGGTAATCATATTACGGCCATTCTCGGCATTGTTAATACCGCCAAAATTATGCCACAGCCCCAGTGAAATCGCTGGCAATTTCAAACCTGAACGCCCAACGCGGTTATATTTCATCGTTTCATAGCGAGTATCGCTTGCTACGTAGACCATTATGAATCCCTTCTTTCCCCAGGTTCCGCCTCTTGTGTCCGGTCTATGCCGGAGAATGCGGTTATTCAGTCCATACGTTTAACCAAGAAGCTGGTCCACATTATTCATTACCTCACCGATCGGCTCTGTAATCAGCAAATCAGCTCTACGGTCATAGGCGGTAGGTGTAGCATTCAACAGAACGGTATGTTTTCCCTGAAAATACGTAATTAACTGGGCCGCTGGATATACCGTCAGTGACGTGCCTCCCACGAGTAACAGATCTGCAGAAGACAGTGCATCAATGGAGCGATACAATGTCGTCTGATCCAGTTCCTCTTCGTACAGCACCACATCCGGCTTGATCACACCACCACATGCGGTACAGCGAGGTACGGTATCTTGGGATTGCATAATATCATTCAGCGTATAAAACTGCCTGCAATCCATGCAGGCATTACGATGAACTGAGCCGTGAAGCTCAAAGACATTGCTGTTGCCTGCCTTCTGATGCAGTCCGTCAATATTTTGCGTGATGACTGCCTGAAGTTTCCCCTCCTGCTCCAGACGGGCCAACAGTCGATGACACCCATTCGGTTCGGCATTCGGATGAAGCATTTTGCCACGATAAAAATCATAGAAAATATCAGCATGTTGATCAAAAAAATGCCGGCTTAACAATTCTTCCGGTGGATAAGGCGAATGCTGCTCCGTCTGATAAAGACCCGCAGCCGAGCGGAAGTCGGGAATCCCGCTTTCTGTTGAAGTCCCGGCTCCTCCAAAAAAAACAATTTGGGAGCTTTCCTGAATCCAAGCAGCCAGTTGTTCTGTTGCGTTCATCCTCTCTCCTCCTTTTATTTACTATATAAATTGAACTAAAGAATATTTACACTGGCCACTACGATGACAGAACAACCTTCCGATCGCTGTTATTCCCAGATTTTTTTGATTCCCTTTATAAAGGATAAATCCGAGGATAGCATATGCTTCCGATGTAGCTTTCTGTTAGAAAGCTTTTAGGCGAACGCTCCGCTTCTTCAGGTTATTTCTGTCCTCTCCATTTCGTGTAAATGTTAGTTCAATTTATATAGTCCAACCAAGCCAGGGTGACTTATATAATCACGCTTATCTCATTATAATGACGAATGATGGCATGGGCATCAACCAGGTGCGATCCTTGATCTGACTGTTGACAGTAACCGAGCGTATAAGATACTCCCGCGTGTCGCCCCATCTGCATATCCCCATTACTGTCCCCAATTACAACGGCCTCTCTAGGATCGATATGTAATTCACGGCAAGCCAAGAGTGCTGCTTCTCCATCTGGTTTACCCTGGGTCACCCGATCACAGCCCACAATGGATGTGAAAAAGGAACGGATCCCCATCCAATCCAGATGTGTTTCTGCTGCCGCTGTACTGTCTGATGTGACGACTGCCAGCGGTATGTCTGCTGCCTTGCAATTCTGCAAGAAATCCAGCAATCCGGGCATTGGTTCAGCCAGTTTCCTTTGCCTAACCTCTCGCATGGCCACACTTGAAAATTGGCGTATCGTTGTGATCGCTTCATTCCATGGCATGCCTGCCGCATATAGCTGCCCCGCAAGCAATCCCGTGCACTCATCAACAGTCGCAATGGCGAGCGGACCTTGCGGATCATATCCAACAATATGACCTTGTGCATTATGGATGGTGCCGAGAACATGCTCCAGTTCAACCGTAAATGAAGCTCCAAGCTCATTCATACGTGTTTTTAACTGATTGAGCAACGTCTCTGCCCACGGTCCCCATAACTGGAGGAATTCCAACAGTGTTCCATCTTTATCGAACAGGATACCTTTACATGGAATCTGCGCTCCATGGACTTGAAGCATGGTCATCCGTATCACCTCCGGTGATGAGTCTGGCAATCATTACTTGATGGTACTTAACCAAGCCAGAACTGTCTTTACGGTCTGATTCAGCTGTTCTTCTCCACTCACTTCCGGCTCGCCATCCCCTTTTTGATGACCATAATCACCGAACTGGGCGTGGTTTCCACCTTCAATGGTGTAATATACCGTGTCCTCTGGAAGATACATGCGTCCATTCTGATACTTCTCGGCATTCACGACCTCATCTTTAGTACCCAGAATAGATAAAGCAGGTATTCCAAGTGACTTTACGCTTCCTTTTTCATCCGGGTAAGATGCCAAGAAGAAGATCCCGTGAAGTGCATCTGGATGTGCGGCTACATAACGTGCAGCCATGGATCCGCCGAGAGAGTGTCCACCCATAACAAATTGTTCCTCTGGATATGCAGCCAGAATCTCATCTGCCAAGTTTGGCTTAAGCACTGCCAGGTTAACTGGCATCTTGGCAATAATCGTGTGATGACCCGCAGCAGCCAGCTCATGCGCAAGTGGTGCATAACTTTCCGGTTTTACCAGTCCACCAGGATAGAAAAGCACGCTTTTCCCAGCCGGTTTGTCTGGCACAAAATCAATCCAGTTCTCTTGTTCGCTCACCGTCACCTGATTGGCTGTAGCCATGGCCGTTTGAGCTGTTTCCTGTGGACCGTACGGTGTGAATAATTTCCACGCAACAAATCCACATCCAATGACAATGAGCGCCAGAAGTACGAGCAGGAATTTCCCGATGCCCCTCTTCTTGCGCCCTGTATTATACCGATTTCTCAACTTAATCACCTTTCTTCACTTCCGCAGGTGCCGCGGCTCACAGAATTGGGAGCCTTCGTTCATCAGGCTCCCCTTCTACGAATTGAAAAATATTATTCAGCCTTGGCCTTGCGGTAAGCATCCATATATTGTTCCGCTCTGCGACGGACATGACTCAGGTCACCCGTCTTCACAGCTTCCGATGTCAAGTCGGAGCCGATCCCTACAGCCACTGCTCCACCCTTGATCCAATCCCCCAGATTAGACAAGGATACCCCGCCAGTTGGCATAAAATTCGCCTGCGGCATAGGACCCTTCATCGTTTTGATAATCGTAGGATCATACAGGTTACCCGGGAACAACTTCACAATGTCCACGCCGAGTTCCAATGCGCGCTGCACGTCAGCAATCGTCATCACACCAGGCAGAATTGGAATTCGGTACAGGTTGCAAATCTGCACGGTATCCGGGTTCAGGGAAGGTCCGACTACAAACTCGGCACCTGACATAATAGCTGCTCTCGCCGTCTGCGGTTCAAGCACCGTCCCCGCACCAATAATCGCGAATTTCTCTGGGTCTTGTGTGTTCCAGTGGTATACACGGCTTAATTTTTCAATGGCTTTGAGGGCACTGGGTACTGTCATCGTAATCTCGATAACTTTAATGCCACCCGCAATCGCTTGCTCGGCCATGGCAATGACTTGATCCGCAGAATCTGCACGCAGAACCGCCACAACACCATTATCCGTAATTTTTTGCAACAGCTGAAGCTTCTTCATTTCATTCTCTCCCTTATCAATGTGGTGGTTGTGTATACAAGCCTTACATTTAAGAACGAAGATGAGACATATATGATTTCAGCAGCGACTAGCGCTCAACATGGGCAACATTGTTCAGCTTGGCCTCGACCTGCCCCCACGTCGGGAGCGCCTCCCAATCGCCAACAGCCTGTATAACCATGGAACCGGTCAAATTGCCGAGACGGGTTGCTTCCTGCGGGGAGTATCCTTTTAATAAGCCTGATAAAAATCCCGCGCAGAATCCATCTCCTGCTCCTACCGTATCCAGAACATGCTCCGCTTTAAAGTACGGAACTTCCGTTAGGGTACCATTCGCTAATACGTAGGTCAAATCAGGGCCACCCTTCACGATGCACACGGCCTTCATGGCAGATAGACGCTCAAGTACTTTTTGATCATTTTCTTCGTGATAGAGAAGTTTCATCTCGTCCAGACCCGGTAAAAAATAATCCGCGAGTTCAGCCAGACGCAGTAAAACTGGACGGGCCTCATCCGCTGACCATAGTTTGAGACGCAGATTCGGATCAAAGCTTACTTTCACACCTGCCTGTTTGGCAATATGTATGGCGGCTTCTACCGTAGCAAGACCGGAAGGGCTTATCGCTGCGGTAATACCTGTAAGGTGAAGTATCTTCGCCCCCGCAATATAATCGGGATCCAGATCATCAGGTGTGATCGCACTTGCAGCGGATAGCTTCCTATAATAATGTACCGAGGCTTTCCCGGAAGCGTTCTCACGAATCATCAAACCGGTGGGCTCGTGATCACTTAACCGTACTCGGGAGACATCTACGCCTTCACCGCGAATGGCTTTCAGAATCATGTTACCGATCGGATCATTGCCCAAACGTCCAAACCAACCACTGGTATGCCCCAGCCGGGATACGCCAATAGCCAGGTTGCTCTCGGCACCCCCGAACGACTTTTCCAGTGTGGCCGCATATTCCAGCCCTCTTGTATCCTTGGCAGTCAGCAAACCCATACTTTCCCCAAATGTAATAATTTCCGGGCTTGGATAGGGACTCGTTGACATGATTTCTTCCCTCCTTATATTTACATTTCCTCATCTTCTGTTACTATTGTCATCCTCTATGCAACCGTTGTCAATCCCGGAGCGTTCATTTTTTGTCACAGCTTTGAGAAAAGATAACGCTTACTAATGTGAATTAAATCACAATAGACAATGTACATCCATATTACCCTTATTACAGATGCAAACGACCTTACAAAAAGGGTCTATAAGGGGGCTGCACCATGAAAAATCAGACACTGATCCAGGATGATCAGGAATCTTTCTTTTACAATCTGCGCTTTATGCTTATCGTCTGTGTCCTTGCAGGTAATGCACTTGAACCACTCATCACACGCTTTGCAGGAGCGGAAGCTCTGTTCCTGTGGATATATACGTTTCACATGCCACTCTTTGTATGGGTAACCGGGTACTTTGCGACACACTCACTCCAAGGCGCGCCTGGGCGAAACGTTTTGAAGCAGATTGCCTTACAATATGTACTGTTTCAGTCCTTGTATGCATTAATGGACTTTACCGTGTTCCACACACCCCATATGCGGCTATCCTTCTTTGCACCTTACTTGCTGTTATGGTTTCTCGCGAGTCATTTCTGTTGGAGACTTTTACTCCGTCTTACGATTTCATGGAAACCGATATATCGATTGATTGGATCGATTGCGCTCGGTGTAATTGCCGGGTATTTGCCCATCGATGGGTTCTGGCTCAGCTTCAGCCGTACGTTTGTATTCTTGCCGTTCTTTGTCATCGGTTATGACTATGGAGCATCCATTCGTTCTCGAATATTATCCGGTTGGGGGCGAAAAACGGCAGCTATCCTCTCTGCTGCCCTGTTGGTATGGATCGGGTATGGAGGTTTGAATATTTCATCGGGATGGTTACTGGGCAGCATGACGTACGCCGAGCTGGGTCATCATGAATGGTATGCCGGCATCTTCCGACTGGGTGTATACTTGCTGGAAATTGCATCGGCAGCACTGTTCTTGGCCTGGGTACCTTCCTTGACTTCCAGACTGACGGACCTTGGACGACGCACACTCTATGTGTTCCTGCTGCACGGGTTTCTCGTTCGTCTTGCGATCTGGTCTGGAGTCTACAGTTATATGGGAAGTTCGGCGTATATCCCAGTCATACTTCTCATTGCCGTACTGTTCGCAGTCACGCTGGCTCTGCCAGCTGTACGTCACACGTTCAAACCCTTAATTGAACCAGATATATCCCGCTTTTCTTTCGATCGGCATGAGATATTTAAACGGTCGGCCTAAAGCTCTGACGGATCTCTTCGCTATCGATTCTATCCTGGTGTGTTGTTTCAGGCTGGAAATAAGGTGGTAAATTAGGGATACGCGCTACAAAAAACAACTTATCGTTGTAAGGAGTGATTTGTAATGGCACGTCAACCGACGTCAGAACGCAAGATGAGCCGTGAAGAAGCCGGCAGATTAGGTGGGAAAGCCACTTCCAAGAGCCATGATCGAAGCTTCTACCAGATGATTGGAAAAAAAGGTGGAGAAGCGACTTCAGATGCCCATGACACTGACTTTTACAAGCAGATTGGCCGCAAGGGCGGCGAAGCAACATCCGAAACCCATAACAAGGAATTCTATCGTGAGATTGGACGCAAAGGCGGAAGCAACTGATGAATCCCGCACGCCACATCGAAACATGATCATAGCTTTCCCGCAAATCAAGAAGTCTAATTCCATGAAAATGGTTTGAGGCTTCTTTCTATTGATTGTAGAAATATGACGACGGTTGTGATAGACTCAATAGAAAAACCGGGTGTTCACGGGTTTAAAGCAGCAAAGAATTTCACAAACTACGGGGAGCTCGACACCGGCTTGCCGGTCCTTTTTTTTAGAGTACGGATGAAATTAAACGACAGATGCACTGCCATTTACTTTTCCATTCATGTTGCTCAATATTATATATTTGGGGGGAAATACACCATGTCAGCCAAGAAGATGCGTTCCGATATGATCAAAAAAGGTTTTGACCGTGCACCACATCGGAGTTTGCTCCGCGCAGCGGGCGTTAAAGAAGAGGATTTCGGCAAGCCGTTTATTGCCGTATGTAACTCATACATCGATATCGTGCCCGGCCACGTCCACCTTCAGGAATTCGGTAAAATTGTAAAGGATGCTATTCGTGAAGCCGGTGGCGTTCCATTCGAATTCAACACCATCGGAGTAGATGATGGTATTGCCATGGGACACATTGGTATGCGTTACTCGCTGCCAAGCCGTGACATTATCGCGGATTCCGTGGAAACCGTTGTATCTGCACACTGGTTCGACGGCATGGTATGTATCCCGAACTGTGACAAAATCACACCAGGCATGATGATGGGTGCGCTTCGCGTAAACATCCCTACCCTGTTCGTAAGTGGTGGACCGATGAAAGCCGGTCGTGACAGTAATGGTAAAGCACTTTCTCTGACTTCCGTATTTGAAGGCGTGGGTGCTTACCAAGCAGGTAAGATCGATGATAAGAGCTTGCTTGAACTTGAACAGTTCGGCTGTCCAACATGTGGATCATGTTCCGGTATGTTTACTGCAAACTCCATGAACTGTCTGGCTGAAGCGATGGGACTGGCTATGCCAGGTAATGGAACGATCCTTGCCGTTGCTCCTGAGCGTCGTGAGTTTGTTAAACAATCTGCTACCCAATTGATGGAACTCATCAAAATGGACTTGAAACCACGTGATATCGTTACTGTAGAAGCGATCGATAACGCGTTTGCACTGGATATGGCGATGGGCGGATCTACCAATACGGTACTGCACACGCTGGCACTGGCTCATGAAGCAGGCATCGAGTATCCAATCGAGCGTATCAATGAAGTAGCTAACCGCGTTCCGCATCTGGCGAAGCTTGCTCCTGCTTCCGATCTTCACATCGAAGATGTTCACAATGCAGGCGGCGTAAGCGCAGTGCTGAACGAATTGCTCAAAAAACCAGGCGCAATTCATGGTGACTGTATTACAGTAACAGGTAAAACTATCCGTGAAAACGTAGAAGGAAAAGAAATTCAGGATACCAACGTTATCCACCACCTGGATAACCCGCATTCCGAAAAAGGCGGCTTGGCTGTATTGTTTGGTAACCTTGCACCACAAGGAGCGATCATCAAAGTTGGTGCAGTTGATGCTTCAGTTGGCGGATACCACAAAGGTCCTGCCATCTGCTTTGACTCCCAGGAGCAAGCGCTCGAAGGTATTGCTAACGGCAAAGTAAAAGAAGGACATGTTGTTGTTATCCGTTATGAAGGACCAAAAGGCGGACCAGGTATGCCTGAGATGCTGGCTCCTACTTCCCAGATCGTAGGTATGGGGTTGGGTGCCAAAGTTGGTCTGATCACCGATGGACGCTTCTCTGGCGCATCCCGCGGAATCAGTATCGGTCATATCTCTCCGGAAGCAGCTGAAGGTGGTCCAATCGCCTTTGTTGAAGAAGGAGACATCATTGAACTGGATCTGAACAACCGTATCATCGAATTGCACATCAGTGACGAAGAGTTTGAACGTCGTCGCGCAGGTTGGAAAGGCTTTGAACCAAAAGTAAAAACTGGTTACCTGGCTCGTTATTCCAAACTGGTTACGAATGCAAGCAATGGCGGAGTACTCAGTATCTAATTCATGTTAAATAAAGGGTTGCTCTTCTGCCAAATCTGGCGAAGAGCAACCCTTTTCTTTTACGCTAATTAGGACGTGTCTGAAAACTCGCTGAAGTGCATCTTTTACCGCCTTTTCGCCCCCTGCTGCGTCACTTTCCCTTGACGTGCCCCGGCACGCCTGCGGAAAACTTCCTGGCTTGGAACGAAAATTCGGCAAAATCTGCCTCTTAGGAGTTTTCAGACACGCCCTAGTTCCGCTCTGGAAGTATCTCTTGTTCGATCACAAGCGATCCAACTCTATCCTCTTCTACTGTTGCTGCCACCTGCGTTGTGTGCTGACCATATCGTTCCAACAGCAGGTCCAGTGGCATGGCTATCATCTTGGGTACCAATTGTTCTGTACGCTGTTTCAGACGTTTGGTTCCTGCCGGATGAATCACACTTAACAGCAGCTTCAGGTATATTTTAGATGCAGCACTGAACGGTCCAGGGGGCAAGTCTTGTATGGTAAAGCCGAACTTTTCCGGACCTCTGTTAATCATGCTCACACCGTATACGGCCTTCGCAGAACGTAAATCAGGTTCAAGTGCTATCATGCGCGCCAGATCCGGCAATTGTTGTTCCATCGTGCGGATCATGCGAATAGCCAAGTGCATACTGGAACGCGAAGTCACCCCAAGTTCGAACAACTTCTGATTGTCAAAATGTAATTCAATCACCGGATCTCCGTTTTGAATGACATGGCCGTCATTCATCTCCACCCGCGCACCATGATATACACGGGATCTGAAATGCAGCATCGGGTCCTCTGGCGAAGCCGTCCGCAGATGATATACCCAGTGGAACAACCTCTCCCAACCCAGCCATAAGGCAACAACGATTCGTTTCCATAGCTTCAACGGTGTCTGTAATTGAGTCTTGTTCTTAGATTCGCTCACTGTAATACCTCCCATCAACGTATCAACGCGTACACTTTGCAGCCCAAGCCGTTCAGCTTCCTGCAAGACGACTTCCAGCGCCTGAAGCATCTGCTCCGGCGCGTGTGCATCAGCACCGAGGGTGGTTCCTCGATCATGCAGCAGCATAACCTCCCCACCTCTTAGTTCCTTCAGCATCCGTTCGGTCAATCTCTGGGCACCTACTCGGCTTCTCCAGTCTTCAAACATGGAAGACCACAGTACGATTTTACGTTCTTTCTTGCTGAAAAAATCAAACAGATTCATAATCCCCCAAGGTGGACGATAATAACAAGTCTTCTCTCCAGTTACTTCATGAATAATCTGACCCGTTCGCAGAATCTGATTTCGAACGGTACGTGGCCGCATGAGCCAATTCGTTTTGTGAATATAGTTATGAATACCAATAAGATGGCCTTCCTCATGTATGCGCTGAATGAGTTCCGGATGTCTCGCAGCATGTTCTCCAACGACAAAAAATGTTGCTTTTGCTTGATGCTGATGCAGCAGATCGAGCAGCCTCGGCGTATAGTGTGGATCTGGCCCATCGTCAAACGTTAAGGCAAATTGTGTGTCACTTCTTCCCCGTCTGAATACACGAAAACCGAAAAGCCTGCTAATCAAACTTGGAATAAAGGCGTAAAAAGATGAAAGATACAATAACCACAGTAGAATACTCTGAAGTATCGATGTCATGTTGCTAGCTCCCCACTTCTCCTGCTGAATTACGGTGCGCTATGGCACTATCTAAAATAAACCGCCTTTAATTTTATCATAGTTCAGACTTTTCTTGAATCCTGTTTTCCCAAAAAGATAGCTATCGTGTACAATAAATACAATATAATTATTGCCATCAAAGGAGCCATGTCCATGCTACCGCTTTACAAAAAATACGGGCGAACCGTCTTTGACATCGCATTGCTCGTATTAACCGTGTATGTGATCATGTACGGTTTTAGTCAATTATACCAAGTGGCTGCACCCGTCTTTCTATCATTCATCGTGTATTGGATGATTGAGCCACTGGCCAAATTTTTACATCGCAAAGGATTACCCAAGACGCTTGGAGCCGCCATCTCCGTCTTGTTGTTTCTTGCATTAATTGTCGCTGCCTTTTTTGGTGTGGGTTTGATTATCATTTCACAAATTTCCAATCTTCAAGATAATTTTCCCGTATATATTGAAATGATACAGCGTGAATTCACCAATCTGGTTCTATTTATGCAGGACAAGTCCGATGCTCTACCTGATGGGATTATGGAAAAAGCGAACGAATATTTTGCAACACTGACCGGTTTCCTGTCCAAATGGGTAACTAGCGGAGCACAGTTCGTCGTCGGCTTCCTCAGTTCATTCTCTTCGTTTATTACGAACTTCGGAATAGCGATTATTCTGGCATTCTTTCTCAGTATCGAGATCGAATCCTGGCGCAAGTTCGCCCGTGCGAAAACGCCTAAAACCTTGAAATTAGCTATTGAATTCATGCGTAATCATGTGTTCAAAACGATCCGCTCGTATTTGAAGGCACAGATGATCATGATGCTAATTACGTTCGTATTGATTTATGCAGGTTTGTTGATTTTGGGAACCTCTAACGCCTTTACCATTGCAGCCATCTGTGCAGTCTTCGATCTGGTGCCACTGCTTGGTGTTCCTGTTGTATTCATTCCATGGATCGTCTACTTGTTCATTATAGGCAATAGTAGCCTGGCGATCGGCCTGATTGTCATTCTGGCAGTAACGATGCTGACACGACAATTGCTGGAACCGAAAATCTCAGGTAACTCGATCGGTGTATCTTCGGCGTACTTGATGCTTTCGTTTATGCTGATCTCCCTTTCAATCTTCGGCCTTGCTGGTGTAGTGTTATCTCCAGTGCTCCTGATCCTTCTAAAAGAACTGTTACAACAAGGGTACCTGCAAAAGTGGATTCACCTGCCAAAAGATGAATTTGAATCCTCTCCATTGGTCATGGACCCACCCGTTAACAAGGCCTCAGCGAATTCTGCCGAATCTACTGTACAACGTCCCGTTCCTGCGAAGGATCATGAGGACTCCGCCAAATAGTCCATCACCTTCCTGAAGAGAGCTGTCGCCTGATGATGGCTGTCTGGAGAGACATTCTGGACAAGAACAGCTACGGCGTATTTGGGTTGTTCTATCGGTCCATAACCAATGAACCATTGATGATTGAGCTCCTCCCCATTTTTTTGTACTTGAGCTGTACCTGATTTCCCTGCAACATGCCATCGTGCATGCTGCAGGGATTTTCCTGTTCCCTCACGGACGACCTTATTCATCCAGGATAGTAGTTTATGCGCTGTTGCGGGAGCAATCTGTCCTGCTGCTGAAGGTGAATCATGCAAGGGCATCTCCAGCATGGTGCCACCATCCGCATATCGGATGCGCTTAACGAGACGTGGGGCACTAACCTTTCCATCATGTAACAGTGTAACGATTAGATTGGCAGCTTGCAGCGGTGTGACCAAGACATCGCGTTGGCCGATTGCTGTCTGTATTTTCGCACCTTCATCAGCAGAAGAAACAGCCTCTGTTCTCACACGCCCGTGATCTTCATGATCAAAGTGCCGTAAGACGGGCATGCCAGCCATCTGTTTCCCCTCCCAACCAACAGGACGTGCCAGTCCCAGACGATCTGCCGTCTGCTCCAGTTGCTCCATACCAAACCTGCGCGCCGTTTCCGCGAATACGATGTTACAAGACTCGGCAAACCCTTGCTCCAGATTCAGGTTTCCATGCCCATGCTCCTTCCAGCAGGACAGCCCATATTTTCCGTATTCACCACCACAATAGAATTCTTCTCCGTTAGAAACCGCATGATATTCCAACGCAGCCGCTGCAGTGACGATTTTGAAAATGGAACCCGGTACGGCTCCCTGTACTGCACGATTTCCCCAGGCCGATTGCTTGGGGTCCACGTGTTGTGGCTGATAGAAAGGGCGGGAGATCATGGCGCGAACATCTGCGTTAGCGACATCAAGCACAACAACAGCTCCCTCTTCTAATCCAGATTCTTCTGTCAGCTGCTCCAGCCCACGCTGCAACTCGGCATCCACAGTGGTTTCCACACGTAAAGGATAATGGCTATTGGCTGGTGCAATGACATGCGGCTGAACATCGGGGATAATCTCTCCACCACCCGAGACCATACGTGATACTAGTGTAGGGCCAATGCCCATCAACAGGGGTTCAAGCGTTCTCTCCAGTCCAGCTGCCCCTGATTTCATGGCAAAAGGCTGTTTCACTTCATCCTGATGTCCAGGTTTTCCTTTGGAAGATCCCGGCTGTTCAGCCAGATAACCCATCCACTGCATTCCCGTATACCCCTGAAGATACCTTGTCATCATCGGATATATGCCGGCTTCTTGCAGATGCAGAGTACGTAGGCGCTCAACCTGAGATTCGGTCAAATGAACAGGCTGCTGTGCACCTGCTGTCCAAAAATGAGGTGTGCTCTCCTGATTCCATTCCTTTTTTAATTGATCCAGATCCGTATGTAAAATAGCTGCCAACTGTGTCATCTCGGAGCCTTCCAACACTCCATACTTTCGTACTTTCTCTGATGGACCTGTCTGTGGAAAAAGAACCAAGCCCCATTGCAGCTTCCCCGTCAACGCCTCGCCTTTGAAATCCGTAAATTGTCCCCGCCCTGGATCAAGCATTACCCCACGTTCACGTTGCAATACAGACATTTCACGTACCGTTCGGTGAAATCCAGGCATGGTCTGATTCACCTGAACGATCTGAACCCATCCCAATCGCAATATAAGTAGCCCAAAGACAAGAGTTAGAAGAATACAAGCTATATAAATCCGCCGTTTCGCAAGAAGATGCATCCCAATCTCACCTTTTGTCGTTTTGACATATTATTGCTGATAAGGCTTGGAATTATCCGGTAAACATAAAGAAAACCTGTCCCATGTGCGGGACAGGTTCTCCTCATTTCAACCTTGGCTTGTTACACCGTAAAGCGTGACAATGTTTCTTTCAGTTCAGTGGACACGTTCTCCAGTTTGCCAGACAGATTAACCAGCTGGTTACTGATATTTTGCTGTTCACTGCTCAAGGAAGCTACTTCTTGAGACGTTGCAGAAGATTCTTCAGCTACGGCGCTGACATTGCTCATCGCTTCAGACAACGTACTTTGAGATTTGTTCAAATCTCCAATTGAACCTGTCACCATGCCTAGACGTTCTACAAATGCACCCATCTGTTCCTGTACGGAAGCGAAGATGACGTTGGTGTCTTTAACCGCATCCATCTGTTCTTTGAATAACGGATAGGCTGCAGACAAAGCATCCACTGTCTCATTCATTTCGGTCATGATTTTGTCAGTGATCTCTCCAACCATCTCAATGGATTGTCTGGATTGAGCCGCAAGCTGACGAACCTCATCAGCTACCACCATGAATCCTCGCCCGGCTGCACCGGCACGTGCTGCTTCAATGGTTGCATTCAGGGAAAGGATATTGGTCTGTTTCGTTATGTTTTGCAGAACTTCAAGCACTTTCAGGACAGAAGACGTGCTCTCTTTCAGCGAATCAACCTTATTCACCAGTGCACCAATCATTTCTTCTGTCTTCTGGGTTTTGGTCATTAACTGATTCAGATGTTGTGAGCCTGTGTGACTGGACTTCTCTACATGACGAGCAGAATCGCCCATCTGTTCATTGGCAGCAATCACACTCTCCATCTGACGAGAGATATTATCCGTCAATTCATTGCCACGTTCCGCTTCGGTTGCCAGGCTGCCTGCACCACCTGCAATCTCTTCTGTAGCTACAGCGATTTCAGAAGCAGACACAGCCGTTTTCTTGGATGCACTGCTCAGCTCAGATGCGGTATCCAGTACTTCCTGCGCAGAACGATTGGTTTGTTCAACCAGCTTCGTGATCTGCTCCATCATCAGATTAAATGCGGATGAGAGCTGGCCAATTTCATCTTTGGAGCTATATGGGGTACGAACTTTAAGATTACCTTTCGCACCTTCCTGCATCAGATCTTTCAATTTGCCAAGTGGACGAGCAATCATGCGAACCATCCAGATCCCGATCAACACTGCAATACCGGCATCAATCAGTGCCATCCACAGTGTAAGAGTCAGAATACCTTTAGCATCCTGAACCAGAACAGAGGTAGGTATCATACCGACCAGTTTCCAATTGGACGTTTCCATCGTGCTGTATACAGCCAGCATTTCTGTAGGTTTGTCATCCACCGTATACTCCGTATTCGTACTACCTGCTGGTTCGGTTAGTTCTTTGACAAATGTAAGCTCTGTATCTTGTCCGGTACGATCCGGGATGGAGGATGCAACCACTTTATTATCCGGAGCGATCAGTTGCAGAACAGCTCCTGGTCCCAGGTCAAGCGATTTCAATTGTTCCTCCAGAACTTCCAGTTTCAGTTCAATTACCAGAACATACGACTGGGTAGTTCCCTGCAGGTTCTTCATTGAACGTGCAATTTTGAACGTTGGGATCGAACCATCTTCCTTCACTTCTGTTGGAAGCCAGCGATAACCGCCTGCCTCGATTAACTCACTATACCAAGGTTCCTGGCGAATACTGCCCATGGAGGAACTGTTGCTACCCGTACCCATAATGGACTTCGTATCGTCCGTAGGTACCAGATAAATCGCTTCCATAGATTTATTTGTAAATGCAATATTGGACAGTTGCTTGTTGATTGAACTTGAATTCACGAATGTATCATACGCAGTCAGATTCTTATCTGACATTTTTTGTAGCAAGGACTGCATTTCCGGATCAAAGAAAATCTGTGTGGATGTGTCCACAAATCTCTCCAAAATGATGTCCATTTTTTGTTTGGTCTGATCAATCGTCTCCTGATTAGCTCGTGAGGCATTGGTCTCAATCGTACCCTTGGCTTTCGAATAGGATAATAGACCCAAACTCACTACAAAAATCATAATACCCGCAAAGAAGATCAAGAACAGTTTAACCCCTACGGATTTAACCGGATTCGCCTTCTTAATCTGTTCGAAAGAAGACCCCCCAAAGTTTTTCCAATCCCGGTTTTTCAGTTGTTTCTTCACCCAATCAGTCTTGATCCAGTCCAGCTTGAGTTTACTGCGATCAATCTTGAACAATCTTTTGCCACTACCTGTCGTTTTGCTTTTGACTACTTTTTCTTTCTTCACTTTCTGAACATTCTCAGGCTTAACCTGCTCGTCTTTTGTCACTTGCTCCCCACTGTCTTTCTGCTTCTTTTGAACCAATCCCATTCACCTGCCAGTAATTTACTTGTTGGATTTTTCTTTCTCTCCCCTATAAATATGTAGTATTCGACAGCTTTCTTCGTTCCCCTTTCACTTCCCAGAAATATTTTACAACTTTATTCCTATTTTTCTATAAAAAAAAGACCCCCATATGCCGATAAACGGAGGTCCCAAATGTAAATTCCATAGCACTATTTTGTTAAATCATAATACAATATTGACACATTGTAGGTATTTGAACCTACTTCTTTTTTCTCATCATATCGAAGTACGAAACCGGTTGATCCACCTTCATTTTAATCAGTTGCAACGGGTGACGAGCAGCATCGAGAACATTGCCTTCTTCATCCTGTATTTCATCGACGACCTGTTTGAAAAAGTGACCTCCCGGACCGAAAAATTCAATTTCTTGTCCTGGTTTGAAGTGATTGCGCTGTTGAATGGTTGCCATTCCTGTTTCAGCATCATACCCCGTAACCAAGCCAGCGAAGTCAAAAGGTACGGCCTTTTCTTCCGGCTCATAGATATGATCTTCATGGTCTGGTGTATCATAGAAAAACCCGGTATTCAGCGGACGATTTGCCGCTTTGTTCATTTCTTCAACCCACTCAGGCTTCAGAACATAATTTTCCGGGTCTGCCATATAAGCGTCAATAGCTTGACGGTATACGTTAACCACGGTAGCCACATAGTGAATTGATTTCATGCGGCCTTCAATCTTGAAGCTGTCCACACCCACATCAATCAACTCGGGGATATGACCAATCATGCACAGATCCTTTGATCCCATGGAGAATGAATTGTCCTGTTCCTGGAACAGGGGAAGCTGGTTCTCACCCAGTTTGAATGGTGCAGGTGCCTGCATCTGCATGTCCTCTTCGCTGACCCACACCGTATCTTCTCTCGCATCCTCGAACAGATCATACTTCCAACGGCAAGACTGGCAACAGCCACCCCGGTTAGAGTCCCGATCCGTAAAGTGATTGGAGAGCACACAACGGCCAGAATACGATGAACACATCGCTCCATGAATAAAGGCTTCAATTTCAATATCCACATTTGCCTTGATTTCCTCAATCTCTTCGAAGCTGGTCTCACGTCCAAGAACAACACGGGGAAGTCCTTCATCTTTCCAGAACTTCACGGCTTGCCAGTTGAGTGTGGATTGTTGAGTACTCAAATGTACCTCAAGGCCCGGCACAGCACGAAGGGCTACTTCAATAATAGCCGGATCGGCTACGATGATCGCAGAGATTCCCGCATTATAGAGGTTTTGCAGGTACGTTTCGATACCCTCAACATCCTCATTATGTGCATAGATATTCGTCGCTACGAACACTTTGGCTCCATACTTTTTGGCAAACTCCACACCTTCACGCATCTCTTCAAAGCTAAAGTTATCCGCGTTGGAACGGAGTCCATAGGCCTGTCCACCGATATATACGGCATCTGCACCGTAATGGATCGCAAATTTCAGTTTTTCCAGATTACCCGCCGGAGCTAGCAGCTCCGGTTTGTCCAGACGGTTACGTTTACCCGAAAACTTCCGCTGTACCGCCACTGTTTCCATTCTGTTCACCTCGTCTATTAATACACTTGTTCTTTATAGAAAAATCCAAACGACAATTCACGTTCAGGGTCCTGTAACTCCCGCACCTCAGCGAGCCAATCTTCAGAGAACGCATATGCATCAGCATCGGCTACATAACTGTCAATCGCTGCCCGATATGCACGTACAACAGCTTCATTGTAAGTAAGCGATTTTAACATACCTTCAACTTTGAAACTGTGCACACCCGCCTCCATCAACAGATGAAGATCTTCGAGGATGCATATATCCTCAGAGCTCATAATGTGCGTACCGTTCATGTCCTCATAGATCGGGAATTTCTCATCCCGGCGTTCAGCCTCGATCAGGAACAATCCCCGTTCTTTACCCAGATGTCCCTCAACCGGCCGTCCTTGATGAGCCATATAACTTTGCACCAGACTGCGCTTGGAATGATAAATATTCGTCATACCATGCACCTGAACCTGAGCTTCCACCTTCAAAAAAGGAACCATTTCCGTCAACTCGTCCATATTCAACTCACGGGCAAGCACAACACGACTAGCGCCCTTGGTTCCCCAATAGTTGGCCGTCGCATAGTTCGTTGAAGTCATCTCCGCGTTCCAGTGCAGCTTCACATGTGGAGCGTATTCCTTCATGGTAGCCAGCACGGATGGATCATTAAACTCCACACCATCCACACCGATTCTGCCCAAAGCCTGAACATATTCTGGCAATTCTTTCAGCAGCTCGTTGGACATCAGATTAGTCATGGATACATACACACGCGCCTGATGTTTGGCTGCAATGGCAACCACCTCTGCTGTCTCTTCCACGCTGAAGCTCCCTGGAAGACGCATGCCGAATCGATCATCTCCAATGACCAGAGCATCTGCTCCAGCCTGGAGAAGCACTTCTGCCTCTTTCACATTCGCTGCTGTAACGAGCAGTTCATGTTTCTTACTCATATAATCCCCTCCGCTTATTGCGCAGCCTTACTTTTGGCTATATTTTGCTGGTGTTCCTTATACGTTTTGGCAAATAGATGTCCAGACGAGCCATCCTTTTTTGTCACATAGAACAGATACTCCGAAGCTTCCGGATTTAGCGCTGCCTCAATGGACGGAAGACTTGGACTAGCAATTGGACCTGGTGGCAAGCCTTTGTTCAGATACGTATTATAGGGACTTTTCACCTTTAGATCCTTGAAAAACAATCGTTCCTTCGGTCTGTCGAGCAGATATTGCACGGTAGCATCAATCTCCAGCTTCATATCCTGATTGATCCGATTGTAGATTACACCTGCAACCAGAGCACGTTCCTCGTCCACTACAACTTCTTTCTCCACGAGTGACGCGATCGTCAGCAGTTCATGCAGGGAAAGGTTCTTTTCCTGGAGCTTGGCTTCCAAATCAGGAATGGAATTAATCTTGGTCTGGAATTCTTCCAGCATCCGTTGCATCACATCATGCGTGGAACTTCCCTTTTTCAGCTCATACGTCTCCGGGAATAGATACCCTTCCAATACGTAGCGAAGTTCTTCATCCACTGGAATATCTTTGATGATATCTACATCAAAGGCCGAAGGATCATTGGCCAGCTTGATGAATTCATCCCGATCTACTACATGCTCATAAGAAAGCTTACCCGCCATTTGCAGAACGTTATAACCCTCCGGAATTGTAAATTTCACCATTTCCTCCGGTACTACTTCACCACTACTCAGCTTGCTAACAATCTCGTCATATGTCACGCCAGGACTCATAGAATATGTACCCGCCATGAAATTAGAACCTAGTTTTTTCCACTTTAAATACCCTTTGAAGGTCAACCCGCTTCGAATGAGGCCTTCTTCTTGAAGCTGATCTGCGATTTTCGAAGTTCCCGATCCGCTCTTAATCTCGAATACGACTGGTTCTGTAGAAGCTTCCACAGGACGCATCATACTCCACACGTATCCACCTGCGCCTCCGGCAAGAACTACAATGATAAGCAGTATGACTACTATTGCTTTCCCTTTCAAAAAAGAAACAACTCCTTTACACAACCAAAAAGAGCGGACTTCTCCGCCCTCCCGGTTTCTTCAATTTGAAGCTGATTAATCTTCGTCAATGGGGAGAGTACATTCATCATAAAGCTCCGAGATGTTCTCCCACTCATCATCATCGTCGATCGTAACTAACTCCGGCATGATCTGGTCTTCACTTCCAGGTGATACCCGCAGAAGTTCAACCTCGTCATAAGGTCGCAACGAACTGCGGAGCACCGCGTATTGCTGACCGCCGACTTCGAACTCAGCCAACAAGTCATACGGTTGTGATTTACCGTTATCTTCTTCGAGCTCAACATGAGCACCGAATGCCAGACGCAGTGAATCTGTCCATTTCAGGTCTTTGCGGCTATATTCCGTCATTTAGTTCGCTTCCTCTTCATCTTCAGCAAGAAATGTATTAAACGTCTCCTCGACGATATCCCACTCGGCATCATCTTGGATGACGAAAAGTTTAATATCGTCGCCCTCTTCTTCATAACGGAATGCATATACATCCGTTTCGCCATCTTCAGGTTCAACCGGAGCAACCATCATGTACTTGGCCTCCGAACCATCTACTTCAAACTTCATGATGACTTCGAATTCCTCTTCATTACCCTCGTCATCCGCAATGTAAATAATTTCCGCTTCTTCTTCCATACCCAGTTGATCTTCAGCCATTGTTGATCCCCCTCACCTTCTACTATTGGCATCCAAATAATTTTGCAAAATCAAGCTTGCGGCCATTTTGTCCACAACCTGCTTGCGTTTTTTCCGACTGACATCCGCTTCAATCAGCGTACGTTCTGCTGCCATGGTTGTCAGCCGTTCATCCCAAAGGTGAACAGGTAAATTCAGTTCATCCCGCAGGCGATCGGCAAAAGCAATGCATATCTCACCGCGCGGTCCTACGGTGCCGTTCATGTTTTTGGGAAGTCCGACTACGATCTCACTAATCTCATGCTCACGCACAAGATCGGCAATTCGAGTGAACTCACCTTCATCACGGCGGCGTTCAAGCACTTCCAATCCCTGGGCAGTCCAACCGAAGGCGTCACTCGCGGCAACCCCGATTCTTCGGTCCCCATAATCCAAACCTAATATTTTCATCCATGCTCTCCCATCCTGGGGCCTGCTCAGGTCGATTACAAATAATCGCCTTCTCAAGCTTCAGGCTGTCTTCTGTCGGTTCATTTGCCGCTGTCTGCATAGCTGCAACACAGCGGAAGCGGCGTACATTACCGGTGATTGGCCAGATAGGAACGTACAAGCTCTTCAATCAGCTCATCGCGCTCCTTTTTACGGACCAGACTACGTGCATTGTTGTGACGAGGAATGTATGCCGGGTCTCCGGAAATCAGATACCCAACAATCTGGTTGATCGGATTATAATCCTTATCGACCAATGCATCATATACCGTGAGAAGAATCTCTTTGGATGATGCTTCCTGTTCGTCACCTTTCACATTAAATTTAACCGTCTTATCCATGGAGTCCATTGATGACACCTCGCTCCTGCATGAACATGGGGACCATGTCCTGCCGAATTGATTTCTGTTTATATAATAACATATTCTGACTGCCACAAGTAAACAAAGGATAAGGCAATTGTGTTTTTTGCTTGTCCTTTACTGGCTTCAGCATATTGCATCATTCGATTCCACACGCTCTCGGGTACAAAAAATAAACGAACAGAACCATTTCGATTTATTTTTTGACGATTGAAAGCCACTCAATGGATTTATGCATTATGCCCGCTAACCAGCGAAACCGCCAGTTTCAGCGCTTCATCCAGCTTGGTCGCATCCTTGCCTCCGGCTTGCGCCATATCTGGACGTCCACCACCGCCACCGCCGCATACTGCTGCGACTTCTTTGACGATTTTGCCTGCGTGTAATCCTTGTTTTACTTGTTCAGCAGGTACAGCTACTACAAAATTCACTTTGCCATCGGCTGCGGCACCCAATACGAGTACGGCGTTAGGCAATTTGATTTTCAACTCATCAGCCACTGTGCGAAGCGCATCCATGTTCGGAGCATCTACACGTGCTGCCAGCAATTGTGTATTTCCTGCTTGTACCACTTGATCCGTCAGTTGACCCGCTTCCATGGCGCTCAGCTTGCTTTGCAGGGATTCAGTCTCTCTAGCTGCTTCTTTCAGTTGCAGGTTCAGACCTTCGATCCGTTTAGGCACATCAGCCACATTTGCTTTGAGCAGCGCTGCTGATTGCTTGAGCAATTCCAATTGGCTTTCCACATACAGATATGCACCACGGCCAGTTACAGCTTCGATCCGACGCACGCCGGAGCCAATCCCGCTCTCGCTCACCAGTTTGAAGATTCCAATCTCTGAAGTATTATTTACGTGACAGCCGCCACAAAGTTCCAAACTGTAGTCTCCAACTTGAACGACACGTACAATATCTCCATATTTTTCGCCAAACAGAGCCATCGCACCCATTTCTTTGGCTTCATCAATAGCTTTCAGCTCGATGTTCACGTTCAGACGATTCCAGATCTGTTCGTTCACCTGACGCTCAATCTCTGTCAACTCTTCCGGCGTGATGCTGCCGAAGTGAGAGAAGTCAAAACGCAGACGCTGTGGCTCTACGAGCGATCCCGCCTGATTTACGTGCGTGCCGAGCACATCTTTAAGTGCTTTGTGCAGCAAGTGAGTTGCCGTATGGTTTTTGATAATGTCGCCGCGTTTCGCAGAATCTACTTGAGCATTGATCACATCGCCTACACGCAGTTCACCGGACTCCACAGTTACCAGATGTACATGTTGTCCGAGTGGAGCTTTGAACAAGCCTTGTACTTTGGCTGTTACACTAGCACCGCGCAGCAAGCCCTGATCACTCACTTGACCGCCACTTTCTGCGTAGAAAGGAGTCTTGTCCAGAACAACCTGGCACGTCTGTCCTTCGCCTACAGTGTCAACAAGGGCGTCACCGGCAACGATGGCTACCACTTTCGCTTCCGTCAACAGGTCAGTATAACCAACAAACTCGCTTTTAACCTCCAGATCAGCAAGTGGCCCGCCTTGGACTTTCATGCTCTCGTTCTCTTGGCGCCCAGCACGTCCAAGTTCACGTTGTTTCTGCATGGAAGCATCAAAACCTTCACGATCCACAGTCAGACCATGCTCTGCAGCATAATCTTCTGTCAGGTCAAACGGGAAACCGTATGTGTCATACAGTTTGAAAGCTTCAGGTCCGCTAATAACCGTGCGTCCTTCGGATTTGGCAGTGCGACTCATATCAGCCAGAATAGCCAGACCATCCGTGAGTGTTTCGTGGAAACGCTCTTCCTCAGTTTTGATCACTTTGGCGATGAACTCTTGTTTGTCCACTACCTCAGGGTAGTACATTCCCATCACTTCACCAACGGTTGAGGTCAGTTCATACAGGAATGGACGGTCGAGTCCAAGCACTTTACCGTAACGAACTGCACGGCGAAGCAAACGACGAATGACATATCCACGTCCTTCATTACTTGGCAGAACGCCATCACCTACTGCAAAGGCAACGGTACGAATATGATCGGCAATGACTTTCAGTGCAACATCAATCTCTACGCTGTCGTTATATTTCACACCCGCAAGAGCGGCTGTTCTTTGAATCATCGGTTGGAACAGGTCTGTGTCGAAGTTGGAATCCACATTTTGCAGAATGGAAGCAAACCGTTCCAAACCAGCACCTGTATCAATATTTTTGTTAGGAAGCGGTGTGTAGCTGCCGTCTTTGTTATGGTTGAACTGGGAGAATACCAGGTTCCACACTTCCAGATAACGTTCGTTTTCCCCACCTGGATACATCTCAGGATCACTCATGTCGTTTCCATAAGCTTCGCCGCGGTCATAGAAGATCTCGGTACAAGGTCCACATGGGCCTTCGCCAATATCCCAGAAGTTCTCATCCAATTTGATGATACGCTCTGCAGGCAGTCCCACTTTTTCGTTCCACAGTTTGAATGCTTCTTCATCTTCCGGATATACCGTTACTGACAGACGCTCCGGATCAAAACCGATCCACTCTTTGCTAGTCAGGAACTCCCATGCCCAGGTAACCGTCTCTTCCTTGAAGTAATCTCCAATGGAGAAGTTGCCTAGCATTTCGAAGAACGTATGGTGACGACGCGTTTTACCAACATTCTCGATATCATTGGTACGGATACACTTTTGGGAGTTCGCAAGGCGTGGGTTCTCCGGCTTCTCACGTCCGTCAAAATATGGTTTGAGCGGTGCCATACCCGCATTGATCCACAGTAGAGAAGG